>JAYUGV010000337.1:0-7900 GCA_043767565.1 Anaerolineales bacterium
AAATTCGATACTTCGGAGTTGTGTAAAAGCAACTCCCCGATTCCAGAGTTCGCGAGCAGTTGCACTGCGAGCAGGATGCAGTTCAACTGCATCCAAAACAAGGAACTTATTTTTACACGAGTGCTTAGGCGTGTACCAGCAATGTGTGGTTTGCCGCCAAGAATTTCATTGTTATAAGCAATATAAGTAAACATGTTTTTGCTCCTGACTATATTGCAATTATAACGCCCAATCCACGCCGTCTTTCCCAGAACTTGCGCCTGGGGCAAGTGTGGTCAGACGGGACTACTCGACCACCAAGAGTCCGCGCACGGAATCAGGTGCAAGTAAGGTAAGTCAATCACTTGAACTTGCGATCTGTTCCTGCGTCGCCACCGGGAAGGTGAAGTGGAAAGTGGCGCCATTACCCGATTCACTCTCCACCCAAATGCGCCCGCCATGTCCTTGAACAGCAAGACGGCAGAATGCCAGTCCGATCCCCAAGCCGCCGGGCTTGCCTTTACCGCGCAAGCGTGTGAACTTATCGAAGATGCGGTCCTGCTCAGCGGGCAGAATACCGGGTCCATTATCCTTGATCCAGATATGCAGCCAACCGTCTTCCGTCCGCGCGCCTACTTCCATGGTGCCGCCGGTCGGCGTAAACTTGCTCGAGTTTTCCATCAAATTGATGAGCACGCGCCGCGCCATATCTTCATCCACCCAGATCGCGGGTAATTCATTCGGCAATTCAACCGTCAGCGACTGGCGCCTGCTTTTCGAGACCGGTCGCACATCTTCCACGGCATTCTTGATCAACGCCAGCGCATCGACCACCTTCTGATCCACCACTGCCTGACCCGACTCAAGTTTGTTCACATCAAGCAGGGAACTGACCAGGCGTTGGATCCGGTCGGTTGAGTTCTCAGCAATCTTGAGGATCATAAGAACCGTCTCACGGTCCTTGCCTTCCGGCAGCATATCCGCGATCACATCCAGGCTGGAAACAATATTCGCCAGCGGCGAGCGCAGGTCATGATAGATCATCGAGGTCAGGTCTTCGCGCAATCCGTCCAGTTCCTTACGCTCGGCAATATCGCGCATAATCCATTGCACCGAATCGGTTTCATCGAATTCCACGCGCCGCGCATGCACTTCGATTGGGCTGTGGGTGTCATCTTTTTTATGCATCGAAGACTCATACGAACAGGTGCGGTCATCACGCAGAACTTCGAACTCTTCACCGGTCTTTGCCCAGTTCACTTCATGCAACTGATTGATGCTCAGTCCGTGCAGTTCATCGCTCGAATAACCGCTCAAAATTTGCACCTGACGGTTGGCTTCGAGAATGTGCCCCTCCCAATCGGTGATCACCATCGGGTCAATATTATCTTCAAACAACTCGCGGTAGCGTTGATGCGCGGCTTGCAGCCGCTCGAACAACTGCGCGTTCTGGATCGTGGTGCCCGCCAAACCGCCGATACCCGTCATCACCAATAAAGCATCAGGGTCAAAAACTTTGGAGATCGGATTGATCGCTTCGAGCACGCCGATGACTTTGCCCTGCGCCTGGATCGGCGCCACCAGCATCGCCCGCATCTGCATGCCCCCGAGCCGGTCTGCTTCACTAAAATTCTTTTCCTGGCTGACGTCTGCCACGACCACGCCGCGTCCATCGCGCGCCACATGTCCCAATACGCCATCATCGATCAAAATTTTTCTACCAAGGATCAATTCCGCGTTATAACCCGCCACCGCGCGGAAGATCAAATGTTCGCCATCAACCATGCTCAGCGCAACCGTTTCCACTTGCAGGGCTTGCATCATCTGCATCAGGATGCGTTGATACACATCCTCCATGCGCAACGACGCGTTCATCGCCGCCGCACCCTCAGCCAATGCCGTCATCACGCGTGCCTGACGCTGGCTTTCGGTATACAGTCGCGCATTCAACACAGCCACACCCGCCTGTTCGGCAATGGACTGCATCAGATCGAATTGCGCTTCCAAAAATGCGTTGGGCGAAGGATGGACCAGTGTCAACACACCCACCAATTTTTCGCGGGAAAGTAACGGCACACAGATCGCCGACTTCGCGCCGGATTTATCCACTGCGTCATCGGGTCTGAACAACCAGCGTTCATCCTTGCTGGTATCGAGGATCAGCGCCCCTTTGCGGTTGCGGATCACCCAGCCTGCCAGACCGCGTTCCATCGTATCGCGCATCTGCTGGGTCGTGTGCTCATGGACTTGCGTGCCGTAGACTATGGTCGCATCCACAGCTTTACCGGCATCATCCAACACCACAATACTGCAACGCTCCCCGCCCACGTTCTGGATCGCCTCGTACAATACGCGCTGTAACACCGTCCGCAGATCGAGCGCGGTCGCAAGTTCACGGCTGACGTGATATAGAAGTTCAAGTAGGGCTTTTGCCTGGGTTTCTTGGGTTAGGGTCATTCTGGTGTACGTGAATGCTTTCGTTTTATGTTTTAGATCGAGCCAACGCACAAATATTCAAAGTATAGGGAGCGCTCAAAGTTTGTTAGCACGTAAGCTCAAGCCGCCGTCCTCGGCGGCGTTTTGCGTGCAACTCCTTCGCCGAGGACGGCGAAGGAAGCAAATCCATCTACATACTTTTAATGCATTCAAAGTATAGCACGATTAACTCTCCTGAATCCACTCGCGGTACAATAGGCCATGACACTCGATATACCCCGTATCAAAGCCCTCTGCTTCGACGTAGACGGCACCCTCAGCGACACCGACGACTTGTACACCCAAAAAGTCATCCGATTTTTCCAAAAACTTCTGTTCCGTGACCCTGAGCATGCGGCGCGCCGTTTTGTGATGTGGGCAGAAGCGCCCGGCAACGCCCTGCTCGGACTCACCGACACCATCGGCTTGGACGATGAGATCGTCGCCCTCATTAACTGGATATCCCTTCACCACAAAATGTCATCAAAAAAATTCCTGCTCGTCCCGGGCGTGGCTGAAACGCTGGCGCGCCTGAAAGGGAATTACCCCATGGCAGTCGTCACTGCCCGCGATCAAAAAGGGACGCTGCACTTCCTGGAACAATTTGATCTCGTGCAATATTTCGATATCGTGGTCACCGGTCAATCAGCCGAACACACCAAGCCCTATCCGGATTCCATTCTATTTGCCGCCAAGCAGATGAACGTGAAGCCAGAGGAGTGTCTCATGATCGGCGATACAACGGTCGACATGCGCGCGGGTAAATCAGCTGGGGCACAAATAGTAGGTGTGTTATGTGGCTTTGGGGAGGAACCTGAATTGACCAAGTTTGGGGCGAACATGTTATTGAGGAATACCAGTGATCTGGCAGACGTACTGCTAGCAAAAAAGTGACTGTCATCTTAAGGATGACAGTCACTTCAACACAGCACTACCTCAGTTTTGGCAGAGCGTCATAATACAGGTCAAGATTGCGATCCTGGGCAATGGCTTCCAGTTTTTTTCTATACTCTAAAATAGCATGATCGCCCACCCATGGTCCGAACAATCTAAAGACCCCCACCACAAAAAAGAATAACCGCTGAAGGAAGGGGATGTAGCCCCTTCTAAGTTCTCCAGGATTTCGTTCCAGGAAACGAATATCGCCGATGTGGATATAGCCCATCACCAGCAGCGGGATCACCGTGACAATATCTGTTGTATTCACGACGCGGTAAATCACAGATTTGAAATCCCTGTCAAACTCGGTGTTCCCCACGCGCGGACTCCCATATGTATAACAAGCTGCGATCTGATCGCGGAAGGCAGGGTTCTGTTCAAGACATTGTGTGGCATAAGTGGCAAGTGCCGCACCCAGCGAATGACCGGTAATGTAAAGCGGAATCCCGCTCAATTTTGCAACGCTCTTTACGATATCACTTTCTACACTTTGATATGCCTTCCTAAATCCTGTATGGACTTTGCCCTCGATCGTCTTCGTCATGCTGGCTGTTGCATCCGTTAAGATATCGGTCAGTTTTGTGGTCTCGGTCCCGCGGAAGGCAAGCACTGCAAAGGACGAATCTTCCTTCACCACCAGAAATGCCTGCGTATCTGTCTTCACTGCATTGAATCCATCAACCCATTTAAAGTTGCCGCCCTCAAGCTTTTTGAGCAACAGTGTCTTGGGCAGTCCGCCGTCTTCGAACCTGTCATACGCCAGGTGTGCCATGGATGCCAGCACCCATGCCATACGGTCTGAATATGCGGCGCGGCTTACCGGTGGATTCGACAATAGTTCATTCGCCCCAAAATAAGCTTTTGCCTCGGCAAGTTCCTTTTGGCTTTCCAAGTTTTTCGTTTTTCTAGGTTGTTTCGCAGCCATGTTCACACTCCTCTCGAGTCGGGTAACATCACTATACAAAAAAATCGGACAAAAGTCAACTTCTTTTTTGATGCAAGCGGACAGCGACGACTTCACACCAAATCAACACTGTCAACAGGAAGATGTAGAACGCGGCTCCTTTCAACCCGAAAGCTGGTCCTGCAAAAGCGACCGTTAGCCACGTATAGCTTGAGAGGCTTCGCCAATACTCGTCATGACGAAATGTAAAGCCCAGCAAAATCATCGCGGACATCAGCGTGAGACCAAGCAACACGAACGATAGGTCGTGTAACTCGCCATGCCAGGTGGCGGATGTGGATCGGATTGTCGGGTCGGTGGTGAAGGCTAAGCCTGCGAGGGCAAGCCCCGCAAGCGACATGGTAAAGGTTGAGATAAAAGCTGATCGTGAGCGCAGCAGGCTCTGGCGTAGTCCTGAAGCGAAGATTGTTAGCATGAATCCGCTGAAGATGAAGGTCAGAGTCATGATCCAGCCGTAAGCGCCAAGGGCGAGTCCGCTGGGCCAATCGAAGGTTGGCTTGTAAAGCGGATGCCAGCCTAACGACAAAAGAAAATCATATTTTAGAATCGTCAGTATGAGAAGAACGAATCCAAATAGCGCTGGACCAATCAGCCCGGCACGCGCCGCGAGTTTGATCATTTCGCGAGATAAACAAAGATCAACGCGAGCAGACCCGGCAAGGCTTGAATGTAGAGGATCGTCCGCCGGGTGGTCAAGCCGCCATAAACTCCCGCAACGACCACACAGATCAAGAAGAATAGTTTAACCGGGCTGTTGGCTGTGACAAGACCCCAAATTAAACCAGCCGCGAGAAAGCCGTTATACAAACCCTGATTCGCGGCGAGGGATGCGGATGCCTTCGAATATTCAGGAGTCATCCCAAAGCGTTTGCGGCCAAAGGGATGATCCCAGAAAAACATTTCAAGCGCGAGAAAACCAAGATGCAATGCAGCGACCAGTACCACTAAAATATTTGCGACAATGATCACATTGTTCTCCTTTTTGTAGGGGCGAGGTCATCTCGCTTTGGAATTGCTTTCGGTGCGTACATCCACAAGATCAAAAGGATTGCCCCGCCTGCAAAGAACGGGACCGGCGCACCAAACCATTGAAACAACGAACCGTAAAAAAGCGGAGCGATGGCATTTGCTGCACTGTAGAACCCGGCTGAAATCCCCAACATACTGCCGACTTCATTTTTATTGGCGGATTTGGTAATCAAGCTGTTGATGGCAGGATGCAACACGCCGCCGCCCAACGCCGCCGGGAAACTTGCTACGAGCAGCCAAATGATTCCAAACCAGCCTTTGTTGGTTTCTTCGGGTAAAGTCACTTTGATCGTTTGGATCGAAAGATCCAACTCACTCTGACCAGCCAGACTCTCCAACACTTTGGTTTGGTTGTACCACGGCACAGGGATGCGCGGCGTTAACGCCGTGCCGATCAACCCCAGGGCTAATGTTGAAACGCCAAGAATGACCAGCCAGCGGTCGCCTTTGACGCGCGACCAACGTCCGATGAGTCCGCCCTGCACGATGATGATGAAGACACCTGCGAGTGCGAACAAACCAGATGTATCGGTGGCGCTCATACCCAAACGTGTGAGTATGAACAACGAGAAGAGTTGTTCGTAACCGCCAAACGCGATCTGATAAAAGAACATGATCAACAACAGGAAGCCCACTGCGGGACGGCGTAACGCATCCAGCATGCCGTTGAAACTAAACGGTGACTTCAACTTTGTGATCGATGGCGAATCATCGTGATGCGTTTCGTGGAACCAGAACGTCGTCAAGATAATGGAGCCGAATGAGAAGGCGGCGGCAGTGAACGCAACTGCCTGGTAATTCCCATGTGTCAAGAATAGCACTAGATAAGCGATCATGGGACCCAACACAAATCCCACGCCGAACGCCGCGCCGATGAGACCCAGTCCCTGTGTACGCGTCTTTTCGGTGGTGCTGTCAGCGATCGCCGCCTGTGCCGTGGACATGTTCGCGCCGGAGAGTCCATCAATGATGCGCGAGAGAAAAAGCAGCCAGAGCGTGTTCGAGAAACCCAGCAAAATAAAACCGGCGAATGTCCCGATCTGGCTGACGATGAGAATCGGTCTGCGTCCGAACCGGTCCGAGAGGCGACCCAGGATCGGTGCGCCGACAAATTGCATCAACGGATATGTGGCTTGCAAGATGCCGATGATGAGCGGCGTAGCGCTGAAGCGCGCCGCAAAATATGGCATCAGCGGCACAATGATGGACAACCCGATCAAGTCCACCAATACAATGACGATGATGGGCAGGATGCGTTTGAAATCCAGTTTTTCGACTGGTTGTTCGGTTGTGGTCAAGAGATCGCCTATCTAGTCAGTCCGCCGGGTAAAAGTGAAATACCGATCAACACCAAAACTAGCACAGCAATAATAGTGAACAGGTTGTTACGGAAGCGGGTCTTATCATTAGCATTCTTCCAACGGGCGGGCAGATGCGCGACCACTGCGGCGATGATCATCGTGACAGCGTGTTCGATGCGGTACGTGGGAAAGCCCACACCCGCGAAACCGCTCCACAAAAATAGGATGAGACCGAGTGTGACTTGCAGATCCATCAAACCGCTGAAACCAGCGGTGAGTCCGCGGTCCATACCTTTGAATTGTCCGCCGCGCAGCCAGCCTAACGCAAATTTGACGATGGCGATCACAGCCACCAACATAATGAACAAACGAACAATCGAGTGCAGCATGAGCAGAACATTCATAGTAGGTTCTCCATTCGCCCGATTATACAGCATGGATAATCGAGCGTATAATTTGAATATCACTGGAGGCTCCATGAACTACACATCCATTCTGGTTGAAACCCGCGGACGCGTTGGCCTCATCACCCTCAACCGTCCGCAGGCGTTGAATGCGCTCAATACCCAACTCATGACTGAGGTCATGGACGCGCTGGAAGCGTTCGATAAAGACGATGGCATCGGCGCGATGGTCATCACCGGCAGTAAAAAAGCATTCGCCGCCGGGGCAGATATCAAAGAGATGGCGGATAAGAACGCGCTGCAAATGATGGATGCCGATCACGTCGCGGTCTTTAGTAGGATCCGCACGATCCAGAAACCGATCATCGCGGCTGTATCAGGCTGGGCGTTGGGCGCCGGATGCGAACTTCCGCTTTCGTGCGATATGATCATCGCGTCTGACTCAGCCAAATTTGGTCAGCCTGAAATTACCATCGGTGTCATCCCGGGCGCGGGCGGCACACAAAGACTCGTCCGCGCGGTGGGCAAAGCCATCGCGATGGAAATGATCCTCAACAACCGCACGCTCACCGCGCACGAAGCCCTCGAATACGGACTTGTGAATCGCGTCGTCCCGGTCGGTGACTATCTCAATGTTGCCGTATTACTTGCGGATGAGATCGCTTCGCGCGCACCGGTAGCTGTCCGTGCCGCGAAGAGGCTGATCAACCACGCTTACGAAGCCTTCCTCGCCGATGGACTCGCCGAAGAGAAGCAGGTGTTCTACAATTTATTCAGCAGTGAAGATCAAAAAGAAGGCATGCAAGCCT
>JAYUGV010000338.1:0-3192 GCA_043767565.1 Anaerolineales bacterium
GATGCTGATCTGGTGCATGAAATCGTCCGCCTCGCAAAACGACGGCAGCAGTCAAGGCGATAATGCTTCTCTTCCGCTAATCTCCGCAAATCCACGCCAATCAATTAATAATTCGCGCAGATTAGCGGACAAAAATATTTATGTCATTCATTTGGTCTTCACTGCTTTACTCGTTATTGATCGTCCCACTGTTGCTCTGGTTCTATTTCAGAACACAGCGTCAGCGGCGCGATCTTGCCGCGCGTTATGGCAGTATGGGTTTGGTAAATAACTCCAACAAAAATGCTGTCGGCATGCGGCGTCATATCCCTGCATTTATTTTTCTGATCGCCATTACGATCCTGCTTGTGTCGGTTGCGCGCCCACAGGCAAAGATCAGCCTGCCAAAATTTGAAAGTACGGTCATCCTGACCTTCGATGTTTCAGGCAGCATGGCGGCGGACGATCTCAAGCCCACACGCATGGAAGCCGCCAAAGCCGCTGCGACCGAGTTTGTGAAAAAGCAGCCCGCGAATGTATTGATCGGAGTTGTGGCGTTTAGCGATGGCGGGCTTTCGATCCAGCCTCCTACTGACGACCGCCAAAAAACATTTGAGACCATTTATCGCCTTGTGCCGCGCCGTGGCACATCGTTGGGCAATGGGATCTTGGTTTCGCTGAATACGATTGTTGTCAACGCAGGCGATCCGCCGTTCTTGAATACGACGAGTCCCTCGGCTCCCACTTCATCGACGCCTGCTTCAGCGCCAACAGGCTGGTACCCATCTGCGGTCATTGTTCTGCTCAGTGACGGCGAGAATAACCAAGACCCAGATCCCTCTGCCGCAGCGGATCTCGCTGTCGATCTGGGTGTGCGTATCTACACCATCGGCATCGGCAGCACAACTGGCGCCACGCTCAAAGTGGACGGCTTCACTGTCTTTTCACAGTTGAATGAGGCCCTGTTGCAAAATATTTCCACTACCACTGGTGGTATCTATTACAAGGCGGCAAATGAAGCAGATCTGGTGCGCATCTATCGTGACCTTAAACCGAAACTCTCCGTCAAGACTGAAGATATCGAAGTGACTTCTTTATTTGCCGGGGCGGGCATCCTGCTCTTTCTGGTGGGCGGGACGTTATCGCTCCTGTGGTTTGGACGTGTGCCATGAACTTCTTATGGTCTGCATTTCTGTATTTATTATTGCTGATCCCGCTGATCGTTGCGGCATATGTTCTGCTGTTACGGCGCAGAAGACGCTTTGCGATTCGGTACTCAAGCCTCTCGTTGGTGCGCGAAGCGATGTCACATCAATCCTGGCTGCGGCGGCATCTGCCATTTATATTATTCCTGTTTGCGTTGGCAAGTTTAGTGTTAGCACTGGCAAGACCGATTGCGATGGTGTCGGTCCCCTCCAACCGCGCCACGATCATCCTTGCGATGGATGTGTCGCGCAGTATGTGTTCCACAGATATTGACCCCAATCGCTTGGAGGCTGCCAAAACTGCGGCGTTGGCATTTATACAAAGGCAGGAAAGTGGTCGGCGTATTGGTATCGTTGCCTTCGCAGGGTTTGCCGAATTGGTGCAGCCGCCCACCAATGACCGCAGTTTGTTAGAGAACGCCATCAACAATCTGACGACCGCCCGCCGTACCGCCATTGGCAGCGCGATCCTGCGGTCTTTGGATGCGATCTCGGAGATCGATTCAGCCATTGCGCCGGGCGATACGGGCAATCTTCCCGCAGGCGCGCTCACGCCTGTGCCCAAAGGTAAATATGCCCCACATATTATTATCCTGCTGACAGATGGCGCCAGCAATGCGGGCCCCAGTCCACTCAGCGCGGCGGTCCAGGCTTCGGAACGCGGGATCCGCGTGTATACGATCGGATTTGGTACAACAAACAACTCATCACCGATGAATTGCGGCGACCAAATCCAAGAGAACGATCAATTTGGCGGCGGTTTCGGTCAGCCCTTTAGCGGCATTGGAGGCGGTGGCGGCTTTCGCAGGGAGATCGATGAAGAGACATTAACCACGATCGCCGAAATGACCGGCGGCACTTATTATGCCGCGACCAGTGCCGGGGAACTTGATAATGTCTTTAAGAACCTGCCCACCTATCTGGTTGTGACTCGTGAAGAGACAGAGATCAGCGCGTTCTTTACCGCACTTGCCGCGCTGCTGGCTGTGATCGCGATGCTCCTATCTTTCCGATGGCATCCGTTGTCATAAACGCCGAAAAATTCTTACGAAAAAATTAACGATTTGATGCAAGGAAATTAATGACGAGTAACGCACGTCCTAAAAAGAGATCAACTATAGGAGCAGATTCAAAATGACCGATCCAAAAGTTACCATCTACGGCGCGTATTGGTGTCCCGACTGCCGCCGCTCGAAAAAATTCCTGGGCGAACAGTTCATTCCCTTCCGCTGGGTGGATATCGAGCAGGATAAAGATGCGGAAGCGTATGTGTTACAGCGCAACAACGGCAAGCGTATCATCCCGACCATCGTGTTTGAAGATGACTCTTTCCTCGTCGAGCCGTCGAACGCGGAGCTTGCCAAAAAACTTGGATTAAAAACTGAAGCCAAGAAGACGTATTACGACTTGATCATCATCGGCGGCGGACCCGCAGGTTTGACCGCTGCGATCTACGCTTCGCGCGAAGGCGCCGATTGTCTCTTGATCGAACGCTCTGGTCTTGGCGGACAGGCTGGCATCACCGTCGGGTTGGATAACTTCCCCGGTTTCCCCGAAGGCATCAGCGGACAGGAATTCTCCGAACGCGTGGTGAAGCAAGCTAAACGTTTCGGTGTGGAGATCCTGCAAGCCGTGGATGTTGAGCGGATGGAAATGGAAGAAGGCTATCACGAAGTCTACACTTCGGATGGCAAGCATTATCACTCACGCGTGATCTTGATCTCAACAGGCGCATCCTATAAACGGTTGGAAGTTCCCGGCGAGGATGATTTCATCGGCGCAGGCATCCATTTTTGCGCGACGTGTGATGGTCCGTTCTATAAGGGTGCGAAAGAGATCGTGGTCGTGGGCGGCGGCAACTCAGCGGTCGAAGAGGGTCTGCATCTCACGAACTTTGCCGAGAAGGTGACCTTGCTGGTGCGCGGTGACAAACTCACTGCCAGCCAGATCGCGGTTGAGAAGGTCAATGAGCCGGGTTCCAAAGTGGAAGTGAAATATAACGTGATCG
>JAYUGV010000339.1:0-3191 GCA_043767565.1 Anaerolineales bacterium
CGCGACGTGCGCGGCATCAAACGCGGACATCAATTCGACAAGGTTGAGATGTACATGTATGCCAAGCCCGAAGAGTCAGATGCGCTGCTGGAAAAGATGCGCGAAGATGCAGAAGCTACCTGCAAAGAGTTAGGACTCACTTATCGCGTCAAACAACTCTGCACAGCCGATATCGGTTTCGGCGCCGCAATGACGTATGATCTTGAAGTCTGGGCGGCGGGCTGTAATGAATGGCTGGAAGTTTCATCCATCTCAAATGATCGTGACTTTCAAGCACGCCGCGCAAACATAAAGTATCGCCCGGCTGATGGCGGCAAAGCCCGCTTCGTCCACACGCTGAACGGTTCAGGGCTGGGACTGCCGCGCACATTGATCGCAGTAATGGAAAACAATCAGCAAGCCGATGGCTCGATCATCATTCCTGAAGTGCTCCGTCCCTGGATGGGCGGCGTGGATGTGATCAAGCCCTAACCATGTACCGCGACATTTATGCCACAGTACGAACCAAACAGCATAAAGTAATTTAATAATTGATGTTACACACCGTCCCGAAAGATTTAACGGCCCAACAAGATTTTTCAAGAAATCTTTCGGGACGTTTTGCGTAAGGTGAGAGAATAAACATGTTTGACTGGCAACTCCTATTACAAGTCGCACTTGAAACATTCACCCTCTTTGCCTTGCTGGTTGGGCTGGTGGGCTTGATCGTACCGGTCTTCCCCGGTCTTACGATCATGTGGCTCGCTACATTGGTCTACGCGCTCATCCAAAACGCTGCACATAAAATGACCGGCTGGGACTGGTTCGCTTTCGTCATCATCACCCTGCTGATGATCGGCGGCAACATCGTGGATAACATCATCATCGCCCGCAAAATGCGCGATCAGTTCATTCCCTGGAGTTCCATCCTGCTGGCATTCACCGCCGGGATCATCGCCAGCATCTTCTTTACGCCGTTAATCGGTTTAGTCGCCTCACCGTTGGGATTATTCCTGGCAGAACTCAGAAGGTTGAAGAATCGTGATGCGGCGATCAACTCCACCAAAGCCTATATGATCGGTTGGGGCTGGGCGTTCGGCGCAAGGTTTATAATCGGACTCACCATGATCGGCTCATGGATGTTATGGGCTTGGATCTAAATCATTTGACCAAAAAGAGGCAAAGTAAGATCAACGAAGCCCAGCAAAATCGCTGGGCTTCAATTTTTAACAAGACAAAACCTTCTTCCGCAAATCTATGCCAATCTCCGTGAATTTACAAAGACATCGGACAGCTTTACCTGCTCTCCATCATTTGACTTGTTCCAACACGCTTCGCACCACGACTTGAACCTGATCGCCATTCAATAAGCGACTCAACCCCTGATCCATGATCGGTCCTAAAACCAGAAGCACATCATTCGAGGGCAGCACATGGGCTGAATTAAGAATCGCATCGGCTTCTGATGTTTGAGAAAGCCGCGTGGGAAGATAACCGCCAGCTCCCAGCCATTTCCCGATAAATTCATCGGCAATTAAATATTCGGCGAGTTCAGTTGCCACCTGCTGGTTTTCAGGGTTGGAGCCCGCCAACGCCCAGATCCAGCCATTGGCAAAAGTATAGGGTGCGCCATTCAAGCTGGGGACAAGCTGAATGGCATCTGCTTGATCGCGTCCATCTGCGGTCCAGGCAATTGCCAGTGTAGCGCGTTGATCATGATACGCCTGTAGAGATTGTGCGCTGGTTTCATAATTTACAAGCGCTGGCAATAAAACTTTCGCTTCGGCAGCGTTTTGAATAAGGGTCAGTACCTGTGTAAGCGGTTCTTCTTCGAGCGTCGGCAAACCTTGTTCATTGACCAGCTTGCCACCCGCAGAAACATAAAGGGCTAACGCCACCAACGCCTGCGGGTCACCGGCTGGGAAGACAAGGACTTCCTTGCTTGCGAGGATTTCAGCCCAAGTATTGATCTTAAGTTCCGGGCGATGGATCAATACCAGAGCGTCGCCTGCAAACGGCAGACCGTAGCCGATATTTTGAATGTGTCCCAATTCACGGGCATAGGGATACCAACTCGCGTCATCCAAAACTGTGGAGAGTCCATCCACGGGATGGAGGAGTCCTTTTAGGGTGGCGACTTCAAGATCGGGGCGAGATAAGGCAATGAGGTCGGGCAGCGCTGCGGGTGCGGCGCTGCCGGTAATGGATAATGAATTCAGCAGGCTTGTCTGACCTTCTTCAGCCTTGATGCGGACTTCGAGCTTAAGCCTTGGATGTGCCCCTTCAAAATCAATCAGTCGTTGTTTGAGTAGTTTGGCAGATGCAGTATCAGCATTGGGGTTAAAACGCGGCGGCAGCCAGATACGCAAAACACGCGCCTCTGTTGTTGGGAGCGCGGTTAGGGTGGGAACATCAAAAGGCTGAGGCGTAGCTGTGGTTTGTAAAACAGGAGCAGGTGTCGGCTGAGAAAGAAGCGGCGCAAGATTCGCGCAGCCTGCCAGCGCTGCAAGGATCACACAATATGCAATTCGTAATACTTTGGAAGTCATCCTATAGATCGATCGGTGTACGCAGAAGCGCGGTCAGCAATTTGACCGAGTTCTGCACATCGGTGAGGTCCACCATTTCGGAGGGCGAATGGACGTAGCGTGTGGGAATGGAGAGACAACCCGCTGGCACGCCCGCGCGCGTGAGCTGCATAGCGCGTGCATCGGTGCCGCCGAACAATAGCACTTCGCGTTGATAGGGAATTTTATTTTTCTCAGAGGTGCGGATCATCCACTGCACAACGCGCGGGTCAGAGATCGCGCCGCTATCCTGAAACTTGACGCAGGGACCTCTACCTAGCGCCATTTCCATTTTCATGGCATTCGGGGTGTCAGCAGCCGCAGTGACATCGATGGCGATACCCACATCGGGATCAACGCCAAATGCCGAAGTGCCTGCGCCGCGCGTGCCGACTTCCTCTTGCGTGGTGAATACAAAATAGAGGTCATGCGGCGAATCCTTAAGGGCACGCAAAGATTCGATGCCAACCAAAACACCCACGCGATCATCCATGGATTTGGCGACGAGGCGGTTGCCCATCTCAACAAAGGGCCGATCGAATGCGGCAACATCACCGACTTTGACAGGGCAATCTTTTTTACTAGTTGCGCCAACATCGATGTAGATCTTGTCCATCGCTGGCACTTCGTTGACTTTATCAAAGC
>JAYUGV010000340.1:0-20407 GCA_043767565.1 Anaerolineales bacterium
TTTCCAGCCAGACGTTGGGTAATTGAGAGAACTTTTGGTTGGCTAGCCAAACGACGTAGTATAGCTACGCGCTGGTGTAAGAAATCGCAGAACTGGCTCGCTTTTGTTCATATGGCTTGTGCTCATATCTTGCTCAATATCATAATTTTCGGATAGGTTCTAAAGATAAAACCTGTTGCATCGTCAAAAACATACTCATATTCCATAGAAAGAAGTTTCTTGGAAAAGACAGACAGTTTCACAGGATTTTTTTCTATGTCTTTAATTTTAAAATCTACAATCTTTTTGCCATCTTTTTTGGTGATTTTTCGCTTTTAAGTTCAAGTTTCTTGAGGTGAGACAACAATCCATAGTCAAGGGCCTCAAATAAATATGGCTCCGTTGGGCGAAGCTCGTCAACCACTGTATCCCATGAAGTTCCATTACTAAATATCCCCACCAAGGGAACATCGCTGTCCAATGTCCTTCCTATGCTTATGGATTTTTCGACCACACCTGAGGCATTAATATAAAACCAATATTCGGTTGTTGTATCTACAAGAGGCGTCTCTCCTTCTTCTGTTAATGTGTCTACATCATAGTCGACATAATCCCTCATATAGAACCAGCCTTCCTTAATATTGGAAAGAGCCTTCTGTTCGAGCTCCTTATAATTTTCTTCATTTGATGAGGGCGGTTTTCCTCCATTATTTTTTACATCGATTAAAGAGGCTGTTTGATCACGACTATCTACAGCGGCAACATTCTTCGCTGTAAAAGTGACGCCAACTATCAGAGCAAGAATCACACCTAACATTAGATACAGTTTTTTCATAACATACTCTTTTTTTACTGCGATCGTATATATTTCCAATACTGAAATACATTGTAACAAATCCGAAAATCAATTCAACTACGGGTTCCCGAGGGTACTATTTGTCAGACAAGTGCATTAACTTCACCACCGCTTCTGTTCGACTACAAACATTCAGTTTTATATACATGGGTTAGATGGGCTTCAACTGAGCGCGTGGCTATGCCAAGTTGTAAGGCAATTTGTTTATTACTTTTCCCTGCTGTCAATAACTGAATTACTTCTAATTCACGTTCCGTAAATATTGGGGATTGAAAATCTGTTATTGGGTCGTTTTCATTCATGGTCTTATCCTCCTATTCTCATGATATATTTACGAAAACAAACATCAGTTTATTAATTGCTTGATAAAATCCAGTTTATCACAAACCAAAAAAATCAAGCTCACTTTTCCTATTTGCTGTATCTTTGAAATCTGATTAATTTTATAAGGAGACGTTCCCCATGCGCCGCATGTTCCGCCGTAATATCCGAAAAACACTCGCCCAGGAAGTCCCACCGATCTTACAGGAAGCCAACTTCGTTTTCGCCAAAGGTGAATATGGACGCGCCGCTGAACTCTTTGAACGAATTGCCGAAGGCGCCGATGCGCGCGGCGGACCGCGCGCTCCACTCTTTCACTTACAAGCTGGTCGTGCCCGCATCTTCGCCGGACAAACAAAATTAGGCATGCCCTCCCTCAAGCGCGGACTCGAACTCCTTGCCGAACGCCAAAAAATTCACCGTTTACAGGATGCTGGTCAACGCGTGATCGCTGAACTCAACGAACGCGGACTAAAGGATGAGGTCGTAGACATCGAGATATTACTGAGAACATTATTGAAATCCACGCCTGCGTTTGAAACAAACGCAACACCAGCGAAGAAACCGATCCTGCCAACCCATTGTCCATCTTGTGGCGCGGCGGTGAAACCCGATGAAGTCGAATGGCTGGATGAGATCACCGCTGAATGCGGCTATTGTGGAAGCCCAGTGAGGGAAGAAGACAAGTAGACAGGTAAACAAGTAAACACGGAACTGTTCACTGATAACTTGCGCCTCTCAAATTTTTTCATCCTTCATAATTCATCCTTCATCCTTTTAATGAACCTCTCAGCAGACTTCATTTCCCAGCAATTACACGAAGCGATCAAATCCGCAGGACCATCCTCCGATGGTTATGCCGAGATCGACTTCACTGATGAAACCCGCTTGAAATGCGCGGCAGTGCTGGTCCCCTTGGTGTGGCATGCTGATGAATGGCATCTGCTCTATACGCGCCGCACCGATCGCGTCGAATCACATAAGGGACAAGTCTCCTTCCCCGGCGGTGCCTGCGACGAAGGCGAGACCACGCCCGAACAAACCGCCTTACGCGAAGCCGATGAAGAGGTTGGAATCAACCCCAGCGATGTCAGAGTATTGGGACGTTTGACGAACATGATCACGATCTCGCACTTTCGCGTCACACCGGTGGTGGGCGTGATCAAATGGCCCACCGTCTTTCGAGTTGGAGAACATGAAGTGGCGCGCGTGTTCACGATCCCGCTTGGGTGGCTGGCAAACCCATCGAACCGGTGGCAGTTCCACGTCGAGGGTCGGAAGCGGAGTCTCATCGCATATCATCCGTATGATGGCGAATTACTCTGGGGTGCCACAGCCCGTATGACTGTCGACTTCCTAAAAGTTCTTGGATATTAGTGAAAATTCGCGAAGACTTGTACTGACGGTTCGTCTTTCGCTCACCGTGTCGAAGTATTGGCGGACAATTAAATAAAACGGACACGGCTTTCACCGTGTCCGTTTTCTCTTTCAATATCAAGAAGCTTATTTCTTCTTCTTGTCGGCTTCGTCTTCCTTCTTGCCGCGTTCGACAGCTATCTCGGGCTCGTCTGTCGTTGCAGTTGCCCCTGCAGCGCCAGCCGCAGCGGTTTCCTCTTCCACCTTCGCGAAAGTAGCCACAGCCACCATCGTATCGAGGTCAGCCAACAAACGGACCTTATCCGAAACATGCACATCGCGCACGCGGATACCCTCACCAGGTTTGGCAAGCGCAGAAAGATCCACATCAATACGCTCGGGCAGATCAGCGGGCAGACATTCCACTTCGAGCTCTTCAAGGTTATGCACGAGAACTGCATTGAAATCTTTCACCGCCAGCGATACGCCTACAAAGTGAACAGCCACACGGGTGCGTAACTTCTCGGTCAATGAAACCGCCAGGAAGTCCACATGCAGTAACACGTTCTTGATGTAATCACGCTGTTTCTCACGCACAAGCGCAAGATGTTCTGTGCCTTCCACATCGATCGTCACCAGGCTGGACGAAGTGGCTTTTGCCAACGCAACTGAGGCAGTGCGCAGGTCCAAATTGATACTGATCGGTTCGGTGTGGCGGCCGTAGATCACCGCGGGCAGTTTGCCTTCACGGCGCAATGCCTTCACCTGCTTGCCAATCACATCACGCTTGGTTGCTTGTAAAACGACTTTCTCCATCTTTACTACTCCTTGAGCGCCTCTCACCACGCCGAGGCGTGGTTACCTTCGCTCTATGAAATGAATTTCTGTAGTGACGATTTTGCAAAGCACCCTTTAGGGTCGATCGTCCTAACAAAGCGACTCAAGTCGCTACTACATTCGAAAAATTATTTGCGCCCGAACAACACGCGCCCGAGCATCAGCATCAAGCCAGCAAACAAACCGCTGACCAGCCCCACGATCAATGCACCCCGCGTATCCAAAAGCGTGGTTACATTGCCATTCACATGCCGAGCCAGCAGGATGCCCGTCCGCGCTTCGGACACATGGACTTCGCGCCCCGCTACGAAGACCGCCATACCGTGCTGGATATCTGCGCTGCCTGCTACAACGACGCCTGTATACCCGCCCGCAGACATTTTCTCAGCCTGAACAAAACCTATCGCGCTTTCTTCCACTGATACTTCTTTCGCATTCAACATGCCAATCGCAGATTGGTGTGCGCTAAAGTGATCAGCCTTGACATTGGCAGCGGCGCTTTGCCGTAATTCGACTTCCTGCGCAATGATATTCTCAGCATCCGCCTGATGCATACGCACCAACTCGGCACGGACAGTATACACTTCCGCCTGTGAAATGTTGGTCACTTGCGAAGAATCAAATTCTGGTGGTTCATTAGGTTCTATCATAGCGGGCGAGATTTTACCACAATCCAACTCTGGAGTCAGGCGGCTTGCCGCCTGAAAGATCAATCAGCAAGCTGATTGACTCCAGAATCACGACCTGAATGCGAAGAGCGTTTGTTCTTCATCGCCTCCGCCACCCCATGCGACATTTCATCATTCCGCTCTTCCAGCCGCGACACGATATTGTGGTGATCCTCATCGTCACGGTTCTGGCTGAGCTTGTAATTTGCTTCGATCCGCGTCACCTCGATCTGAAAAGCGACAATACCCTTCATCTCTTTCTCCACGAAATCCTGCGGGAGAGTTTCCAACCGATAATGGCTGGCCGCTTCATGGCGCACAATCAATTTTTTCAACAAGTTATACACATCATCATGGTCAGTCACGATCCGCGGACTTCCATAAATATGCACCGCCTGATAATTCCATGTCGGCACATTGACATGGTTGTACCAGGTCGGCGAGATATAGGTGTGCGGTCCCTGAAAGACCACTAACACTTCGGGGTTCTTCTCGAACGTCTTCCACAACGGATTCGCCTTGGACATATGCCCGTTGATGAAAAGTTTTTCTTCTTTTTCCACCACCTCCATCAGTAAGTGACTCGCCGTCGGCTTCTCGCCATCATACGTCACCAGTGTGGCAAATTTATTTTGTTTGATAAAGTCCAGGATTTTTTCACGATCTTCTTCACGATAAAGTTTTGAGATATACATAAAGCTCCTATGGTATTGCCATCCATTATAATCATACCATTCTCTAAAATGGAAAATCAATGAAAAAATATCTGCTCTTTACTGTCTTCATCTCAGGCATGACCACCCTCGCCGCCGAGCTTGCCGCCGGACGGCTCATCGGCAATGTCTTTGGCACCAGCAACATTGTTTGGGCAAGCATTATCGGTCTCATCCTCATTTATCTCACACTTGGATATTTCATCGGCGGCAAATGGGCAGATGCTAACCCCACCGCAGGCGCAATGTATCGCGTTCTGGCATGGGGGTCTTTTACATTGGGATTAGTCCCATATATTGCGGGTCCAGTTCTCAAAGCCGCAGCGACTGCATTTGATACGCTACAAATTGGCATTCTCGGTGCTTCGTTTGTGGCTGTATTAGTTTTATTTATCGTTCCAATTACTTTGCTTGGAACGATTTCCCCTTATGCGATTCGTCTAACCGTTGACGATACTGCGCATGCAGGTCAAACCTCCGGGCAGATTTATTCGATTTCAACATTAGGTTCATTCATTGGTACATTCCTGCCCACGCTGGTTACCATCCCTGCGTTCGGGACAAAGAACACGTTTCTTTTGTTCAGTATGACTCTGCTTATTGTTGCGCTGATTGGGTTAGCGCGCTTCGCAAGCAAAGGCGCCTGGATCAAATATTTGTGGATGCCGTTTGTTTTGATCGGGCTGGCATTTCTCACGGCAAATCAATCCTTGAAAAGCAATGCCTCGCTCATTTATGAAACCGAGTCCGCATATAACTACATCGAAGTAGACAAAATCAACGGGTATACTATTTTGCGATTGAATGAGGGGCAGGGACAGCACTCCATTTATAGCCCCGACACTTTGCAATACAACGGGCCATGGGATCAATTTCTCGTGAGCCCATATTTTTATGCCAACCGCAATCCGTCCGACATCAAACGTGTGGCGATCGTTGGTTTGGCGGCTGGAACCACTGCGCGCCAAATGACCGCAGTGTATGGCAATATTCCGATTGACGGCTATGAACTCGACCCCAAGATCGTGGAAGTGGGACAAAAATATTTCGACATGACCATGCCCAACTTAAACATCATCATCGGTGATGGACGCTTGAATCTTGAACGATCTGAATATAAATATGACATCATCGCCGTGGACGCCTATCGTCCGCCCTATATTCCCGCGCATATGACGACTCAGGAGTTCTTTCAGATCGTTGCTTCACACTTAACTGATAATGGCGTGCTGACGATCAACAGCGCCAGCGTCCCTGGCGACCGCCGTCTCATCAACGGACTCGCCAGCACAATGGCAACCATCTTCCCTTCGATCTACACAGTAGATATCCCCGGTTCGTTGAACACAATGATCTTTGCCACCAAACAAAAGACCATCCCTGAAAACTTTGCCGTGAATCTGCTGGCACTTATGAACGATCCAAGTGTTCATCCGTTGTTAGTCTCGACCATGCAAGTAACTTTCACTAATCTCAAAACCGGATTCGAACCCGCCACAGTCTTCACAGATGATCGTGCGCCCATCGAATGGATCGTGAATGATATGGTGGTGCGGTTTATTCTCGAGGGCGGTACGCAATATATCCAATAATAAGAGAAGAAAAAGGTTTCTCGAAACAGAATCAAACGTCCCCGAGGCAAGCAGCGCCCGGGGACATTGTTTATCCAGTCCTGTTTTATGGAATCTTCAACACTTGTCCAACACTAATATTATTGGGGTTTGTGATATTGTTGAAAGTTGCGATCGCCGCAACGGAAGAGCCATATTTGACGGCAATCGCGTACAGCGAATCACCCGATTTCACTGTATAGGTGCGAGGTGTGGATGTCGTGTTTGAGCTTGATCCTGAAGTATTTGAGCCCTCAGCCGGGATCGAAACTGCCATGGGTATGGTTAGAGAATCGCCGGTCTTCAACAACTGTGGATTGGCATTCACAAGTTCGCGGACAGTGACACCGTATTTATTGGCGATCGACTCAAACAGATCACCCGCGGCAACGACGTGCTTTTGGGGTGTCTTGGGAGTTTCGGTGATCATCTGGGCACCGGAAAATTTATATAAATCTCCAAGTGTCCCGTTGAAAAGGTCCATATCGACACTGACATTCGCGCCAAAGCCGTTGACAATGCCCTTCTCGCTATATTGCCAGATTGTCCACTTATACCAACCCTTGGGCAGAGATGGCTGCATGCCTTCAACATATTGATTTGGATATTGCGCGAGCCAGAGCGGGTAATCCTTTGCCCATGAGGGAGGTCCGCCGCCCGCCTCGGATAAAAAGTCTTGCAAAAAATAAAACCCGGAATAAATAATCGGCTTTTTACCGAAAGCTGCTTCAACCAGATCCAGCCAGATCTTTACCGCGGGAATGATCTTTTCCTTCTTCTGCCCGTCGTTACTCTCGAGATCAAGCACCGGGGGCAGTTCGCCATCATCCTTCAAGGTGCGGACGTAATCAATATAATACTTAGCTTGCTTCTTGGCATCCACGTTACAGCGGAAGAAATGATATGCGCCACGCAGAAGTCCGGCTTTTTTTGCGCCAAACCAGTTATCGTCGAGGGTCGGGTCTTGATAGAAATCGCCTTCGGTGGCTTTGGCGAATACAAACCGCTGTCCAGCCGCGCGCACCTTGGGCCAGTCGATCCCTGCATCCCAATAAGAAACATCAATACCTGGTACTGTTGCCATGCTTTTCTCCTTTGATAGAAAATTGGACGTGAACTTTTTAAGCGTAGCACAAATTGTTTACAAAAGCAACAACTTTTCGAAGCTTTGCAATTAATTTATATCTACCCCTGCACCAACCTTTATGGTATAAAAATCATGTCCCTGCTGTACTCGTGATGCGGCACTTTCCGTTTTGGGCCAATACATTTTAAAAGGGTCCTTAACTCCATTAAAGAAATAACGCGATAGGCCTGAGCCAAGGCGGCGTTTCTGGGTAAGGACCCACCTGCAATAGCAGGTTCAAAACTCAGCAGCACACGGTATCGGCGGGGAATCGATTATCAGAGTCCCTAAAGGTTTTTATAAACCTTTAGGGACTTATTGTTACGGCGCTCGATGTATCGCTACCGCAGCTCGCAGACCAGACTCAAATGCGCCCTGGATCCACGCATGCTGAAGTGAGGTATGCTCCCCCGCAAAATGGATGCGCCCATCGGGTTTGACGATCTCTTCATGCAATAGGGTTTGCTGACCAGGGTCAAACAAAGCGAACGCCCCACCCGCAAACTCATCGTCGTGCCACATCCAGGAAGTACCCACTTCAAATTCTTTGGTGATCTGCGGGTGAATTTCTGCTACATCGTCTAACGCCTGAATAATACGGTCATCGGGTTTCAGCGAGCCCCAGCGCTGCGCATCTTCAGACCACGTATAACTTGCAAGGATGATACCCCTACCGGTTTCACGTCCGTGATCGGGGTAATACAAATTGCGGATCGGCAGGTCGGTGAGTGTGCCGCCGCCGAAGATGCCGTCATCTTCCTCCCAGAAGCGACGTTTACATTGGAATAATATCTTCGCCGAGGCATCGTAATGCAGCTGGCGGATCGCGCGTTGCTTGGCACGTGTGAACGGCTTGAGCACTTCCACGTGGCGCAAGACCGGGAATGGAACTGTGATGATGGCGTAAGCACCCGTCTCGGAAAATTTTCCGGCAGCAGTTTGATAGTGAATGGTCACATCATCGGGTGATTGGTCCATGGCGATCATCTTTGCGCCAAAGCGGATGTTGTCTTTGAGTTCAGGGAGAAAAGCATACGGCAGGCGATCTGTGCCGCCTTGGATCTCGACCATGTTAGTATAGTAATTACCTGAGTCTTCGCGGAAGAGTTCAAGGAACGATGAATTCATCACCGACTCTTGATTCGCAAGCAGACCAAACATTTCGATCATGCCTTCAGACCAGCCATTGACTTCGAGAAACTCACGTGTGGAATACTGGTCGTACTGCGCCACGATCTCATCCCAGGCAGGGTCGCCATTCTTTTCAAGATTATCGATCAGCGGTTGAATCGCCTTCATATACATCTGCCCGGCTGTTTTCCCTTTTTCATTTTCAGCGACATCAAAACCAAGTAATGACGGATCCAATGCGGCTTCAGAGGCGCGCACCTTTTTTCCACCCATGTAGTAATAACCATTGGGATTATCCATCGTGAAGTCATTGGTTTTGAGTCCGAACTTCTCGACATATTCCATAGTCAGTTTGTGAGCACGCGGAATACGCATCGCGCCGACTTCGGCGTATAAGCCTTCAGTGAAGGGATTGCGCAGCGTGTACACACGTCCGCCCACGCGCTGCTGCGCTTCGAGAATGATCGGGGTATGACCAGCCCGTTTAAGTTCGTACCCAGCCGCAAGTCCAGCAAGACCCGCGCCCACGATGATGATTTTCTTCCGTTTGCCAGCGTCAAACTTTTTTGAAATCCCCTGCTTTACGATGTCGATATAATCTTGAATGGAATGTTCAGATTTCATAAAGACCTCCGCAACATAAGATGACGAATCTTATCCAGAATCAACATAAAACACAACCACCAAAATGATGCTTGACGGAGCGATAACTAAAAGGTATAAAAAACGCTTATGAAAGATAGCAAGAATCGGGTCGGCAGATGTGGTCAGTATCCATAGAATAGGTTCAAAAGGAGAAGCAATGCATACTGACCTCAAACAACTTTCTGAAGATTACCTGCGCATCGAGCAGGCGATCACGTATCTTGAAGATCACTATAAAGATCAGCCCAGCCTTGAAGAGGCGGCGGCGAACATCGGCTTGAGCGAGTTCCACTTTCAGCGTTTGTTCACGCGCTGGGCGGGCGTCAGCCCGAAACGCTTTCTGCAATTCATCACGAAGGAAGGCGCGAAGGAATTGCTCAATCAATCCGAAAATCTTTTGGATACAACGCATCAAGTCGGACTCTCAAGCCTGGGCAGACTCCACGATCTTTTTGTGACGACGGAAGCGGTCTCGCCCGGTGAATATAAATCGCGCGGCGAAGGCGTGACCATTCGTTATGGACTCCACGCTTCACCCTTCGGGAAATGTCTGGTCGCTGTTACTGACAGGGGGATCTGCCACTTGGGCTTTGTTCAAAGGGGCGAAGGCGATGCGATTGACAATCTCGTTTCTGAATGGAAAAATGCACGGATGATCGAAGATCATAAATCCACCGCACCATTGATCGAGCCGATCTTTGATGCAAATTCACGCGGCAAATTAAATCTGCATTTGCGCGGCACGAACTTCCAGTTGAAGGTATGGGAAGCGCTGTTGAAAATCCCAGCTGGGACAGTGACCACCTATGAAGGTCTCGCCGAACGAATCGGACAGCCCACCGCGTCTAGAGCCGTAGGCACCGCAGTTGGACACAACCCGATCGCCGTGTTGATCCCCTGTCATCGTGTGATACGCAAGATCGGTGAGTTTGGAAATTACCGCTACGGCGCGCCGAGGAAGAAAGCTTTGTTAGCGTATGAATCAATGAATGTAAACATCGCTGGTTGAGTAGCGTGAGGCGACAGCCGAAGGCGTATCGAAACCAGCATATAACCAGCTAAATTTTGCTTATATGCTGGTTTCGATACGAGCGAGACAAACACTCGCCCTACTCAACCAACGAATTATGAATAAAAGGAACTGAATGAAAACAAAACTTTGGATCGCATTGCTTTCACTGTATATCGTTTGGGGTTCGACTTATCTGGCGATTCGTTTCGCAGTGGAGACCATCCCGCCGTTCTTTCACGCCTCGTTGCGCTTCTTGATCTCAGGCGCGATCCTGTATATCTGGCGCACTGCTGCCGGTGATGCGAAGCCCACCGTGAGCAATTGGAAATCCACAGCCATCGTTGGGACATTCCTATTACTTGGTGGAAATGGGTTGGTGGCATTGGCGGAGAAACATATCCCTTCAGGCATCGCAGCGCTGGTAATTTCTACTTCACCGTTCTGGCTGGTCTTGTTTGAATCCTTACGCGCCGGTGGAAACAAACCAACGTGGCTCTCGATACTTGGACTCGTGGTCGGATTCAGCGGGGTCTTCCTTTTGATCGGTCCCGCACAGGTCACCGGCTCGCATCAACAATTCAACACCTTCAGTGTCATTCTTCTAATTTGTGCACCGATCCTTTGGTCATTGGGATCCATCTACGCCCGCGGCGCGGACATGCCCAAGTCTACGCTGCTGTCGACGGGGATGCAGATGCTAACAGGCGCAGTCTCGCTGTTCATCGTCAGTGTAATCACAGGTGAATTAAACGGATTCAGCTTCGGACAAGTCTCGACGCGTTCGTGGGAAGGACTCATCTATCTCATCACATTCGGGTCGCTCGTTGGATTTGTCGCGTATGGTTGGTTATTGCATAACGCGCCGGTATCTTTGTTCTCGACGTATGCGTATGTCAACCCGGTTGTGGCGGTTTTTCTAGGGTGGCTTTTAGCTGGCGAAGCGTTGAACGCGCGGATAGCGGTGGCAAGCGTGATCATTATCGGGTCGGTGATCTTGATTAATTACGCGCGTAAGCAGAATGCGCGGCAGGTTGTGCCGGAAGAGATCGAATGAGCGCGGGGAGTGAAGAAGTGATCAGTGATCAGTAAGCAGTGAGACTTCCGTGAGATAAAGCCTGCGGGGGTTTTTATTATTGTTGTATAATCAAAACACAGGAGCTTTATATGGTCACACGTGAATTACTTTACTCCGAAATTGATCGTTTGAACGCCGATGAGTTGGACGAGATTTATAAACTCATTCGCCAGATGAGCCAAACAAAGCGTAAGTTGAAGAAAAAGGGCGCGCTTTCTAAAATTAAGCGAATTAGGATTGTCGCGCCGAGGGATTTTTCTCTGAACCACGATCACTATATTGTCAGGTAGCGCCGTGGCTGATCAAATCTTTGTTGATACTGCATATGTACTTGCGCTCGTTAATGAACATGACCAGTTTCATGAAAGGGCGCAGGAGATCGCAGATCTTTTTGAGGGTCAAAAGCTGTTGATTACCGATGCCATTTTGTTGGAAATTGGAAACGCGTTATCACGCGGGTTCAAAGAAGAAGCGATTGAAGTTATTAGTAATTTTATCGGATCTGAGGAAGTTGAGATCGTTTACTATACACCCCAAATTTTCAACAAAGCCTTTGCCTTGTACAAAAAATACGATGACAAGGAATGGAGTTTGGTGGATTGCATTTCATTTATTGTTATGAGAGAACGGGGTATTACGCAAGTTCTTACTTTTGACCGCCATTTCAAGCAGGCAGGCTTTACAGTCATTATGTAGTGTTGCGACAAGTCCCTAGAAAAATGGTTACTCGAACGAGACCTGCTTTAGCTTTAGCTTCCAAAGAACGAAAAGCGGTCAGGGAATTTCTGGCGGCTGTGCAAACCACGTACGATAACAAGGTCCAACGTGCCGCATTATTCGGTTCCAAAGTCCGTGGAGACTCAACCCTATATTCCGATATTGATGTTCTCCTGATCGTTTCGGGTGACGACTGGAAGTTTCGGAAAGCCATCAGCGGAATAAGTTCTGATATTGCTTTGAAGTATGATGTATTACTCGATGCTCGCATTATTGATGTCAACCGCTGGCAATATATGGCGGATATTCAATCAGGGCTGTATCAAAATATTTCAAGGGATGCCGTTCCGATCAAGATCCATAGAAAGAGACAGGCTGGCACATCCAGCCATATTACAAGCCACAAATAAGACCTCCACGGGATAACCCCTTCGGAGGTCTTGTTTTATAATACTCAAAGTTAACAACACAAAATGCCTTTGGAGAAACTCGATGAATAATCTATTTTACTCAACCACTCCTGAACAAAAACTTAGTATTTTGGGAAACGAATTAAGAACCCCGGTTGAAATTATACGAGGATTTGCTTTCGTCATAAAAAAGGATATTGAGTCAAATAAAGTTGAGTCCATGGAACTTTTGAATGATATTAATCGAATAGCCGAAGCGGCAGACAAAATCAAAAAAAATGCTGGGTGACTTGATTCAATCGAAATAGGTTCGGTTAATCGGGAAAATGTCGGATTAAAAACTCAGTGTTCCTTGTCGCCACTTCCATGATCTCTTTTTTCGTATCATAGGCTCGCACCAGCTTGCCATCCTGCATTTGCAGGATGCGGTCCACGTGCTGGCACATGCGCAATTAGTGTGTATAATGAAAATTAGGAAAAGCCATGTCAAAGGAAATCTTTATCTCCTACTCCCGCCGAGACACAGAATTTGTCACACGACTTGCCTCCGATTTGGATGCGCATGTCGCGGGCGTATGGTTTGACCAGTCCACGATTCAGTTGGGGCAAAATTGGCACGACGAGATCATAGAGGGCATTAAAGAATGCAAAGCTTTCATATTGGTTTTATCGCCAGATGCAGCCGCATCAAAGTATGTGCTTGAGGAAGTTAACAAGGCAGTGGAACTTGGAAAGACAATTTTCCCTATCTTATACCGTCCCGGCAAATGGACAGGTGAATTTGAATCGCTGATCAAAGAAATCCAAACGCTCGACTTACGTTCAGGCAGTTACACGGATAACTTTCAAAAACTTGTAGATGGTCTTATTGAAGCAGGCGCAGGAAAAGCCGCACGAGAAAGACTATTTCTTCGTCAATCCACAAATACTCCGCTGAACATTGTGTTTAGCAAAATCCCTGGCTGGGCATTTGCATGGAGTCTTGGCTGGCTGGTCTTTTGGATCATCGCGATCATATTTCTTGCCATCCTGGTTGCCAACCAAAATGGAATCAAAAGCGCAGACCTATTCAATTTCATTTTGATCTTACTATGTGGAGGCATCGGGGGCTTTGCAGGTGGACTGCTTGCCGGTCTATTCACCATGCTGGCACTGCGACCTAATGCGCCCAGTATCGCATGGAAGCATATGTCCCCCACCATTCGCATTTGGGGCATCAGCGGTCCGCTTGGACTGATCGTATCTGGAATCATCACCGCCATCATGCTTGCCGTTGGAGCCATCAGTGTTCAAAGCACTCAACCGGATTGCAGCGGAATTGCTTTCAAAGATTGTTTGGGACAAATCGTCGGTTCCGCAATTGGAGAAGCCATTGGTTTGGTCATCCTCATATTACTGGTATTCTTGATCTTTGTGGTTGCTGCATGGTTTCTTACTGGAATGCTTGCAGGCTGGCAAGCCGTCCGCCACATCCGCAAGCTGGAACCGGGCATTACCAATCGTCAAGGCTGGCAAGTCTCTGCGGGGTGGGGCTGCGGAGCTATCGTCGCAGCAATCGTTATGTTTATTTCGCTGGGTATTATTTCAAGTATATTAGGGCGGTAACGATTAAACAAATTTCTTGATCATATCTTGAACATGCTTTTTCAAGTTCAACGGCTTAATCGTCGAAACATCCACCTTCTTCGCGTTCACAAACTTCGCGAACCGGATCAAACCCTTAGCCAGCGCATTCGCAAAATCAATATCCTTCACAGGCGCATCGTCTTCGTACCAAAAACCTTTGATCTCCAGAGTCATCGTCGTGCGGTCCAATTTCAGGTCGAGCCGCGCCACCAGATCATCGCCGTATAGGATTGGTAGAACATAATATCCCCAGCGACGTTTATGCGCGGGCGTATACACTTCCCACTTGTACTCAAAATCAAATAACTTCTGAGCCCGGCCGCGCGCGCTGACAATGTCCAACGACGCGAGGAACGTGACTTCCTCCAGCGTGGTCGTTTCTTTTGGATTCCAGCCTTTGGGGACTTTCCCCTTTTCAAGCGTCTCCAATACTGAGATATCTTCTCCCAAAGCAAGATAGATCTCGCGTCCGCCCTCGATTTGAACCTGAACAAACGCACCGGAGGCTTTTTCCGCCTCCATGATCTTCTTCACCTCAGTCGGAGAATAATCACGACGCATGTAATTATTTAATTCGGGACTGCGCATCGTGGACTCGCGCTTCAGCCCCATAAAAGCAATGGATTTTCTGACAAAGAATTTTTCGGCTTCTTCAACGCTTGCTACATAATCAAATTCTTTTGGCGCGATATTCTCACGGAAGTCATAGACACGGTCAAAGCCGTTGCGATGATGCATCATCAATTCCCCGCAGAGCCACATATCATAAAGAACCAGGGATGTTTCTTTGCGCCCACGATAATTCCAGGCTGCAACGCGCTCCCCTTCAAAGTCGCGGTTACCCAGTGGACCGCGCTTACGCAATTCTGCTCGAACACGATCAAACAAAGCATTATTCGATAGTACAAAATTCTCCACCTGCTTGTCATGGGCGCGCCCTTCCATATGTAAACGCCAATATGGTAACTCAGACATGGGATACATCGCCAGCCACCCACCATAATCAAAAAACTGACGGTCTTCATAAGCAACCTTATACAAGTATTCCGGCTTGTAATCTAATACGCGGCTGTGCAACACAATATCCTGACTGCGCGCAATGACAACCAACGGGTCCAATTGCACGGCTTCGCAGGTGCGGATGGCTTGAGCAGTTCCTTTCACCCCCTTCCACCTTCGACCGGGCCACAATCCCTGCTTGCCTAAAACGAATCGCCGTGCGGTTTGTTTTGAAATAGTGATCATACGTTAATTCGGTCGCCTCTCGTTGTTGGAACTGATACGACTAAAAAATGCACGTCGGCATTCGATCGATTTCTGAATTGATGTTTCACTGGCGGAGGGATTTCAAGTCCCTGACCGTTACTCAAAGTCACTTCACGGTCTTCAAATACCATTGTCCCTTCACCTTCGAGAATATAGAAGAACTGTCGCGCCGTATTGTGATAGTGCATCACCTCCGCGCCGCCCGCCGGAACACGTTCCTGGATCACACTCATATCCTCACGTTTGAGCAAATGCCAGCCATCGTTGACCTCACCCCAAATGTAATGTTCAGCGTTTTCAGTGGAGATCGTCATAGCTATATTTTAGCACAAACATTCTAAGAAAGGGATCTTTACCCCACTACAGAAAACAGAGGATAAACCAACCTTAAGCAGTAGCGTTAACCTTCTCGATCATCCGGCAAAACGAACATAGATCATCGGTGGAAGTGGGCTGTCCGCATTTCGGGCAGGGATGCAAATGCGCGCGCGCAATATTTTGTTCGATAAATAACTCCCCGGTTTTACGCGCTTCCAGAAAACGCAGGTAGAAAGTTAACTTCGCACCAGGGCGCGTCGTCTCAAGTTGATTCAATAATTCCTTGTAATAAATAGATTGCGACCCTTCCGCAAACGGACACTCTTCATAAATATATTCGATACCCCGTAGCAGACAATACGCCGTCATCTCGCGTTCATAAAAGCGACACAACGGCTTAACTTTGCGCGCCAAACCGTCAGAGGCAAGTAGCACCGGTCCCTGACGCAACAGGAATTCGCTCGCCCACGCAAGTGTGTTACCGAATAACACTGCCGCTTCATCGTCAAGATTATGGCCCGTCGCGAGCACATCATACCCAAGGTCCCGCGCGACGCGGTTCATTTCGTGGCGCTTCGCCAATCCACACACGGCACACGGCTTGCCATATCCACGATGCGATTTATCCGCCAGCACCGGAATGGGCTGTCCATATTCCTTTTCGATATCGACAACATGAAGTTTTAGGTTATGTTCATCCGCAAATTTTTGAGCCAGTCGTTGTGACTCATGAGAATAATTGATGCCCTCATCAATCCCCAAGCCAAGATAAAGCCCATCTACCTGATAACCGAGGCGCACCAAAATATCCCATAGCCCGAGCGAATCTTTGCCGCCCGAAACCGCCACCAGGATTTTTTCGTGGTGTGTAAACATCTCATACTTTTTAATAAAGCGCTCGGTCTGCTCAGGCATCCACTCGAGATAATGTTCCTTGCACAATGCCAATTTGTGCTGGCGCATATTGACCGATGCTTTACTGCCGCATTTTTTACATTTCATAGTTTGTTTTTTTTACCACGAAGGGCACAATACTTGCACCTGGCGCAAGTGCAGGTGAGGTCACGAAGAATTCTTCGTGTTTAATTAAAAACTTTATGCACTTCGTGTCCTTTGTGGTTAATGAATTAACCTCCAGAAATCACCGCGATCAACTTCACCACATCGCCGTCCTTCAAGATCTCATCATCGAGGATCATTTCCCCTTCAAGAGTAGCGATCACCGATTCAGACAGCACATTGATCTTCTTCAAAGAATCCAACAGCGTCATCCCCGGCTTCACCTCATGTTCCTTATCGCGCAAAATTAATTTCACAGTCATGTTTCGATTTTATCACGTCACAATATACGCCTTGACACGCCTCCCGCATTGACGTAGCATAGTCCTATGCGAATCGGAATGATGGCAGATGCCTACAAGCCCTATGTCAGCGGCATCACAACCTACATCGACCTGAACAAACGCGCCCTTGAAGAGGCGGGACATGAAGTGTATGTATTTACTTTCGGCGATCTTGATCATCGGGATGAAGAAGACCGCGTCATTCACAGCCCGGGCCTGCCTCTGGCTCACACCGGCTTTTATCTTTCACTGAGATATAACAACCGCGCCCGAAAACTGCTCCAAACCATGGATGTGGTTCACGTCCACCACCCATTCCTCAGCGGACGCCTCGCCCTGCGCTACTGCGTCCGCAAACAAATTCCTGTGGTCTTCACCAATCACACGCGTTACGATCTCTATGCCCAGGCGCGCCTGCCCCAAATGCCAGAGGAAGTCAGCCTTGGCTTACTACAAGCCTACATGCCTGATTTCTGCGAAGCGGTGAACCTGGTGATCTCGCCTTCTGAGGGGATGAAAAGGATCCTGCGTGAGTTCAAGGTGGAGAGTCATATCGAGGTCGTACCCAACGGCACCAACTTGCAACCATTCATGAAGGCAGTTCCAATTTCGCGCGCAGAATTTGGGTTCACCGCAGAAGACACGATCCTCGTGTACGCGGGCCGCATCGCACCCGAAAAGAATATGGAATTATTACTCAAAGCCTTTGGCGGCGTAGCGCGGACCATCCCCAACGTTTACTTACTGATCGTCGGCGGCGGACAAAAAGAACATGAGGAGGAATTAAAGCTTGCAGCAGGCGCACTTCATTTAGATGACCGTATCCGCTTTACCGGGATGGTCTCCAAAGACAAACTCCCCTCTTATCTCGCGATGGGCGATATTTTCGTCACCGCTTCGGTCACTGAAGTCCATCCCTTCTCGGTGATCGAAGCCATGGCAACCGGACTCCCTATTGTAGGCATTCACTCCCCCGGCATCAGCGACTCGATTACCGACGGGGTCTCCGGCTTGCTATCCATCGAAGACATGGCATCCTACACTGCCAAACTCACATACCTCTGCTTGAATAAAAACCTACAAAAGGAATTTGGCGCAGAGGCGCGGAAAGCCTCCGAACAATTTTCCATCGAGCGCACAACCGAGATCATGCTTGGGCATTACACACGTCTTATGCAGAATACCAAGCCCATCAAACAAAAATTTGACGAACGTCTGATGTCCATTCTGGAAGAATTCCTGAAATGAGTCATAACCAGCGCATCGGCAAATGGGGTGAAGATCTTGCCGCTGAACACCTTGTCCAACGCGGACAAGAGATCATCGCCCGCAATGTCCGGACTCCTTATGGCGAAATCGACATCATCACCCGTCAAGGCGGCGTTACGATCTTCATCGAGGTCAAAACGCGGACATCGAATAAAATGGGGCTGCCTGAAGAATCCATTACGATGCGTAAACGTGAGCACATGCTCGCCACCGCGGACCATTACGCCGCCGAACATGAAATCGATCATTGGCAAATTGACGTGATTGCAATTGAGGGCAAGCCCGGGTCAGAACCAAAGATCACTTATTTTGAGAATGCGATTTGATCCGAAACCAATCAAAGAGTTAAGTTCAACATGAAAAATTCCGAAAAGACACCGAAACCTTTCTCCCATCACGAACTATTGGAAGCCTGTTCACTAGCTGGCTGTCCAGTCTGCCGCGTCGGGGCGCAGACCGTTCGACGCTATTTGAAATCGTTATTTTATGAATATGTCAACGACCTGGATATGCGCGCAAATTTGGTGAAAAGCCTTGGGTTTTGCGGAGAACATGTCCAGCTATTATTAAGCCACAAGATCGCGGACACGTTAGGCGCGTCCATTATTTATGAACACCTTGTCAAAGTCATCTTGCGGGAATTTCCGAAGGATTCAAAATCGAAAGAACTCAGCCGCAAGATCAGCAAGTTCGTCAGCGCATCCGAAGGGCTTGGAGAATGTTTAGCCTGCAATCATAGAAACGAAACCATCAACTACACCTTGAACCAAATAAGCACCGCACTTAGCGATGCTACACTTCGAGAAGCGCTTGAAAAGTCAGATGGTTTATGTATGGCGCATCTTGCACAGTTATTAGGAAAGATACAAAAACCAGATGAGATCAATTTCCTGTTGGCACTCACCCGAACCAAACTCGAAGCACGTCAAGCTGAAATGGCGGAAGTGATCCGCAAGAGTGACCATCAGCACAGTTCAGAGGGAATTACCCAGGAAGAAGCGCTTGCCTGGAGAAAATCCATGAGTATGGTGGTAGGCGTGAGTATCAGTCCTACTGGGGATAAACATGATTGATAAAATTTATTTCAGAAGAAAATTTATCAACCAGCAAGCTGGTTGATTCCAGAATTATGGACAAACCACCACTCATCTTGATCGTTGGTCCGACTGCCGTTGGCAAAACAGAACTTGCGATTCAACTTGCCGAACGACTCAACGGCGAGATCGTTTCGGCGGATTCGCGCCTCTTTTATCGCGGCATGGATATTGGGACAGCCAAGCCCGCGCGCGAAGAACAGGCGCGCGTGCCGCATCATTTGATCGATATCGCCGACCCTGATGAGATTTTGAGTCTGGCGGTCTTCCAACAGAAGGCGCATGCGATTATCGCTGATATTCACACGCGCAAAAAACTACCACTTTTGGTCGGAGGCACTGGTCAATATATTCGGGCTGTGACCGAAGGCTGGACTCCGCCTGAAGTAAAGCCTGATGAAGATTTGAGAAGCGAATTAGAAAAGCAAAAAGAGGAAAACGGGGTATATTGGTTACACGAAAAACTAAAAGAACTTGATCCGGTTTCGGCGGAGAAAATTGACGCACGGAATTATCGCAGAACGATCCGTGCGTTGGAAGTAATCATGACCACCGGCAAAAAATTCTCCGAACAACGCGGACAATCGGACTCGCCTTATCACCTAGTGACGATTGGCTTGATGCGTCCACGCGCAGAGTTGTACGCCAGAGTCGATGCGCGGATCGAAGCGATGTTCGCGAATGGTTTTTTAAATGAAGTGAAAAAGTTATTGGAAAGCGGTTACTCCCCCACCCTGCCGACAATGTCTGCAATTGGATATCGTGAATGTATTGAAGTGCTCGAAGGCAAGATAAAGGTTGAGGAGGCGAAGCAGGCTATTATGAGGATGACGCGGGTTTTCGTCCGCAGGCAGGCAAATTGGTTCAAAGAATCCGATCCGAATATTTATTGGTATCCAGTCAAAGAGAAAGTCGTGGATGAGATCGAAAGCAATATCCCAGGGCTTTCTTAAAGTCGAATAAGAGTGGCAAAAGCGTGCTCGGGATGGGCGTTGAAATATCTTCTGGCAGAGGGGAGATAGCGATATTTCATTT
>JAYUGV010000341.1:0-3186 GCA_043767565.1 Anaerolineales bacterium
TGACCTTCCTCGGTGTGGTTTGTGCGCTTACACAAAAGCATATCCGATGAAGGCCTTTTTTCAACCCCTTTTTATGACTTTAAGAAAGCCCTGGAGAACTGGTGAGATGCACTTGCGCCTGTGTACATTTGTGCATATAATTAAGTGTGATGAGTTACGAATGGGATCCCAATAAAGCCAAGTCAAACTACAGGAAGCATCGCGTCAAATTTGCGGATGCTGTCGGTGTTTTGAGGATGAAAATGCCATAACGATTGAAGATGATCACGAAAAAGAGGAGCGTTTTATCACCATCGGCATCGATTTTCTGAGTCGTATCCTGGTTGTGGTTTACACTTTTCGTGATTTGTTATTCGGATCATTTCCGCATGCAAAGCCACAGCGCATGAAAGAAAGATATATGAGGAACAAGATGAAGAAGGAATATAACTTCAGTAAAGGCAAACGCGGCGCGGTTGTCCCTGCGCCGAAGGGCAAGACCCGCATCACCATTCGGATTGATGATGATATCCTTGAATGGTTTCGCGGCGAAGTGGATACAGCAGGCGGTGGGAGTTATCAAACGTTAATTAACAATGCTTTGCGCGAATACCTTACAAGTCAACAGGAGCCAATTGAGGTTATTCTACGGCGAGTGGTCCGCGAAGAATTGCAAAGTGTTGCCCAATAAAGTGAAAAATCCGAAGTCGCGAGGCTTCGGATTTTTTGTTGGCGGCTTCTGCTTTGGCGCGGGTGATTGCTTCTGACCCTGATTCTGACGGCTTTTCGTCGGGACGAGTCACCTCTCCCGCTAGGAGAGAGCAGGCGCTGTGTTGACGGTTCGTCTTTCGCTCACCGCGTCGAAACAGTGAGTGCTTTTGATTCTGTGAATCATCAGCCTTAGTGTATAATACACATAGATCTAGGTTTTTATACACACGGAAGAGGTAGACATGCGAACCAATATTGTGCTTGACGATAAGCTTATCGAGCGTGCCCAAAAATTAACCGGTATCAAGACCAAACGCGAAGTTGTTCATGAAGCCTTGCGTCTTTTAATTCTATTAAACGAGCAGGGCGAAGTCCGTGCATTGCGCGGTAAATTGCCGTGGGATGGTAATTTGGATAATCAACGTCAATCGCGGGTGAAGGTTAATTAATCATGCTGGTCGTTGATACCAGTGTGTGGGTGGATTATTTCAATGGTGTGGAAAATCCACAAACTGATTTTCTGCATGCGGTTTTGGATAAAACCCCCATCCTCATCGGCGACTTGATCCTCACAGAAGTATTACAAGGTTTTCGCCATGATCCGGATTTTGAAAATGTCCGCCGCACATTGGGGAGACTTACTCAAGCGAACATGGTTGACACTGCCCTCGCAGTGCAAAGTGTAAGGAACTACCGCTTCTTGAGACAAAAAGGCATCACCGTCCGCAAGACCATAGACAGCCTGATCGCCACCTACTGCATTGAGAATGAACATGAACTACTGCATAACGACAGCGACTTTGATGGATACGAAAAGTATTTGGGTTTACGGGTGATACACCCTTAACATAAAACGGGACTGTGGATGAAGCGCAGTCCCGTTTTGATTCCAACTACAGACCTGCGGCGATTGATCTTATGCACCCGCCGCTTTGAAAGCCGCACTGACGATCTCCTGCGCTTCGGCGAAAATGCGCTGCAAGTGTCCTTCATCCACAAAACTTTCGGCGTAGATCTTGTAGACATCTTCCGTCCCGGATGGGCGCGCCGCGAACCAACCGTTCTCGGTGACGACTTTCAAGCCGCCGATTGACGCGCCATTTCCCGGTGCGTTCGTGAGACGGGCGCTGATCTTTTCTCCCGCCAGCGTTTCCGCTTTGACATCATCAGGTGCAAGATTCTTCAACACGTTCTTCTGTGCGGGGTTGGCTTTGGCGTCAATGCGTTGGTAGACTGGTGCACCAAACTTCGCAGCGAGGTCTTGATAATGCAAACCCGGGTCACAACTGGTCAGCGCAGTGATCTCCGCTGCGAGCAAGTCCATGATGATACCGTCCTTATCGGTGGTCCACACGGTACCATCTTTGCGCAAAAATGAAGCGCCTGCACTCTCCTCGCCGCCGAAACCGAACGAGCCATCCACGAGTCCATCCACGAACCATTTGAATCCTACCGGGACTTCATTCAACGTGCGCCCAAGCGACTTCGCCACACGATCGATCATCGAGGATGAAACCAACGTCTTGCCGATCTGCGCATCCGCCCGCCAGCCGGAGCGGCTCTGGAATAAATAATTGATCGCCACCGCGAGGAAATGATTCGGGTTCAGCAACCCAGAAGAAGGCGTAACGATCCCGTGACGATCCACATCCGGGTCGTTACCGAAGGCGATCTCGAAATCATCCTTCAAGCGGATGAGACTTGCCATTGCATAGGGTGATGAACAGTCCATGCGGATCTTGCCATCATGATCCAGGGTCATGAACGAAAAGGTCGGGTCCACTGCGCGATTGACGACTGTGATGTTGAGTTTATGAATCTCTGCAATGATGTCCCACATATGCACTGCCGCGCCACCCATCGGGTCTACGCCGATACGCAGTCCGCCGAGTTTATCCATTTCAATGACATTGCCCAGGTCACGGATGTACGGCAAAACAAATTCGTGCTTTTGTGTAGTGCTGGCAGCGAAGGCGCGTTTGAACGGCAGGCGCTTCACTGCCTTGAGACCATCATGCAAAATCTCATTGGCACGTTTCTGGATAACGTTGGTGATCTCCGGTCCGGCAGGTCCACCACTGGGCGGGTTGTATTTGAAACCGCCATCTGCAGGCGGATTGTGCGATGGCGTGATGACCACGCCATCGCACAATCCGCTGGTGCGCCCGCGATTGTAGGTGAGGATGGCATGCGAGACCACCGGCGTCGGGATATACCCGTCCGCAATGCGGATTTCGATCCCGTTACCTGCAAACACTTCGATGGCAGTTATTTCTGCCGGTTCGGAAAGAGCGTGCGTATCCTTGCCGATAAACAACGGTCCTGTGATGCCAGTCTGCTGGCGGTATTCCACGAGCGCCTGACACACCGCCAGAATATGATCTTCATTGAAGCTGCCCTGCGTCGATGTGCCGCGATGACCGGAGGTGCCGAACGCAACTTGTTGTGCGGTTTCCTCCGGGTTGGGATGTTCAATATAATATGCAGATACGAGGC
>JAYUGV010000342.1:0-3180 GCA_043767565.1 Anaerolineales bacterium
GAGTCGAAGCCGGGTGAGACGAAGTTTAAAGTGGTGCTGCCGGTGAAGATGAATAGATCATAACTACCCCGGTGGTTGAGTAGTGACGCCGTTCGTTGGCGTCACGTATCGAAACCACTCTATAACATAAATCATTTTGCTTACAAGGTGGTTTCGATACGACAGCGGAAGAACACCGCTGTCTACTCAACCACCGAGTATTAATAAAAAGGAGAAACCATGAACAGCGATAAAGAGATGCAGGAAATATTGTTATCGGTAAAGACCATCGCAAGCGTCGGCTTATCTTCCAGCGACGAGAAGGAAAGTTATTGGATCGTCTCTTATTTGAAAGAGCAGGGCTATCGCATCATTCCTGTCAACCCAAAAGCGACGGAGATCCTGGGCGAGAAGGTGTATGCGAGTCTCTCGGATATTCCCGATCAGGTGGATGTGGTGCAAGTCTTCCGCAAGTCTGAGGATGTGCCGCCGGTCGTGGATGAGGCGATCAAGATCGGCGCGAAGGTCGTGTGGATGCAGGAAGGGATCGTCAATGAAGAAGCCGCGCAAAAGGCGCGTGCGGCGGGCTTGCAGGTAGTAATGGATGCCTGCATGCGCGCGACGCATCGCCGGTTGATCGGTCCGAAGCCGGTGACAATTTAGGCTGCAGATTTTTAATAGACCTCTTGCGAAAGTATTTTTGCCGCAGATTTCACGAATTCACACGGATTTTTTTGAATAAATCTGTGGAAATCGGTGAAATCCGTGGCTAAGAATTTCGCTGCTTCTCTCTGGCTGTCATTTATGCAAGAGGTCTAATCAAAACATCCGATGTCGAAATAACATCGGATGTTTTGATTCTTATGGTCTCTGATAAACGCGTACATAATCCACATTCATGAACTGCGGAAAGACCGTGGTCTTATCGGGGTAACCGGGCCAACCTCCGCCGACTGCCATGTTCATGATAATAAAGAACTCGTGATCAAAGATCCATTTGTCGGGGACATCGGCCGGCGTGACCTTGAAATATTCCTGGTCATCAAAGAACCAGCGGATCTCATTCTCCTGCCATTCGATGGCGTAGACATGAAAATCATCTTTGAGCGAATCAGCAGCAGGGACAACGAGATTCGATCCAACACCCTTGCCGCCCGAATATCCCGGCGCATGGATGGTGGCATAAATGGTATCGGGATTTTTACCGATGTGTTCAAGGATATCAATTTCACCGGATGCGGGCCAGCCTTTGTTATTCGCACCCAGCATCCAGAACGCGGGCCAAAGTCCCTGCCCATACGGAAGTTTCATACGCGCTTCAATGCGTCCGTACTTCCACGAATGCAGTCCCTGCGTTTTAATGCGCGCCGAGGAATAGGGACGCCCTGCAGGCAGCGTAGGGTCTTCACGCGCTTCGATCACCAGCATCCCGTTTTCAATGCGGATGTTCTCAGGCTTATCGGTATACGCCTCCCATTCGGCATTGCCCCAGCCGTTGCCGCCGATATCGAAGTTCCAGTTGGTATGGTCGAGCTCGGGTCCATTAAATTCATCATGCCAGATAATATTCCAACCGTCACGATCCCATGCGGCAGGCGTCGGTGAGGGAGGCTGCGCGGGAACAGGGGTTACCGTGGGCGCAAGCGTCGGTGCAGCGCATGCGCCGAGCAGGAAAATGGTGCCAAGAAAAATATAGATTTTTTTATACATGGAGACCTCTGCTTGATATGTTTTGTAATGCCAGTGAATTAAACAGCCAATGTGAAACGACGTCAAGAATCAAAACATCCGAAGCCGCGCCGTTTGTTGGGCTTCGAATGTTTTATTTTTGTGAGGCGGGATGTTATCCCGTCTATCATGAACATGCGGGACGCCATCCCGCGCCGCGTTATTTCGCAATGCGCAGGATGACGCCGTTCTGTGACGGATCGTGCAACAGCAAGCCCGCCTCGGTCTGATTCGACGGGATGCCTGCCACATCAACCCGCGCCATGACTTCATCGTAGGCAGTTTGATCCGGAAGGTCAATGGTGAAGTGACGCAGACCCACTGCATCGGCAGGTGGAGGCGGAGCGCCCGCACCCTGCCAGGTATTCAACCCAAGATGATGGTGATAGCCGCCCGCAGAGACAAATCCCATTTGGAATTCTTTAGCGATACCCATCACGTCAAAGCCGATGACGCCGTGATAAAAATCGACAGCTTCCGCTACATCCCGCACATGCAAATGGACATGTCCCACACGCGTTTCGAGAGGAATGGATACATCTAATTTTTCATCTTGCTTTAGATAGCTAAACAGTTCATCCACATCCAGTGCTTCACGACCATTGCTCCATGAGCCGTCTTTGCGATAAGACTCGTATTTGCCGTTCGCAAATTTCCAGGTGCCATCTTCCGGCGACTCGCAATACAACTCGATGCCATTGCCTTCGAGGTCATCGAGGTAGGTGGTCTTGGTCATAATGTGATCGGTCGGCGAGTTGGGATACTTGATCGCAAACAAACGCGCCATCGCAATTGCCAGTTCGCGCTTGCTCGGGAAGACATATGCCACGTGATACAAACCTGTCACACCGCGATATTTCTTGAGGTTGGGTTCTTCGGTTAAGAGCAACAAATCATTACCACCCGCACCGAGACCGGCTTTGCTGCCATCCCGCCAATGGAGTTTGAATCCCATGGCTTGTTGGTAGAACGCAAGCTGATTCTCAAGATTAGCAACTGTGAGGGAGATGGCTCCCATTTGAGTTTTGGGGTGGATGGAAAATTCGGTTTGGTTTGCTGTTTGTGTTGAGTCCATATTTTCTTTCTGAAGGTAAAAGGAATTGATGCTCCATAGACAACATCAACTCCTTTTATAATACCCACGGTATATCTTTCGTTTTTCTGCTTACTGATGGTTTCGACACCGCACTTGCATTCGGTGCAAGTGTACGCCCCGCGACGCTTCGACTTCGCGGCGCGAATATCACGCGCCACTCCGCTCAGCGCGACACCGTCTATGTCTCGACAAGCTCGACAACCGCTCGACCCCCGATTACTTTGGGGAATTTAAAACTTTCAAAATAAACTCCGCCGTTCGCTTTCCGGATGTTCCATCAGTAAACGTAATTTCCTCTTCGATGAACTTCCTGCGTTCTTTCGAATCCACTGTTTTATCTTTCAAATACATATTCAGCATATCGCGCAGTTCATTCT
>JAYUGV010000343.1:0-7850 GCA_043767565.1 Anaerolineales bacterium
CCTAGCCCTGTAACTAAACCCATAAAGTGGCCGCTTTGGCCACATTATGCTTCCAAGACATATAATTTGCAAATGGCACGATTGCAAGCTAATCTGCCAATCTCAACTCCCGAAGCATGTCGTGCCAAAGCCTTGAGATAACGCGATCACGCATAATGGCTGGATCACTCAGCAGCAAACCAACCCGGCGTGAACTGGGATACAAGCCCTGGGAATGGATTTTGAGGATGGCTTGGCGAATCTCATTTTTCAATTGCAGGATTATCTGCTCGTGATGAACCTTGTAGTATTCTTTTCGGCGACCACAAATCGCCCGGTTCAACTCAGGGAAGTGTTCTCGCAGTTCTCTGGGTGAATGATTCAAACGCTTTGCAACGGTGCGCATGGATGGGGGCGGTTGTTCTTCCTGTGCCAAGGCACTCTCCAAACTTTGCCGAATATAAACAAGATCCATAGGAATACGGTGGCGACGATTTCTGGTTGGATTGGGAATGTCTGGGAGTGAACGGATTTTCAATTTGCCCAAATTGAGTGTCCCGGACTGCAAGGCGAACACGTCGTAAAGAGAAACCCCACAGCAATAACATAATCGTAGCAGAGATTCCATTTGCGGTATTTGCTTGCCTGAACGCCAGGCATTCACAGTGCGGCGCGAAAGCTGGAGGCTCTTTTCCAGATTCTGCATACTGCCATCTGCAACTTGTTCTCGGGCAGCCGCGATCAAGTCGGGGATATTTCTCAGGTGAGGTGTAATTGTTAAGTCCATGTTGTGTGAGACCAAATTCCCCATCATTTCTGCCACCCACACTTGCCAACGCCATTGTTCAGTTGTCCAGGAAAGATTGGATAGATCATCAGCAACACCCAGCCACCTCGAACATTTTGAACAATATCCAGAGTGTAAATGAGATGCCAACACAGGCAGTGTTGCCTGGCAATCCGGATAAGGGCATCGTTCAAGTAAAGTTCGCTGGTGACGAACGCATAGGGAGACAGCGTTCACACTCCAGAGTAATGGCTCATAGATGGGCTGTCCTGCGGCTTGCCACTCAATGAAGCAATCAGGACACCAGGCGCGGGTGAACCTCATGAGTCTTTGCTGGGTTAGCACAACAGCCCAGGGCAACAGAGTCAAAAATCGCAGATCTGTACGCAACGTCAAATGCTCCAAGGCTTGTGCCCAATCTCGAGCCAGGATACCAGTCCCATTGAGGGCACGCGCCGCTTCGATCCAGAAAGAATCCAGACAATTGATGAACGGATTAGACAAGTAATCTCGCTTCAAAAGAGGCAGCAACTCTTGGATCACCAAAGTGCGAAGGGAGACGCTGTGGGCTTCCGCCAGACGAGCCATATAGCTTGTGAGACTCTCAACATAAGGAGTATTCGCTCCAAGTGGTTCAATTGCATGAAGCCTGCTGTGTGGTGAATATGCGGGAACTGTCAGATCCCAGATTTCACAGAGATCAAGCAGCTTGTTCATGATGTCCCACTCGATCGCGCACAGGCTTTCGTTTTCCCACTTTTCGCGGAGAACCGGGAATCTGCTGTTCAGCAGATTCAATGGACATTCCCAATAATGAACGTAATTCTGTTTGTGCACGGCCATTGGCAGTCAGAGTTTCCTCACCTTCCCGGATTTCACGTGCCATACGCAGAAGTTTGCGAGTGGGTAACGACTGCCGTTCCAAAACTGTCTGGGTAAGCGTTTCCTGTCCTTCTTCCAAGGCCGTAGCCAGTGCACGGGTTAGCCAATCTTTCAACACTCCCACACAACCCACCGAGTGTTCGTAAAAGTATTCGGCCTGAGCAACTAAATCTGGTTCACCTGTGAGAGGTAAATGACGCTGGAAAGTCAATAAGATGCGCTTGAATGCCAACATTTCTTCTGGAATGTCAATATGGTAGCGCGGAAAATGAATTTCACAACTGCGCCGATCCAGTTGCGCACTCAACTGAGCAAAACCGAGCAGTTCATAGGTGCCGATCAGTACATGGGTTGTGCCCGTCAAATTTGCCAATGACTTGAGGGTATCCATCTGGTCTAGTAATCGCCGCCCACTGGCAATTCTTTTGAAGTGTTGCGCTTCATCCACAATGAAAGCAGTTGGTCGCCGATGACGCAAGGCTTGCTCCAACGCCCAGCGTAATTCCGAAGTAACTTTGTAACGACCACTATCTTTCAGCTCCACTCTTTCACGCAAAACATGGGTTGGTAATATCTTGTGATCGATCAGGGGCTCATCCAAAGCCACCAGGGCACGTTTGTAATAATCTCGCCAGCGAAAACTATCCGCGTCTGCCACCGCAACTTCCAATCCAACAACGGGAATATGTCCAGGATCCTGTTCAATTGCTGGTTGCCCTGCTTCCCAAAGTTGTTGCACTAGGCGGCAACGAAGTGTAGTCTTTCCCACTCCCGTAGGTCCAAAAACAAAAATCAAGGAGATGCCACTTGGTTGCTGGATCGCTTGCCAGAGTCGTTGATGGGTTTCTTTGAGATGTGGATGGGCGACTACTTTGTCCCGAAAATACGCCACGCGTGTGGCCGGGGATTGCGAGAGTAATTCTGGAGGAAATTCAGTTTGAGGTGCCATGTTTAGAAATCCTCATAGATATCCAGAGCTTCGGCTTTGGCGCGGGCTTCCTGTTTTGATGAAGCAATGGGGTGGGATTCTTTTTTGCGCAAACTGGTCGTTTGAATAGGGATCAACGGTTCTTTGGGTATGAGTATCTCTCTCGCCTCGGCGTCTTGCAAACGTTGTTCCAGCAATAGTTCTTCTGCTTCCAAGGAGGTTAGAAAGTCTGCTAACTTGCGAGCTGTGATCGTAAATTGTTGGCCGTGGAGTTGATTCCTCTTGCGCAACTCAGTAGTGGCTAATTGGATTTCCCGCTCGGAACGTCCAGCAAAAATGGCATAGTGCTCGGAAAGGCAATATACCCAGCGTCCTTTGATGAACGCATATGCTATCCCGGCGTCAAAGGGATCATACCGGACCGGGACTTGAGTCTTCTCCACCTCCGGATCCAGAAGAGCATCAGACCAGTAGCACAAGGCATTGATCTTGACTCCCAAATGCGGCATAACTTTGGCTGTTCCCTTTCGGGTAGTGGGCAGGGTCAACATGCGAAAGGTTTCATCGTAGGGGATCAATCGCTGCGATCTTTGTCCTCCTTGCACCATTCCCATTGTAAAAGCCTCTTGTGGCGTTTGGCTCAAAGCCGGATGCTCAATTGTGTCATAGACCTCATATGCCCACTCACATAATCGAGGATAAAACTGACCCAGAGTCCAACAGGCTTGCTCCTGTGGCGACACAGATTTGGTAACCTGGCGAACATTGCGAGTGATCTGCGTATTTCCCAGCAGGTTGTAAATGAAGCGCGTGTTGGTGGTTCCAAACAAGCGTTCACAAACCGAGCCAAAACGGGGTTTCGCTGCAGGCCGAGTTTTCTTGCTGCATTCATAGCGTGCCAGAAGAGTCTCAAAATAGATGCTTTCAAATTCACGTCCTCCATCCACCACAATGATCTGTGGAAAACGACCATGCCGTTGCACACATTCTCTCAAGACCATCATACAAGCACGATAACTGGGTGGATCAAAAGTTAAAGTCACGGCCAACAAACGTCTGGAAAAGGCATCGCTCAGAAAAGTTCCCCAGGGCCTGCCCAGGTTGCGTCCCGTGTGAGAACATACAAGTTCAATGTCCAGCAGAGTATGATCTATGTGTCCAATTTCAAAAGGACGGTCTCCATGCCGGGGAGTCGTCAAGGTCAACTCCTGGTAAAAGGCCTCGTGTTGATAGGCTGCCCGTTTTCCCTGGCGCTTTTTAACTTGCTCTGCGCGAGGACGCTCTTGGATTGTTCGGATAAATGTTTTGTAGCTGGGAGCGATAATCCCTTGCTCTTCACATTTTCGTACCAAGGCACCATATACAGAAACCTTCGTTTTTTGTTTCAGCGTTTCATAATCATTGGCGATAAATGCTTTCATTAAATCCAGAACGCCATTCGGCAATTTTTGTTGGCGGTTGCCACGATCGTGATATTGCGGCAGAAGCCCCACATAACCACAGCCATAGCGAGCTTCTGCTTTTTTCCATCTGACTATCCACCTTCGACTTGTGCGCACAGGGATGCTTTTGTCATCCAACCGATGGCCTGTTAGTCGGGGAGCAATGATTGCATAACGTCGGTTGGCTTCATCAAAATCAGCTGGACTTGCAGTGGAAAGTAATTCGTGAACAGCAGAAGGCGTTCCGAAAATCTTCGTTTCATCGGAGTTGGTTAACCGTTTTGCTTTGATCAAGTCTTCGAATGTAGTTTGGGGCAGATTGATCAATGTGCCATCCGCGGCAAGTAATGTAGCTTGCGTAGCACCAAGATTAACAATGGTCCAACAACATCCATCCCAAACCACGGAGGCGCCAAGCGCCACAGTAACAAAAGGATCACTCCCATTGGAAACAGATGTAATCGTTGCGTAACCCTGTGCAGTTTCCTGATCCCGAAAGACTCGCACTCGTTGTGGCTCAGCTAAAGGTACGGTGTGTAGATCAACGTAAAGTTGTCCTCGGGCTATCATGGCAAAAATGATGTCACTTGGAATTTTTCCAATTGCAAGTATTTCTTGAAGCGTTATTCCGAAGTGCTCAGCAACCAATGACACAGTTGAAGAAACCACGTTCTCATCCAAGCCCTTTTTATCTGTACGCAGATAATCTTCTAGAAATAGCAGATTGCGTTGCAAGCCCCAATCAATCTCATCAGAAGACCGTACTCGATAGAAAAAACCGAATTGTGCTGCATGCTCTTCGCCTGGCGGACAATGCCAGACGTTTCCTTCTTGGACATATCGACGGGGCATTTGCTCTGCCAGGCGCGGTAGCTCTGCTTCCGTTTTCCATTCTTCCCATCCAATGCTATCGCTTCGAATGACAAAATAATCTGGAGTGTGCCAAATGCCTACTCTTCGCCCATTCTTCGCCTCATACATCAGTTTGATGCACGATGGCTGATCATAATATTCCAATGTCCCCGAGTCGTACTCTTTCTCATAGATGCCAGCCAATTCGTTTCGATGACTTTCTGCTTGGATAATGACTCCCATTTTCCGGCTAGGATAGCGGACACTAACATTTCCGGCAGCGCTGCGCACGCGTCGTACCGGAGGTGATGACCGGATCTCATCAATCACCTGCTGTGCTTGCTTTGACAAATTGAGCTTTTGATAGAGCTGATGCAATTCTGATTCGTTTAACATGGTTCTGCCTCCAAAAGAATGTGAGATTTGATCGACAATATATCTCACCAGTATCTTTTAGCGGGCATTGGCACTATTACTTACGGCCACTTTATGGTTCCAGAATTTACTTGCGGCCAAGTTATGCTTCCAGAATTTTCCCACCCGTTGATTTGACTGTTCAAAATAGACTAAAAAGCGGCCACTTTATGCTTCCAGCCGCGGCCATTTTATGGGTTAGGTTACAAGCCCCTCTCCTTGCAGGAGAGGGGAATTTTATTTCGCAACCTTCTGCAGCACTTCCCCAAACTTTGCAAGCTCATCCATTGTGTTGTAGTGCACAGGTCCCACGCGGATCATGCCGCCTGCTTCCAACAGCCCCAGTCTTTCCACAATTGCCAGCGCGTAATTGTGTCCGTTCCATACGTAAATATTTTCTTTACCGATCGCATCGGCAAGCTGCTCAGGGTCTTTCCCTTCCACAGTAAATGACACGGTTGGCACGCGCTCATCAAGCCGATTCATGTCTGTCACGCCGTAGATGCGTGTTCCTGGAACGGCTTCAACGATCCCGATCAATTCGCGCGACAACTCAGACTCATACGCATGCATCGCGGACATGCCTTTCTTTAATTCCAACTTGCGACCGGTGAAGCCCGCGTCGTTTCGACCAGGCTCAACGCGAGCTTTCCAAGCCTGAGCATGGTCCGCTCCGAATTGCTTGCCCAGCCACTCGAGATATTCCAGCGCGCCCAACACGCCCGCGATACCTTCATGGTTTTGTGTTCCGGTCTCGAATTTATACGGCAACTCATTCGAAGCCGGGCGGACTTTATACGGCTTCAACTCATTGAGCAGGTCATACTTGCCGTACAACGCCCCCGCATGTGGACCGAAGAACTTATAACTTGAACACGCCAGGAAATCACAACCAATATCCTGCACATCAATGGGGCCGTGCGGCGCGTACTGCACGGCATCGATATACACCAGCGCGCCCGCGTCGTGTGCCATCTTTGTCAGTTTCTTGACCGGGTTCACCGTCCCTAACAAATTGGACGCATACCCGAACGCTGCGATCTTGGGCTTCTTTTCCAAGGCGCGCGCAAAATCTTCCACGTCGAGCGTACCATCCTCCACATCGATATCCACCCACAGCAAATTGCAGCCTTTATCTTCAGCGACTAACATCCAGGGTGCGATGTTCGCATCGTGATCGAGTCTGGTCACGAGAATGTTATCGCCCGCTTGCAGGTTCCGTGCCAGCGTGCGCGACATGTGCAGCGTGAGCGTCGTCATGTTGTTGCCGAAGATGATCTCTTCTGGGCGCGAAGCGTTGAGAAAATCTGCCATTGCGGCGTGCGCTTCATGCAGTACTTCATCTGATCTGCGGCTGGTCTCGAACATGCCTTCGTGGTTGGCGTTATGTTCGAGCAGATAACGGTTAATACGGTCAAGGCTTTGTTTGGCGATCTGGGTCCCAGCAGGGTTATCCAAAAAGATCGCGGGGCGGTCTAGTGCAGGGAATTGTTGTCGAACGAGATTTACATCGTATGTCATATTTCCTCTATATCTCTGGAGTCCGACAGCTTGCTGTCGGTATTACGATTTTGCGATTTCTTCAGCTTTCGCAAATTCTTCCGGTGTGTTCACATTCCAAAACGTCAGACCATCCGGGTCTGAGGCTTTGAGCTCTTCGGGTGTCAACACACGCACCTTAACCTGCGCGAACCATGCGATAACTTTCCATTGATCGGTATCGATCGCGGCTTTGATCGCAGGCAGACAAGTCTCACGGCGGTAGACGGCGTGCAGTGGTTCATAACCTTCCTCTGATTTAACAATGACGACATCCGCTTCCTGCTCCGCGTCAACGAGGAGCCTGCTCATTGCTTCGATCAGCCTTGGACTTGCGAAAGGCATATCGCAAGCCACGACTGCCACAATGGGGTGCGCAGCCGAAGCGATCGCAGTGTAGAGTCCGCCTAAGGCGCCGCGGTCAGGCTTGATATCAGAAAAGAGGCGGAGGTTTAAGAATCCATAATCAGCCGGACGATTCGTCGTCACGATGATCTCATCCGCAATGGGGGTGAGACGGTCCACAACACGTTGAATAAGCGGACGTCCGAGAAAAGTTTTGAGCGCTTTGTCTTCGCCCATGCGGGAGGATCGTCCGCCAGCCTGTACACAAATAGTAAGCATAGGTGTATTATATTCCCATGGCGACATCTATTGGTGATTTGCTGGATACGTTAACGGTAACTGGGGAGTTGTATGAGAAGCTGGATAATGAGGCGGTGCGCTGTTACGCGTGCGGGCATCGTTGTGTGATCCGCGAGGGGAAGCGTGGGATCTGTCAGGTACGGTTCAATCAGGGCGGCGAGTTGCGTGTGCCGCATGGCTATGTCGCGGCGTTGCAAAGTGATCCAATTGAGAAGAAGCCTTTCTTCCATGTGCTGCCCAGCGCCAACGCGTTGACGTTTGGGATGTTGGGTTGTGATTATCACTGCGGATATTGTTTTACGGGGGATACAGTTGTTATTACGAACCGGGGTCCGCTTACGTTGCGGGATGCATTTGAACTTGGCAAGTCTCGCAATAAACA
>JAYUGV010000344.1:0-3173 GCA_043767565.1 Anaerolineales bacterium
ACTTTGTATCTGCTATATAAATTTTTGATTCCAAACTGCTGAATGCAATCTTGTTTCCATCAAAGGAAAAATTGGGTGAACCAATGGGCCAAAGGACACTTTGGAATTCCGTGCAACTGCCGTGTAGGTTAATTACCTTAAACAGAGAAATATGTGACTTTACTACAGAAAAATAGATAATATTTTTTGAATCAGGCGTCCAGTCGATGTTGCCTATGCTTTCATCTGAAACTTGTACCTTGATGTTTCCCATCCTATCTATAACAAATAACGTAGTAGGTACTTTCTTATCCAAACTACTTGCTAAATTAAGCCCAAAAGCAATATAGTTGCCATCGGGCGACCAGGTAATGCCAGTAAAGTCGGGGTAATTCGCTTTTGATTCATACAGTCTCTTTGGATTATTGCCCTTGAAAAGAACAATGGTGACTGTTGCCATCGTATCAGGATCATATGCGCGGGTGTAGGTGACGGCTCCGCTGGCATCCGTCAGTTGGCGCACTGATCCAGGTGCATCAGCGAGGAAGTATTCAGTGGTTGCGCCTGCGGCTTGCGCGATGCGGAATGTTGAGTGTGTTGAAGTATGCATGGTATAAGCGATGTTTGTTTGAGAGATTTTACCAAAAGTCACCGCATGAACCGCTATCTTTCGTTTTATAATGAGGCTACGTTAGATTGAAAAGAAAGGAACGCGAGATGAATACCCAATCCTTGGATACCGAGAAGCTCCTGCGGGAAGTGATGACCAACGTCGCACAACTGCCCGCGAATGATTTATTGGTTGTATATGAAACCATCAGCGATCTAAAACATAAAAGCAGGGAGGGCAAGCCCGCCTTCAACGCTGACGAAATTATAGCGCGCGCCAAAGAACGCGCTTCGACACTAAGTCACCTGTCTCACGCCGAGGCAGTCCAACGTTTTATTGAGGCGACTGACCGCATCCGCGCGGATGCGATCGCGAAAGGTGTCGCCATCGAAGAGGAATGGGAAAGTGACTAAAAAACCGCGAGCGGTATTTGACACGAATGTGTTTATATCGTCTTCGTTGAGCAGGAACGCTAATAGCCCAACACGCGAACTGCTGTCACGTTGGAAGAACAATGAATTCACCCTTGTGGTATGCGATCAAATCGCCAAAGAGTTGCTCGAAAAACTTTTCGAACGCGGAGTTGACCCAGAGGCGATCACCGCACAACTCGATGCGCTTTCGGAAGCGGCAGAATGGGTGGAAGTGCCTGCTGAAAAAATCGAGAAACTACTCTCGGACCCGGATGATAATGTGATTGTTGCCTGCGCAGTGGAGGGCGGCGCGAATTATCTTGTCACCTACGATCCGCACTTTGATTCGTTGAAGGGCAATTATAAAGGGATCAGGATACTCAAAGCCATTCCGTTTCTGGAAGTTCTGCGGGGCGCTGGCGGGTGAAGTCAATTATCCCAAGCATATAAAGAAGCCTGGAATTTTATTCCAGGCTTCTTTATATTTTGACCACAATCAGCCCTGACAAGTTTTCGCGTGACGCGAGCCAATCAAAAAGCTTACGTGGATAGCAACCCGTAGCGAGCATGGCTTCGCGGAAACCCTTCGATCAACTCAGGGAAACGCCATCAGGTCTTTGACGGTGAATAAAGCGACGCAAGCTTGTAAGATAAACTACGACCATATGGGTGACTGTCCCATAGTATCCATGGCGCGATAGCTCCTAGTGATCGTAATCTAACGGGATATCATCCCGCTCCACGGCTGTAATAAACGTATACAACAAAGCGCGGGCAAATTGAATACGATCAGGGTCTCGATCCGCTTTTGACGATCTTGCCCTCTTGCACCACTAGGATCGCCTGATCCACTGCGCGGATGTCGTCCAAGGGATTGCCCGCCACGGCCATCACATCGGCGAGCTTGCCGGGTTGCAGTGACCCGATATCCGCCCAGCCCATGATCTCTGCCGCCCAGGATGTCGCCGCCTGAATGGCTTGCATCGGTGTGCAGCCATAATTAGTCAGCCAGCGGATCTCATCGGGGAGCGCATCGAAGCGGATACCTTGGATGAACGTATCGGTCCCCGCCATGATCTTCATCCCAGCTTTGAGCGCATATTCCATCGCAGCATGTTTCCGCTCGATGTACTGCATGGTGCTGCTATATGCCTCGCGGGCGAACTGCGCCTGCCGGGGTTCTTTATGGGTTAAGCGGTCTTCATAATATTTCAGGTAATCATGGGTCATGCTGAGGGTTGGAGTCCAGGCGATGCCTTTTTTCACAGCGAGGTCGATCTCCTCTTGTGTAGGCGTGCCATGTTCAAAGGTATCGGCGCCCGCATCTATTGCCATGCGTTGCGATGGCGGACTCGAGGTATGGAAGGCAACTTTTTTACCGAGGCGATGCGCTTCATCCACCGCCGCGTCAAATTCCTCCTGTGTGCAGTCCTGCCCATCGTTAGCAAGTTTGATGAAGTCAGCGCCTGCGCGCACTTCCTGACGTACCGCGGTTCTAAATCCGTAAGGACTGTCAACTTGATTGGTCAGCCCAGGCAAATAATGGACATGCCCGCCCGTGGGTGTGATCAGCCGTCCCGATAAATATAAACGCGGACCCGGTATCAATCCATTGCGGACAGCCTTTCTGACCTCGAACATAATATCGTTCACTGAACCCGTATCCCGGATGGTGGTGATGCCGGTCATCAATGCCTGCCTGATCTTGTTCGTCGCCAGCATGGCAATGGTCAGCGGGGAATAGACCGTCGCCCCTTCAGGTTCATACGTATATGTGGCTAGATCGGTTTGATCCCAATAATAGGATGGGTGCGCGTGCATATCGATCAAACCGGGTAATAAACACGCATCCGGCAAGTCGATCGTTTGCGCATTCGGAGGCAGCTCAGGTGCAAATGCGGCTTTGCCCGCGTATATGATCTTGTTCCCGGCAATTGCCACCAATCCCTGAGCAACCGGCGGACTGCCGAGTCCATCGATCAACATTTTGGCGCGGATGATGAGGGTAACTTGTTCAGTCATGAAGTTCTCCTTGGGTCAATTCTGTTTGGGATTTTAACAGGTATTCAAATAGGGAGCACTCAAAGTTTGTTAGCACGTAAGCTCAAGCCGCCGTCACTTCGACACGGTGAGCGAAAGACGAACCGTCAGTACAAGCCTCGGCGGCGTTT
>JAYUGV010000345.1:0-3172 GCA_043767565.1 Anaerolineales bacterium
TGTGCGTCAGGAGAATCACCTGATTGTCTTCACCTTTGGCAAATGGTGGCGCAATCTGCAAAATAACGCCGAGGTTACCCTTCGTCTTCAGGGAAAAGATGTGAAGGGCAGAGCGAATGTCGTCAGCGACCTGCACACTGTTGCAGATATGATCAACACCGTTGTGGATATTCGAGGTCCAGAGATGGCAACAAGACTTGGGTTTGAACGTGTGCCAAAGGATGCGTCTTTGGATGAGATCAGGATACGAACCCTAAACCTGGTTTTCATGCAGATTGATATTTGAGGTTGAAATGAGCAACGCCCGCGAACATATCTTACAAACTACTTGTGACCTGATGGAAAAACAAGGCTATCACGGCACAGGATTAAACGAAATCGTCAAAGAGAGCGGTGCTCCCAAAGGCTCGCTGTATTACTATTTCCCCGATGGCAAAGAGCAAATTGCATCCGAAGCCGTTATGCAATCGGGCAAAGCAACTGCCCAGCGAATACAAAACGGGGTAAGCGGAAGCAGGAACGCGGCAAAGGCAATCTATGATTTTGTGTTGAATATTGCCGACCATGTGGAATCATCAGGATTCGCGGCAGGCAGTCCGTTGACAGCAGTAGCAATGGAAACTGCCACCCAGTCTGAACGCATTAATTTAGCCTGTCGAGAAGCATATATTTTGCTGGAAACGGCGTTCAAGGAAAAATTACTTGAACGTGGGTTTACAAAGATAAAAGCAGATGAATTGGGAACATTTATCACTGCCGCAATTGAGGGCGGAATCATTCTGAGTCGTACCTATCATTCGGGTAATCCCTTGCGTACAGTAGCAAAAAATCTCAAAGTGTTACTCTCGCAATAATTTCAAAAGGAGAAAAAATGAAAATCATCGTATTTGGAGCATCTCGTGGAGTTGGATTGAAAGTTGTTGAACAGGCATTAGAAGCAGGGCATACAGTGACTGCCTTTGTCCGTTCGCCTGAAAAGTTTGTGGTCAAACATGCAAATCTAACAGTATTCAAAGGTGATTCAACGGACGCCGCCGCAGTCGAAAAGGCGATTGCAGGGCACGACGCAGTCATCAGCGCGTTGGGACCGACGCGTCCGCCAGTTCCTCACATGATGGAAACATCCGCAAAAAATATTGTGGCGGGGATGAAAAAGCATGGAGTACGCCGTCTGGTTTCGACAACGGGCGCAGGTGTTCGTCAGCCCGAAGATAAGCCAAAACTTATTGACCATTTTATTGGTTTCTTGCTTAATCTTCTGGCAAAAGATGTAGTATTAGATTCCGCCGAGAATGTAAAAGTAATTCAGGCTTCCGATTTGGAATGGACGGTTATTCGTTTTCCGCGCTTGATGGATGGCGAACACACGCGAAAATATCAAATCGGTTTTGTGAGCAAAGAGTCAGGCACACAACTTTCTCGCGCCGATGGGGCTGATTTTGTGTTGAAGGAATTGACAGAAAAAAAGTGGCTCAGAAAATTACCGCTGGTGAGTTATTAGAAAATCTCTCCAACAGCAAGCGAGTCTTTTACTGAACCGCACTTAACATGGCGTGCATTCGACGCTGGGGCGCTTCGCGCAGGCAGTTCCCTATGCCTTTTCATTTTTCACATCGGACGGCGCTCCACCGTCCGCCCCAGCGCGGGTATCCCCTAAAAGGGACGATGTCGCAAACCGTTACACTACATCCACCCCGGTGACTCGTGTCAACAACTTATGGATCAACGCAGTTGGCAACACCAACACAATATGCACGACCGAACTCAACCCAAAGATCACTGCGACTGAGCTGAGGAAATTGCTGATCACCGGGGCGACGTTATTCAACATCCACGGACCGGCGCCGATGAGCAGGGCGATCGCAAATAAGATGCCCACCGAGATGACCAACTCCAGCCAGGCGTAACGGTCCGATTCGGATGGCATCATCGTGCTGCTCACCACAAAGGTAAGATAGAACCACAGATAAAAATCCTTGACGTTCGGTAAGGTATTGACTCCCATCCAGAATAAATTGAACTGTCCATTACGCAGTACATCCCACAACACGCGCATCTCCAGTTGATAGATAGAAACATACGCCACGAAGAGCGTGCCGATGATCAACGGCGCCGCGCCGATCAGCGAATCGCGGATGATATCCGCTTTGGCAGTTTCTATGTAGCCGAGCTGCAGGCGTCCATCGGGCAGGGGTTGGGGGAGGATCGAGAAACGTCCCGTTGGGACGCGTAATATTTTTGCCATCAAAAAATGACTGCCTTCGTGCAAAAATACGCCGGGGAGAAAGATAAATTGAAAGATCCCCATGGTGAGCTGAGGGTTGCGCGTGATGATCAGGAACACTGCCTGGACCTCGCGATGCAAAAGCCGCTGAAGCCAGATCAGCGGCACAAGCATAAGCACAAACCATAAAAAGCCAGTCAGTTGATTCATGGAATTCCCCGATTATAAAGTAGACTCTTGCGAAAGTCTTTTTAGCCACGGATTTCACGAATTTTCACTGATTAAAAAAATCCGTGCGAATCTGTGAAATCCATGGCAGAAAAATTCTATTAGCGCGAATGTGCCGCGGCGGCTTTGGTGATCGCCACGAACTCGTCCACTTTGAGGCTGGCGCCGCCGACCAATGCGCCGTCAATATCAGACATGGCGAAGTAGTCTGAGGCGTTTGCCGCAGTAACGGAACCGCCGTATAGGATGCGGATCGCCTGGGCATTTTTCTCATCGAACAGTTCGCTCAATGCCGGACGGACGAATTTGGCATGCACCATATTGGCATTGTCCGCGCTGGAGGCTTTGCCGGTGCCGATCGCCCAGACGGGTTCGTAGGCAACCACGATACGCGCGGCATGGGCGGAGTCGATGTCAGCGAAGCCAAATTTAATTTGACGCTGAACAACTTCCTCGGTCAGCCCTGATTCGTATTGGTCCAGCGTTTCGCCGACACATACGATCGGGGTCAGGTCAGATTTAAGGGCGGCGCTCAGTTTTCGATTCACCGTCTCATCGGTTTCGCCGAAATAAGCGCGGCGCTCCGAGTGACCGATGATGACGTAATTGCAAAATTCCTTGAGCATGTTCGCGGCGACCTCGCCGGTGAACGCGCCTTTTTCCTCCCAGTGCAGGTTCTGCGCGCCGAGACCGATGTCACTGCCTTCGAGCAAGGCGGCG
>JAYUGV010000346.1:0-3157 GCA_043767565.1 Anaerolineales bacterium
AGCATGTTCATTCCACGCAAGTGCAAAGCAGTTGGATTATTGATATAAGACAGTGAAGCTTCTGCAAACGACGCTGCAATTTGTTTTTCAGATTCGCCAAGGATCACGCGTGCCTGGCGTTCGCGTTCAGCCTGCGCCTGGCGCGACATGGCATCTTCCAATACCTGCGGAATGACAATGTCGCGGATTTCCACCGATTGCACGGTGATACCCCAGGGTGTCGTGCGCTCATCAATGATGTGCTGAAGCTCTTCGTCAATAGCCGAGCGTCCCACGAGAATATCTGCCAGCATCATGCGTCCAATAATGTCGCGCAGGGCTGTTTGGGCAGACCAGGAAATCGCGGCTTGGTAATCCTTCACCTCGAGCGCGGCTTTCTCTGCGTCCCACACGACCCAAAACAACACCGCATCCACATCAACAGGTACCGTGTCTTTGGTGAGGGTCTTTTCAGCAGAGAATGACGTAACGATCACACGATGGTCGATCCATGAGGATGCGTTATCCACGATCGGGATGATCCAAAACATACCGGGACCTTTCAGCCCGTGGAATTTTCCCAATCTCAGCACCACGGCTTTTTCCCATTGATTGGCAACTTTCAACGCGAACAAAACATAGACGCTGAGCAACGTCCAGACGACCACCCAGGTGCCCAATAATGCATCACTGATTTTTCCATCACCGAAAATAGCGCCCAGTACATCGATTACCATCAGCACGCCGAATACAAAGCCAGCGATCGGCGAGATGTGCATATCAGCCTGTTGTGCTTTCTTCTTTTCCATTGCGGATTTTATAAAATCTGTTTTCATGACATTCTCCTTTTTAGATTAAACGATCATTCTTCGGACTCTTGCGATTCTTTCCAAGCCTTGAGCTGGTCTTTGACCATCTGGCTGATCTCACTCTTTGAGAACTCCAGCCTCAGCGCTTCGCTGATATATCTTCTAGCTAAGGCATCTAACATTTCTTTTCTCAACTTGTCTTTGACCTCCGGTGGCGGGATCTCTGTGATATAGGTTCCGCGTCCTTGCTGTGTGGAAATGATGCGGGCTTCATCCAACATACGGTAGGCGCGCGCCACGGTATTGAAGTTCACCCGTAAATCTGATGCCAGCGAGCGGACCGTTGGCAATTGATCCCCAGGCTTCAAGATTCCACCAACGACTTGATTCTCGATCTGATTCATGATTTGGATGTAAATTGGCAGACCGGATCTGAAGTCTAATTGCAGGGTAAGTGGTTTTTTGAGGCTCATTTCACATCCTGTATTATTGTACTAATTGTATCATTGAGTGAATTGTATCTCTTAAGCGTTTTTTGTCAAGAGGTACAAGCTCACCCCCTCAAAGTGAGCGCCGGTTCGTTAATGAGAATCAGTTTCCGGCTGGGGATGAGGCGCTGCTTCTGCATGGTAGAATCCCGTGCGTAACGATTAACTCATAGCGTGGACAAAAATCCATGCGCAGGAAATTAAGGAGATAGAAATGGAAGTTAAAACTGGTACATGGACTGAGAAAAAAGGTTTGGCGCAAATGCTTAAGGGCGGCGTCATCATGGATGTGGTGAACGCTGAGCAAGCCAAGATCGCGGAAGATGCGGGCGCGTGCGCGGTAATGGCGCTGGAACGTGTGCCCGCCGATATCCGCGCGGATGGTGGCGTGGCGCGTATGTCTGACCCTGACATGATCTTGAAGATCATCGATGCGGTGTCGATCCCTGTGATGGCAAAGTGCCGCATCGGACATTTTGTTGAAGCACAGATTCTCGAAGCGCTGGGTATAGATTACATTGATGAATCTGAAGTGCTGACACCTGCCGACGAAGAACACCATATTTTGAAACACAACTTTAAAGTGCCATTTGTATGCGGATGCCGTAACATCGGTGAAGCATTACGGCGTATCGGCGAAGGCGCGGCGATGATCCGCACCAAAGGCGAAGCCGGGACCGGTGATGTTGTTGAGGCTGTTCGGCATGCACGTTCGGTGATGGGAGCGATTCGCCAGTTGCAGACGATGGGCGATGAAGAGCTGATGAAGTTCGCAAAAGATAACGGCGCGCCGTACGAACTTGTGAAAGAGACGAAAGAGCTCGGTCGCATGCCGGTTGTGAATTTTGCAGCAGGTGGCGTTGCGACTCCGGCCGATGCGGCGTTGATGATGCAGCTTGGTGTAGATGGAGTGTTCGTTGGCTCGGGCATCTTCAAGAGCGGTGACCCAGCCAAGCGCGCGAACGCGATCGTCAAAGCCGTGACGCACTATCAAGATGCATCCATTCTCGCGGAAGTGAGCAAGAATCTCGGCGAAGCTATGGTTGGACGCAATACCTCGCAGATGCCTGAGGCTGAAAAGCTCGCGGGACGGGGATGGTAGGAGCGTAGACAAGTACGCAAGTACACAAGTGAACACGTAAATACATGATGCGATGCCTTGCGTACTTGTTTCCGTGTTTACCTCTGTATACATGACCATGAAAATAGGTGTCCTCGCCCTTCAAGGCGATTTCTCTGAACATATCGCGATGCTCAAACGATTAAAGGTTGATGCATCCGAAGTGCGTTTGCCTGAGCATTTGCAGGGACTCGATGGGCTTATTATCCCTGGCGGCGAATCGACAACGATCGGCAAACTCGCGGTGGCGTACAGCTTAATGGAGCCGCTCCAATTATTTGGTCAACGCCATGCGATTTGGGGCACGTGTGCCGGTGCGATCTTTCTTTCCAAAGATATCGGACGCGACCAGCCGTTGCTCGGTCTCATGGATATCAAAGTGCAGCGCAACGCATTCGGACGTCAGATCGATTCGTTTGAAACAGATTTGGATATTCCCGAACTCAAACAAGCCACAGCGACACAGGAAGATTATCACGCGGTCTTCATTCGCGCGCCGATCATTGAATCAGTAAGTGGTGACGCAAAGGTTCTTGCGACTGTGCCCGATGGTCGAATCGTCGCTGCACAACAAGGACATTTGCTCGCGACATCGTTCCATCCTGAATTAACGAAAGACACACGTTTCCACGAATATTTTTTGACGCTGGTTGATTGAAAAGCCATTAACACGAAGGACACGATGGGCACTAAGTTTGGACGAATGATGAGTGAATAGCCATCCATAGATTTTTCCTTTGTGCCCTTTGTGGTAAAAAAAT
>JAYUGV010000347.1:0-7741 GCA_043767565.1 Anaerolineales bacterium
TCCAATACCAACGACGAACAATCCAGAGAACAGGCTCATCCACGGAAATAACTTTTCAGGGACGATGTACTTCGCGGCGAACAAGGTGATCAATCCCAACGCAAAGACTCCGAGGGTGTGCGTGATGGTCGTGGTCAAACCCAAATACACCGCATGTTTCATCGTGCCGCGTGAACCAACCAGATACGCGCCCACAATTGTTTTGCCATGACCGGGCGTCAGGGCGTGCATCGCACCCCAAATAAATGAAACTGCCAGCGCGAACAACAGCGTGGATAGATTGATATGATCCAACAGGATTAAATTTGTGAACGTGTCATTTCGATTCAAAGGTGATGAAGCATTTTGCGGCGCAGTCACTGAAGCTTGATTGGGTGTTTGCACCGCTGTAGATGTAATCTCCAATTTTATTTCGCGCTGGTCGAGCGGACTGGTAAGTAAATCTTTTGGATAATTCGTCAGACCTTTGCTCAAACTAGTCGTGGAATATTTTCCCTGTAGGGTTACACCCTCAGGGTTCACAACAATTTCCTTCCACCCGATCCGGTCAGGATAGGCATTATTCGTAAACGACAATTTGATATTATCCCCAGTCAAATTATGGGCGGCTTTGAATTCACAGGTCAGGCGCAGTGTTGGCAAACCGCCAGCACCCGCAGGGAATTCAACAGACGAAGATGCCAGGGTGAAAGCAATAAGCTTATTGTCGAGGAGCAGGTTGAGGCTGGGTTGAAGCGCAGCGCATTTATCCGCATGATAGTTGGCAGACTCCGACAAATCCGCCTGACCATTTCCATTGGCATCGAAGATGGCAATCTCTTGATACGCAGGAATCTCGGCCATATCCACCACATAATCCAACCCGACCGTTTCGCGGCTGATATTGATACCAACATATTGATTGATGGTGAAATTTCCAAGCGGATGCGCGAAAGCGATTGTCGGCAGTGCCAGAGATAACCACACAGCCGTGATGGTTGCAATCAGCCTGCGCCAAATAGTTTTCTTCATCATTCGCCTCCGGCTTGTAAAAGACTTAATGTTTTTTGCGCTTCTTCAGCATACAGAAAGGAAAAATGCGGATTGATCGCCAGAGCCTGCTCAAGATAAGTCTGCGCCTGCGTATTCTCACCAAGCTGGTAAGAAATCATCCCGGCATGGAATAACTTAAGCGCATCCTTTGTATCCAGTTTCAAGGCTTCATGTGAATAGGGTTGGGCTTCCTTGTAATTACCGGTCTTATACAACGCCCAAGCCAGCACATCCGCAGCATGGATACTGGGGCGGTTGGCGTACGCCTTGCGCGCCTTTTCAACAGTAGCTTTCAGATCTTTATCATGGTCGGCATCGAATAATGCGATTTCCATATCCATATCCACGCCGTTCGCTTCGAAGAGTTTCTCAATCGTGCCGATGAGCTTGTATTGTTGCTGTGCGAGAGCAGGTTGGTTATTAGCCTGATAAATATCGCCGAGCGTGATAACAAATTCAGGCAGAGGCATGATGTTTGTTGCTTTTGTCAATAATTCGATGGCTTCATCCATCTTGCCCTGCGCGGCACGCACTCTCCCCAATCCCAGGAGCGCGTAGGGGTAGTCGGGTCTGTTATTGAGTGTGTACACATACTCTGTCTCGGCTTGTTTTAATTTGCCTGTGTTGAAATAAAGGTTGCCCAATTGGGTCCGCGTCCAAGCTGTGCTTTCTCCATTCGGGAGACCGCCATCCACGGCCTGCTGCATTAACTCCAACGCACCATCTACATCGCCGTGTAATTCCCGGATATATGAGATACGCGAGTATGAACTCATATCGGGACGCCTGTCCACCATGGTTTGCAAGGTCTCGACCGCCTCGTCATATTGCCCAAGTTCAATATGCGCATCGGCGAGAATTCCGTAGGCATACGTACGGGTCGGGTTGAGTTGTCGGGCCTGTTCGCCCCATTCCAGTGCCGAGTGGAACTGGTGACGCGCCAGAGCCAACGCGCCCATGGCACTGATCGTCACATAATCATTGGCTTGGTTTTCATGTGCAATATTAAGCGCTTCTTCCGTTTTTTGATAATAAGAGGGGTCGCCCGTCTCACGAGCCTTTTGCAGATAAGCCAAACCAAGTTGGCTGTAAGAAGACCAGTCTTTCGGATTTGTACGGATATGACCCTGCAAAGTTTGGATTTGTTCATCAATGGATGCGCCAACGCGCAACCCTGTATCCATAGAATATCCACCGACATCAGGTAGACCGATATTAACTTTATGGGTAGACGCGATCCGCCATGAAAAAGCGATCACAGGAATAAGAACTAGTATGAAAATAATTGCGTGGTTTACTTTTAGCGGTCGATTCTGATTTAAGATTTGCATGGCGTCCTCCGGGATTGAGTGGGCCGGACTACTCACCGGCCCACTCAACATCAAATTAACAGTTGCGATTACGGATTGATATGGAAGCGGGTGTAGCCATCCCACGGGGACGCAAGGAATGGGAAGGTAGCGGGGAGCGGTTTATCGTTGCTCTGAACCGCATCACTTGCCGAGAGATAATTCGTTCCACCAATGACTCGCACTGCTACATCAGTCACATCGTCAATTGGGCGGCGGCCATTCGGCCAGCCTGCGCCATCTCCACCCAGAACCGTAAGCGGGTTCTGCGAGGCTAGCGCTACAGGCGCCACGCTAATGTTGAGACGCAGCAGCTCTGAAAGGCTCGCATAGTTGCCGGCCGTATATGTGAGGAGCACATCGCGGAGATCAATGAGCGGGGAGGCAGGTGCGCCGAACACTACTTGTAGTGCGGTATCCAATCTTGGATTCAAATAGTAATCCAGGAATTGCGCTTCTTTAGATGGGTTAAGCGCATTCCAGCGATCCTTGTCGGCAGTACCAATAATTGCCTCATTCACCAGAGGATTAGCAAGTCGCTGTATCTGCACCCATCCGTCGTTATAGTTCACGACGCCATCCGCACGCAACACCTTGACTTTGCGGCGGCTGGTGCTTGAATACGCACCCAGGGTCGGGAAGGCAGTATCATTCGGTCCTTTGCCATCCTTGGTGAGCCAGCTGGCCGGCACTTCAAGCGCAATGGTGTGAACATTGAAACCCGACAGCATGTCTGTTCCAGGATTACGCAGGTTGAGTGTGTCGAATACAGCTCCCAAGTCGATATAGAAGGGATCGTCGCGCTGGCCTGCAAAGACCCGTCCACCACCGTTCAAATTGTAGATACCTTGTGCAGCGAGGGCATCATAATTGGGCATGGTGCGAGGCCCGACGTTAGAAGGGACAGCAAACAAACCACTGCCCAAAACTGTGCGAGTATCACCACGTACCATTGTTACTGTATAGGATTGGCGCATGCCTAATCCTTCAGAGCCGGCACCGTCCAACGCGGTGATGGGAGGCACGGCAACGAACGAAAGGAACAGTCCCAAATCCTTGTTTGTACCTCGGAATTCATTCTTGAACTGGAATTCGAAGCGAACATCACTGGCTTTACCATCACCGTTGTTGTCAACATAGAAGGTATAAAGGACATTGGGATCGAACTGATAATAGTTAGGTCCAGCACTGGGCTCTTCACCAGGGATGACATCCATAATGAGCTCGATCATGTCACTCTTCCCGGTCTCGTAACTGCGGAACATAAAGAAATCAGCAATGTCCGCAGTGGGGTCCATCGCAATGAGCGGTGCTTCACGATGGCTTGCGGCGCTCGATGAAATGGGTGCCAGCCCAAATACCAGCGCTAAAACCAACAAGCCGTACAATCCAACTTTCGAAAACTTTTTCATGTTTTGTCTCCTCTAACATTAAGTTTGAATATCGTTACTTTCTGCTTGCTTGCAAATACCAATTGTTTGATTACGCCTCCTTCCTTGTTATATAATTCGAGCCCGCGCGGGTGTCTACTTATAAATACGCAGGCAGCGCTGGTTTGCATGTATGCAAACAAAAAGAGTGTTGCGCAATTCCTTTGCGCAACACTCCGTTAAGAATTTTGTAATAATTCTAAATTTACAGATCGCTCAATACTACAATATCACCCGTGGGTTGTGGACTGCCTCCCTTAGGCTCAACCGAAATACCCAAGGCGTTGAACGAACCGATCGCTGTATCAGAGGTTACGATCAACACCGCTTGCCCATTTGCATCCACCGTCAACAAGCCCGCACTCTTTGGTCCGCCTGCATCGATCAACCAGACCTGATAGGTTTTACCTACTTCAAGTTGACCCAGCCCTGTAACTACCATCACAGCCGATGCGCTTTTCGGATCAGCGATCAATTCTCCATGCGCTTGCGGCCGCGCGTCTGTGCCTTTTAAGGAAATCGTCACAACTGCCGAAACAGGCGTTTGCGGAAGTTTCGCATTGATCTGCTCAAGCGAATTGGATTGTGCCACCAGCGCCTCGCCCAAAGATGAAACTTGCTGTCGTAATTGAGAAAGCTGGATATTTAGAATCACAGCCCAAATGACCGCTACCATGGCAACTGCAAAACTAAATGCCGGGAATAAATTTGCCCAGCGCTTCTCACGCGGACGAGATGCCTGCTTCTGTTCCGAAATGCTTGATCGTTGGCTGACAGCAACACGTGCCATCAGCGCATCCTTGATACGCCGCTCTGGCTCGACTGGCGTCACGCCATAAGGCAAAGCCTGCGCCGCAGACTGTAATCCATTAATTTGCGCGCGAACTTCAGGATGCTCAGCCAAATAGGCGTCGACAAGTTCCCGTTCCTCGTCGGATAATGCATCAAGCGCATAAAAAGGTAATAACTCTTCGATTCGTTCTACGTCCATCTTAGCCTTCAAACTCTTCCTTATTCAATTCTTCACGTAATTTCTGCAAACCAAGACGAGCGCGGGTATGGATCGTCCCGAGCGCTTCCCCAGTCGCTTCGGCGATCTCCTGCCGCGTCATTCCATGAAAATAAGCCATTTCGATCACCTGCCTTTGAATCTGTGGCAGGGTCGCCAATGCCTTGCGCACCTGGCGATTCTTGAGGAGCGTTTGAGTCTGCTCGACAACATCCACATCGGGGTCAGGTGTTTGATCCAAAATGGAATCAGCCATCTCCTCGCCGATTATCGCTTGAGGTCGTACGTTGCGTCGGCGATAGGCATCAATGGCAAGGTTCCGCGCAATCCTGAAAAGCCAGTTGGTAAATACACCACGCTCCGGTTTAAAAGTATCTGCGCTGCGCCATACCCGCCAGAAGGTTTCCTGCAACAGATCTTCTGCCGCGCCCTGTTCACCGATAACTTTGAGCGCAATGCCAAATACAATGGCGGCATGCCGATCGTATAGCACTTCCAGAGCAGTACTTTCACCTCGGGCGACTTTAACTGCCAGAAGCTCATCGCTCAACGAGTTGAGAGTATTGTTATTTTGTGAGCGCAATGCACTTCTTTCACTATTAATACGCATGGATAGGCTGGTTGCATTCTTATTTCGAATCAATTGATCTCGGCAATTTTAGCATATGCCTCGAAATTTTCATAATTTTGCAGGATAATTACCGTACGCAATGTCATTCTGAGCGTAGCGAAGAATCTCTGAAGTTATCGGAGAGACCCTTCGCTATCGCTCAGGGTGACATGCCCAGTTGAACAAAGGAAAAGGAAAATGACTCAAGTTATTTATGGCGAAAGACTCGGCAAGGAAGGTCAATTACGGACAGGCTGTAGCGCCGTCATCTTCAATGAGACTCGCACCAAGGCACTGCTCACACGCCGCACCGATAACGGACGCTGGTGTATCCCCGGCGGCGCGATGGAAGCTGGCGAGTCCGCGGCGGAGGCGTGTATCAGGGAAGTTTGGGAAGAGACAGGCTTGAACGTTCAGTGTGAAGCGTTTAGTCGGCGTCTACAGTGATCCGAATCAACTCATCGTATATCCCGATGGCAACAAAGCCCATATCGTCGTCATGGGTTTTGAAGTGGAAGTCATCGGCGGCGAATTAGGCTTGAGTAACGAGACTACGGAAGCGGGGTTTTTCTCTGTGCAAGAAATGGAGACCATGCCGATGCACGGCAAGCACAAAGAGCGCGTGGAAGATGCGCTTTTGAATATGGCAGAAGCATTGATAAAATGATCACTGGCAAAAATATAAAAGCCGCCTCAATCTTGATGCGGTTTTTTCATCCTTCATCTTTATATCTTCTTCCACCACACGCCCGTGCACTCCGGCAAAATGACCCAGTTGTTTTGCCGGACTTTGTCACCCAATTCATCGCCAAAGAAAAAGCGTGACAACTCTTCAGCTTCATCAACCGACTCAAATTGATAGTCCGTGCGGATCCATTTGTTTTGGAAACCGACTGCATCCAGCCATTGATAGGTTGATTCAACATGCGCGAGCCGGATCGGACTCTCATTGCCCGTGCCAAGTGACTCGAACAGCACTACCCAGCCGCCTTTTCGCACAACCCGCTGCATTTCGATCAGCCAGGTATCCAACTCACGTGTTGTGTGCTCGTTATTCCATACGGCAAGATAACTTACGCTCCAACCTGAGACAACGAGATCGGCAGAGTTATTGGTAATTGGTAATTGACGATGGTCAGCAATACCTACTTGCCAATTGGATAGCACGCTGGCTTCAAAACGTGACCGGCAAACCCGTAACATTTCCTCTGAAACATCGAATGCCCGCACGGATTTGGCACGCGGCGCCAGCATCACAGCGAGGCGGCCCGTCCCTGTGCCGAGGTCGAGCACATCGAGTCCATTCACGTTGACGATCTCGTCCAGTGCCTTTTCAATATTCCCTTGATTATCTTCACGAGCGATCAGGGCTTCGTAGCGGTCGCCATCGGTTTGATAGATCTTGCGTTGTTGGTCAGACATAATTCTCCAAAACAGTTCTCAAGTGTGGGATCTATAAACAAACATCGTGGTAAATTATAAAGTATTCAAGCTCCCATCGCCGTCATCGGCAATGGGTTTCCAGTACACACCGCCGAGGCTTGCACTGACGGTTCGTCTTTCGCTCACCGTGTCGAAGTGACGGTGGCTGAAGCATAACGGAGATATCATGGACAACAACCCCGAATCTCAATTTGATTTCTGGCTCGGCGAATGGGATGTGACCTGGGGCACGGACGGCAAAGCCGCCAATCACGTTCTGCGCATTCTCGATGACAAGGTCATTCAGGAAAATTTCACATCCACTGAATTGAACGGTATGAGCGTCTCCGTCTACGACCCCGAGCGTGGACTGTGGTGCCAGACCTGGGTGGATAACAATGGCACATATCTTGATTTCACCGGTAAGTTTGAAAACGAGAAAATGACTCTTGTCCGTGATGCGATCGTTAGAGGTGAAGCCTGTAAACAACGCATGGTTTGGTATAACACCAAACCCAGTCAATTCGATTGGAACTGGGAACGCTCTGATGATGGCGGGGCAACCTGGCACGTGTTATGGCAGATCAAGTATGAAAGAAAATTCTCTACCGTACAAAATCCATTTGGACGCTGAAAACGCTGATTCCGCTGATCAAAAAAAAGAGAAAATCTGCGTTTTTCTGCGTTCATCTGCGTCCCAATTCTGAAATGTACGGTAGAGAAAAAGAAAATAAATAGCGGAACACAACCGGTGTCCTTGACGTCCTGTGCGTAAAGGATGTTATATGCGAAACCAGCAATTCCAAATCTAAAATTAAGTTGAGGGCAGCGATGCCAAAATCTTAACGCCAAGGCGCAGAGTCGCAAAGATTTTTTGGAGCATTTAGCA
>JAYUGV010000348.1:0-3125 GCA_043767565.1 Anaerolineales bacterium
TAAATCGGGACGCTGATTCACGCAGAAAACGCAGATTTTTTCTTTTTTGAATCAGCGAAAATCAGCGTTTTTCAGCGTCCAAAACTGGTTCTTTGCTTATACCGATAAAGGCTATTACTCATCCATTGGCGGCATCGAAGCGCAGGGACCCCGATGCAACCTGGGTGGTGCGTGAGCACAAGATCGAATACTTGCTCCCTGCATTTGAAGGTGAAGAACTTGAGATTAGAACCTGGGTGGAAAATATTCGGCGCGTGCGTTCACTGCGGAAGTATGAATTTGTCCGTAAAGCCGACGGGAAAACTCTGGTCAGGGGTGAAACGGATTGGGTGTTTATGGATGTGAAGACGGGCAGCCCGCGGGCGGTGCCTGAGGAAGTGTCAAAAATATTTACACGCACAGACCCTAAAGGTTTTTAAAACCTTTAGGGTCTAATAATTTCTCGTACACCTTCACTAACTTCTTCTGCGACTCATGCCAGGTGAATTTCGTCAACGCGCGTTCCGCCGCTGATTCAGCCAAACGCTTCGATAATCCCAAGTCCTTCAACAACATCAACACTTTATGCGCCAGATCATCGGGGTCATTGGGCGAGAACAACAAGCCGTCCACATCTTCGCGGACAAGCTCGCGCACGATCGGCATGTTCGAAGCGATCAACGGGCGCGACGACGCCATATATTCCAGCACTTTGATCGGGCACGCGCCCTGCGTCACATTGCGGTCATTCAAGCCCAACGGTGCGAGGCAGATATCTGACTCCGCGATCAACGCCGGGACTTCGTGATGAGGTATCGCAGGCTGGACAAGGACGCTTCCTTCCACTCCCAGCTTGCGGATGTGCTTCGATAAAACTTTTCTTTGCCTTGACCTTCCACGCCCAACGATCTGGAGTCGAACCGCTTGCTGTTCAAGAATCTTCGGCAACGCCTTGATGACGACTTCGAGTCCTTGCCAATCGGCGAGCGTGCCGATATACAGCAGAGTCGGAATCCGTTCCTCACGGCTGGGCAGAGGCGAAGCAGAAAAATCCGAGGGGCTGACTCCGTTCGGGATAACGGTGATCAGCTTTCGGCTGAGTCCGAGCGAGACGATGTAGTCGCGAGTCACATTCGAAGGGCAGATGATCGCGTCGCTTAAGTGGAGAGTCGCGATCTCCTGTTCTTTTATTTTTGCGAGCAGGTCTGGATCAAGCCCGGGGTAGTGATATTTAAGTTCAATAGAAGGAAGCCCATTGACTTCGAATAAGGTTTTGTAGCCAAAGCGTTTTTTATTTTGCGCGATGTGAAAGCCGTCCCAAACATTGCGATAATGCACAACGTCATATTGCGCCGTTGCAAGGTGGGCATAGACCATCTTCCCAAAATGGACAGCACGCGCCAAAAAGTTTTGCGTGAGGTCCTGTGAGATGCGCGTGACGCTCGCGCCTTCGATCTCATCCTCCGTGGGCAATAAGCCGTCGTTCGGCGTAATAAGATGCACATCCAACTGGCTATTGACGAGCCCGCGAATATTATGCAAAATATGGGTGGATGCACCCTTCGGACTTGGTACAATATCAAAGGCTGTGTAGAGGACGCGAGACATGGCGTGATTATATAATACCCACGGTCACAAATGGCGCTTTCCGCCTGCTAAAAAAGCGCCATTTGTGACCGAGTGCGGTATAAAGGCAACTAAGATGAGAGCAACAAGGAGTATCAATGGATACAGTCATATGCGTAGGTGGAATACTTTTTGTTTTTTTACTCCTCATATTCTTCTATCTGCTTAACACAGCTCGGAAGCGCAACGCCCCCACGACCAACATCACGGGCAAAAAGGATTTTCTGCCCGTCTACATGTCATTGGCAGACAAGCCGCAGTCCATTATGCAGGGTATGGAGAAGCTCAAAGTTGAGGTGCGCAAGACTGAGACCGCAGGCGACAAATGGCGTTGGATCCCGCTAATCATCTTCTTCGCTGGCGTGGGCTTGATCGTCATTGACTTGTTCATTGATCTGCTTGGATATTTTTCACTCGTCTTCACCGGTGGCGGCATCATGCTGTGGATCGCCGCAATTGTGATGGCACGCAGTCTGCGCAAAAGCGACTCGGCAGATTTCTCCCCGCGCTACAACGGCACCAAGGCGATTATCCACACTTTGCGCGACGATCTCAAACCTAATTCCACGTTTCTTGGGCATCTTGATCTGACAGGCGCCCTGCTCCCCACCAAGGTGGCGCGCTCCGCAAAAGACTCGCGCGACCGCACTACGGAATACTTCCGTGATGAATGGCTCTCGTTAAAGCTCAAACTTTACGATGGCAACCTGCTGCGGCTCTCGGCGATCCAAAAATCGAAGAAACGCAAATCCTATACCAAGCGCAGTCATATCAGCGGCAAATACAAAACAAAACCTGAAAAATTCAAAGGTAGTGAACACGATCTGAAAGTCCGCATTGTTCCCAACCCGGATGTGTATACGATCGTCCGCGCCAGTCCCAATTTCAAACATGGGTTGAATATCGGAAAATTCACCATCAGTCAATTAAGCACAGAAAACGGCATGATCTCCTTTGTCGCAAGTTCCCCATTCGATGATGTGGAACACGAGAACATTTTACAAGTTATTCGGTCTGCGTATTCCCTCCTGCAAAGAAAGGCTGTTTAAATGAGTCGCAAAATTATTCCGTTCGTGGTTGCATTTGTATTGATATGTTTGGTCATGGTGGTGGCAGGCGTCTTCGCTTTCAGCGGCGCGGTCACCGCCAATAAATTCGGCGGCACGGTGACATGGTCACAATCTTACGCCGCCGCTGAAAGCATGAAAGTCATCAACCTGATGGGCGATGATCAGGATGAACTCTTCATTCAAAACACCAGCAACGTCACGCTGTTCGATGGCGGCGGAAATACCCTGCTCACCCAGAATTATCAAAACCCAAAAACCACCCTCGGTGACGTGAACGGTGACAATAAGGAAGATATCGTCGTCTATTATCTTGGTAACGTGGGCTATGCCGTGGATATGATCTCCAATGGGGAAATCTCAACCCTCGCAGAGGGACTCGATATCGGACTCCCCGCACGCGTGATCGTTGTCCGCTTCGCATCGGGACCTCAAATTGTCTTGGGCGATTCT
>JAYUGV010000349.1:0-3123 GCA_043767565.1 Anaerolineales bacterium
GACATGACGATTGATACATTTGAAAAATTATTAAAACAAGCCAATTTTTTGACTCCCGACCAGCAACTCCTGCTTGCCGCGCGACTCATCGAAAAGGCAAGACGAATTAGCAAACCCATGACAGGCAAAGATTTGCTAAATTCAGGCGTGGTAGGTATGTGGGCAAAGAGAAAAGATATTGACGATAGTCTGGTTTATGCGAGAAAACTCCGAACTCAGGCGCAAACTCGGAGCAGGTCAGCATGATTTTGCTCGACACAGATGTCATGGTGGATATTCTGCGCGGATACGAACCTGCCAAGGAATGGTTGAAATCAGCACAGGAAATTGGTTTGCCTGGACTTGTAGCAATGGAATTAATACAAGGATGCCAAAGCGCTAAAGAGCAAAGACAACTGGAAAAAGCCCTGTCAGAATACCAACTCTATTGGCTCACAGAAGAAGGCTGTAACCGAGCGCTGGCAAGTTTCACGACCCATCACTTAAGTGCCAACATCGGATTATTAGACGCATTAATTGCTGAAACTGCGATCGGGGTTAACTCGGAACTTGCCACATTCAATATCAAACATTATCGACTATTACGGGGACTTAAAATTATTCAGCCTTACGAGAGATAAGTTTCGTATTCATTCCTTCAAGATCTTTGAATTCTTGAATAAAGCCTTCATGGGATCCTACATCACCCTGCAAATAATTTCAACGTTACGTATGCCTTTGATAGATCATCGGACGGCTTACTTGTAACGACAGTTCTCAAATCAACTTTAGAGGTATTCAAAATGAAAGAATTAAAACGCCCGACGAACATCGAAGACATGCACGAGCGCATGAAGAACTTTTCAACACCCGAAGGCTGGCAGCACGGACTGGACTACCAGCCCAATCCCAGCGATGTGTTCATCGTCACGCCGCCCAAATGCGGCACCACGTGGATGCAGCAGATCGTGCATGGGCTGCGCACGCGCGGCTCGATGGATTTTGACGAGATCAGCCGCGTTGTGCCGTGGATCAACATGGCGCATGATATAGGCATTGATATTTATGAGCCGCAGGTTGCTCATCCCCGGGCGTTCAAAACCCACAGCACATTGTATGAAGCTCCAAAGGGCGGAAAATATATCGTCGTGCTACGCGATCCCAACGATGCGCTTCTTTCACATTATCACTTTTTCGAAGGCATGTTTTTTGAAAAAGGGACGATCAGCCTGGAAATATTCGCGCGGGAGAACTTCATCCCTAATCGCAATGTTTGGAAACACATCATCGCTTTGTGGGATCGGCGCAGGGACGAGGACGTCCTGCCTTTGTGTTATGAAAACATGAAAGCAGACTTACCTCGAACCATAGAAAGAGTCGCGGATTTCATTGGTATTCCATTAGATGATGAACTAAAGCAAATTGTGGTGAAGCAATCCGATATAAAATTCATGCAGGAACACAAGCATCAATTTGAAGACCACATCATCCGCAAGATGCGCGGACCCGTCATGGGGCTTCCGCTTGACGGGCAATTAAATAAAGTTAGAAACGGACAGGTCGGCGAATCAAAATCGGGTGTACCCGATGAGATCAAAAAAGAGTTGGATGATATATGGCACGAAGAGATCACCCTGAAGATCGGCTTAAATTCGTATGAGGATCTGAGGAAAGAATTGGTGAATTGATTTTATCGTCATTGCGAGGGCGGTGCTTTTTCGCCCGAAGGAATCTCCGTCACAGTGTTGGGGATTGCTTCGTCGCCCTACGGGCCCCTCGCAATGACGGAGGTGATTAAATTATGGAATCTCGTATCTTACAATTAATTGCAGCGTTACGCACGAGCGGGGTGCGCGTGTCGTTGGCAGAATCTGCCGAGGCATTCTCCGCGGTGGATCTGATGGGCATTCAAAACCGCGAAGAATTTCGGTTGTCGTTGCGTGCCACACTCATAAAGAATCTAAAAGATATTGCCATCTTCGATAAATTATTCCCGCTATTTTTTGGCTTAGGACAACCGCCGATGATGGGCGGAAATCCGTCAGAGGCTATGACACCTGAGGAAGCGCAGATGTGGGCTGATGCAATGAAACAGTTTGCGGAGAATCTGCGTCAGCGTATGCAAAGGTTGATGAATGGCGAGCAGTTATCGCGGTCGGAGTTGGAGGCGTTGGGGCAACTCGTCGGATTGAATCAGGCAGAGGATCTCAATTATCAAAATTGGATGGCACAACGCATGATGCGCGCGTTGGCGTATCCCGAAGTCCAGAAGGCAATGAAGGAATTGATGGAACAACTCGCGCAGATGGGCATGAATCGCGAGCGTGTGGAGCAGATCCGCAATATGATCCAGCAGAACATACAGGGCATGCGCGAACAGATGGAGCAATTCGCGGGCGAACGCATTGCCGAAAATTTGAGTGAGCGCCCGCGTTCGGAAAATATCGACAGCTTGATGAACCGTCCGTTTCAGGCGTTGTCTGATTCTGATAAACAGCTTTTACAGCGTGAAGTGCAAAAGCTTGCCGCGGCGCTGCGCACACGCATTGCCCTGCGTCAGAAGCGCGCCAAGAATGGAAAGATGGATGCAAAGGCGACGATCCGCGCGAGTTTGAAATATCACGGCGTGCCAATGGAGATCAAACATAAAGACCGCGTGCGCAAACCGAAGATCGTAGTGATCTGCGATGTCAGCACTTCGATGCGCTTTTGCTCGGAGTTGATGTTGAGTTTTCTTTTCGCGCTGCAGGGACAGGTCCGCAAGACGCACGCCTTCGCGTTCATTGATCATCTCGAATCGATCTCGGAGGATTTCAGCGGCTCGAATGCCGATGAAGCGATCCAGTCCGTTTTGTGGCGTATGCCCAGCGGGCACTACAACACCGATCTTGGTTATTCCTTGAATGATTTTCAAAATGAATATATGGATACACTGAACAGCGGGACGACTCTCATCGTCGTCGGCGATGGACGCAACAACTACTATGATCCCCGCCTCGACATTTTCTCCACCATGTCCCGCCGCGCCACACGGACCATCTGGCTGAATCCTGAACCCCCAGCCTTGTGGCACGGTGACAGCGACATGCCCAAGTACGCGCCGTTGTGCAGCAACGTATTGAAGGTCAGTAATTTGCGGGAACT
>JAYUGV010000350.1:0-7724 GCA_043767565.1 Anaerolineales bacterium
CCGTTATCAGACTGACCCTTCCAGATCTGTGCCAGACCTCGATCTGGAAACCCCCAAAAATGGACTTGTTCTGCGCCCACACCCAGGGAGGCAAGCGCATTCAGGCTTTCTCGCTGACGCATGATCGCCTGGCGTTCGAAATTTTTCTTTGTGATGACATGGGAGCCATGCCATAGGGCGGTCGCAAAGGATGCATCTCCATTCGTTGCCACCACTATGCTGATCTCGTTGTGCAGCTTCATTGCTGTTGCGATCAATCCACCAGCCGCCAACACTTCATCGTCGGGATGTGGCGCTATGATCATGATCCGTTCGTGTGGAGCAAGCTCCCAAGCAGGTAAATTTTCCGTTTTGTTATTTAATTTTTCCATTAGCAAGTAAGGCATTGACTACCACAAGGTCAAGCGGGTCTTTCTGGCAAGGCGGGATCTTGGAATTCTACGTTTACTGCCATATCTGGTCCTGGCGATGACGGTCATGATCTGGCTATACATTTGCCAACGATTTTGTAACCCTGCAATGCCCCTATGCTTTTGCCATACCATATGATGCGTAACGCCGCGCCACATGATCTTCCTGATCTTCCAATGATGACTTCGAGCGAAAATGGTCAGCCCGGTTTCCACACCATATCGGTCAGCCACTAATGGGATCAAAGCCTGTTCAGCCGCCTCCCGCCAAAGACAGCGCTGACCGCTCAACTGCGGAACCATCCGTTGCGAAACATTGGTAAGAATTCGCCCCACCTGAAATACCGCGATGGTCATTTCGTTGGATCTGAATTTTTGAGGGTTAGCCAGCTGGTTCAAGTGTTGAGGTTTCAAACCTACCAGGTCGGCATCCAGAAAAATGACCAGGTCTGTGTGCAGGGCTTGAACGCCAGCCAGCATGGCTCCTGCTTTGCCTTGATTCTCGGGCAAATGAATAACGACCAACCGCTCGTCGCGTTCGGCGGCACATTGGATGACCTCAAGTGTTTCGTCAGTGGAACCGTCATTTACCAGAATAATTTTCTGGACCCACTCTGCGGCACATACGGCGTTTAAAACTGATAGGATATTTTTCGCTTCGTTATAAGCGGGAATTACCACCCCAATAGTCGGTAACTGTTCCAACGGATATTCCATTGCTGGCCTCATTGATACTAGGATTGTACAACTTTTACATTAAAACTGTGTGAACTCATTCTGGTTGGTAAGCGTATGATCTTTATACGTCAATCTCCTATCTGAGTTGCATGTATGGGGAGCAGAAAAGCACGAGAAGTTTGGGTGAAATCAAAATCCCGCAGGTGATGAGCCTGCGGGATTTTAGGGTGTGACGAAAGTAACGCGACATTAATGTCGCGCTACGGTTAATATGAGTCGATCAGCGAGCGGGTTTGTACGGCCTTCTGCGCTTTATCAAGTGTCCAATCGTTTGGCAGGGGAGCAGTGATCTTCACGGTCGTTCCGGCAGGGACATCGAAGTAGTTGTCGCTGAAGACAACATCCACGCCATCAAGCGCTAGTTCGACGAAGCGGGCTAATGTCTTAGCAGAGACATTGAAAGTTAGAGCGTTGTCTTTCAACGCAATATCGACATTTAGTTTGGGGTCGGTCAATGCCAGATGTTTGATCGGTGCAAAGCAGGAGACGCTGGTTGCAATCTTTTCATTATCCTTCCACAGCTCAGCGACAAAGACTGAGTTGCGTTTGTTCGAGTCGGAGATTTTGTCAGCGAAGTCAAAGGCTTGGACGGGTGTGTCAGCCAACGGCTTGGCAGCGACGCGGTGCTCGCCGGATTGAATCACATTTCCAGTCACGTCTTCCAAGCGCCAGCGGACGAGTCCATCCCATGGCTGAGTCAAATCGCTGGTCACATGGATCGACATGCGCGTGCCGTCATCTTCCACTGAAAGAAGCACAGGCGCATAGAATCTTTTTGCCGCGTAGTGCAGTGCCTTCCATCTTCCAAAATAATCGAGTGATGCCCACGATGCGACGGGCCAGCAATCGTTGAGTTGCCAGATGAGCGTGCCGCTGACGCGGTGCATGTTGCGCCGCCAATGTTCGACGCCGTAACGAATGCCCTCGGCTTGCAGCAACATACTGAGATACACCAGCGCCTCAAAATCTTTCGGCATACGGAAGGTGTCGGTCATTTGCCCGATCATCAAGCCATTGCCCGAGCCGCTGCGTTGATGATGTTCCATGATGTACGAGGTCATGTTTTGGTCTTCAGGCGCGGCGTAGGTTTGCACGGTTTTATAAGTTGGAAGGGCTTGAAAACCAAACTCGCTCATGAAGCGCGGGTACTGTGTGCGATATGCAGTGAACGGTTTGCGTCCGTGCCACACATCCCAGTAGTGCATGTCGCCGCGTTGCATGCCGTTCGGCTCGGCAAACGGTATGCCCGATGAAGCCGATGAGGGCCAATAGAAAGTGTCAGGGTCTTCGCTTGCAACGACCGTGGGCAATAGATGATGATACATGCGGTCATAGCCTGCTTTGATGCGTTGATTGCTTACCTCGGCTGGTTTGTTCCAACCCCAATCCACCCAGCCTTGTTCCATTTCATTGTTGCCGCACCACAACGCCAGCGACGCGCGATGCCGCAGGCGGCGCACATTCTCGATGGCTTCGATGCGCACGTTCTCGGCGAAATCATCATCTTCGGGGTAGACACCGCATGCAAATGTAAAGTCCTGCCAGATTAAAATGCCCAGGCGGTCACATAGGTTATAAAAACTTTCGCTCTCATACAATCCGCCGCCCCAAACACGCAGCATGTTCATGTGCGCGTCGGTTGCACTTGTAAGCAGATATTCCAAATGCGCATCGGTGATGCGCGTGGGGAATGAGTCGGTGGGGATCCAATCCGCGCCTTTCATGAACACCGGCACGCCATTCACGATGAATGTGAACGACTCACCCCATTCATCAGGCTCTTGTTTGAGTTCGATGGTTCTTAAACCAATTTGATACGTGCGTGAATCGATTGTGGATGTCGCCGTCTCGAGCGTGATTTTTAACTGATAGAGATTCTGCTCGCCACTTGTCCTGAGCGGCGTCGAAGGGTAGCCATGCGGCCACCACAACTGCGGATCAATCACAACGATACCTGCTTCTGCTCGATCAGCCACCTCTACCCGTGATGTTTGACTTGTCCCATCAGGTGCAGTGAGAGTCATTGTCAGCGAAAGAGATTCTTTATTCCACGAATCAACTGTCGCTGTGGCACTGACCGTGACTTTTTCATCTGCATGTTTTTGTCTTACATGGACACCTTCAAATTTCGCGGACGAATAGCCTTCGATGCGAATATCTTTCCATACACCGATCGGCGGCACCTTTGGACCCCAGTCCCAGCCAAAGTGACATGGCGCTTTGCGCAAATGAGGTCCGCCGGGAATATCGCCGCCGCCCCAAAGTGGTTTTACTTTTTGTCTTTCCGTGATGAACGTTACCGGCGCGCGGAAGATGATGCTGAGCTCGTTGGTAACGTTGAGCATATCAGTCACATCCCATTTCCATTGGCGGTACATGTTATTGGTCTTGCCGAGTAACTTTCCATTGAGCGAAACTTCAGCCAGCGTGTCGAGTCCGTCACAGACGAGGAACTGTTTGGATTCATTGAGCAGCTCCGAGGTTGGTTTGAACGTGGTGCGATACTCCCAATCGGTATCGCCGATCCATTGCACTTGCTTTTCATTATCCGCCACGAATGGGTCAGGGATTTTGCCCAGTGCGAGCAGATCGGTATGCACCCCGCCAGGGACAGTGGCTGGCATCCATTCGTTTGTATTGAGTTGTCGAAACGTCCATTGACCGGAAAGAGATTGATGATGCATGTGATGTTCCTTTTCAATATTTATTCGCGCTGAGCGAAGATGCGGTTTTTGCATCGCAGACGAAGCGCATTTGCTAACGTGTCCTTCGTCTGCGGGCATCGCAACGAACGCTCAGCCCTCCGCTCAGGACGAATGGCTCTATAACCTAAACCCACCCTGCAAACCAGACTGGCTATTGGATGCAATCCATACGTGGAAGTCCCCGGGTTCGATGCCTTTTGTGCCATCGGCGCAGGTGAAGGCGAGGGACTCTTCGGTGAGGGTGAATCTGACGCGGCGCGTCTCGCCGGGATTCAACGTCACATGTTCGTAGCCTTTGAGTTCACGGATGGGACGAGTCAAAGAACCAACCAAATCACGCACATAGAGTTGAGCTAATTCTTTTCCGGCGCGTTTGCCGGTGTTGGTCACGTCTGCGCTGACTTCGAGTTTGCCGCGCATCGTTTCATTGCTTAATTTTAGATTGGCATATTCGAACGATGTGTAGGTGAGTCCATAACCGAATGGATAGAGTGGTGCATTGAGCAAATCCACATAGCGGGATTTGAATTGTCCGTTAGCAGTTATTGGACGACCGGAGTTCTTCTGGTTGTAATAGATGGGGACTTGTCCGGTTGCGCGTGGGAAGGTGATCGGCAAACGTCCTGATGGAGATTCCAAGCCAAACAAAATTTCACCGAGTGCTGTACCGCCTTCGATGCCGGGCTGCCACGCATAGAGAACTGCATTCACTTGCGCGGCTTGTTTGGTGATGGCTAATGGACGACCGGCGATCACAACGAGCACAACGGGTTTGCCCCAGGCACAGACCGCTTCCACCAACTCCGCTTGACCGGGCGGCAGGGACAGGTCGCTGACATTGGAGTTTTCACCGGAGCGGTATGGATATTCACCGACGACCAGCACGACCGCATCAACACCTTGAGCGACGTGTGCGGCTTTGTCGGCATGATCGGCGAAGACCAATTCAACGCCAGCAGGTGCGATCTGTTTGAGAGCTTCATCAAGCGGAGTCACGTCAGCGCCGCGTCCATCAGGGGACCATGAACCGAAGAGCTCACTGCGTGCGTGAATGAGCGGACCAACGATGGCGATTCTTTTGAAGTTCGATTCAAGTGGGAGCAATCCGTTTTCGTTCTTTAGCAGAACCATCGTCTCGCGGGCAAACTGTCGGGCAAGAGTCCGCGAGTTGAGACGAAGCAGGTCACGGGTGGCGCGATCCGGATCGGTGAAGGGTTGGTCAAAGAGTCCGGCGCGGATCTTTATCCGCAAGATGCGGCGGACTGCCTCGTCGATGTCAGCCTGTGAAACTTTGCCGCTTTGCAGGCTGGGGATGAGTGTCTCGAGATACGAACCGCTGACCATTTCCATATCCACACCGGCATGGAGCGCGATGGCGGCAGCATCGGCGCGGTTCTCAGCGACACCATGATTGATCAGCTCGACAACTGAATCCCAATCGGAGACGACGAAACCATCGAAGCCCCATTCACCGCGCAGAACATCGGTGAGCAGGCGGCGATTGCCGGTGGCAGGGACGCCGTTGAGATCGAGGAATGCGGACATGAGCGTGCCAACTCCGCTCTTCACTGCGGCTTCGAACGGCGGCAGATAAATATCGCGCAGGGTCGGCTCGGAGATCTCGCCTGCGTCATAATCGCGTCCGCCTTCGGCCGAACCGTAGCCAACATAATGTTTGGCACACGCGACGATCTTATCGGGCTGGGAATAATCGCCGCCTTGGAAACCCTTCACAGCCGCACTCGCCATTTGCGCGCCAAGGAATGGATCTTCGCCGTTGCCTTCGGCGATGCGTCCCCAACGCGCGTCGCGGGCGATATCGAGCATCGGCGCGAAGGTCCATTTGATGCCGGTGGCAGAGGCTTCAAGCGCGGCAACGGATGCAGCTTGTTCGGCAAGTTCAGGGTTGAACGAGGCGGCTTGCGCCAATGGGATGGGGAAGATCGTGCGATAGCCGTGGATGACATCGCGCCCAAAGATTTGCGGAATGCCATGTGGCGTATCGAGCGCAAGTTTCTGAATGTCATTGCAAGTTTCGGCACTGGAAGATTCGCTCTCGCCGGTGCCAGTCAGTGCGCCCGCGGCGTTGATCACCGAGCCAGCCATACCCTTGCGAATGATCTCACGGTCGAAATTGCCAAACGAAAAATACTGGTGCAGTTGACCGATCTTTTCCTCGATGTTCATCTTGGAAAGCAGGTTGTTGATCTTGGATTCTGTCATGGAGTCCCTCCGGGGTGATGTATGATTTCCCAACTATAATCCAGTTCAAACGTAAAGTGAATAACAACTGGAGAAAAGGTAAATATGAAATACTGGATCATTGTGGCATCAAAGGATCATTTACAACTTGGTATCGCTGGGGGATTCATCCAAGCCAACCATGGCAAAGCCGCATCCTTGAAACGGATGCACGCGGGCAATTGGGTGATCTTCTATTCCCCAAAAGTGGAATTTGAAAAGACAGAGAGACTTCAGTGCTTCACTGCGATCTGCAAGATCACTGACGAAAATATTTACCAGCATGATATGGGCGGCGGATTTGTCCCGTTTCGACGGAATGTGCAGTTCCTGCCATCACAGGATGTTTCGATCCTGCCGTTGATCCCTCAGCTCACTTTCATTCAGGATAAGAAGCATTGGGGCGCTCCCTTCCGCTTTGGGACTGTGCAAATCCCGGAAAATGATTTCCGTTTGATCGCAGGGTTGATGGTGACAGACAAAGACCTTTTTAAAAGATGACCACGTTGATCGGCTAGTCGGTTCCGCCGACTTTGTAGGAATAGCCCGACGGTTCATCGTCGGGCGTGGGTGTAATAGCTTTAGGTACGGTAGCGCTCATACAGCTTAAGAATATTCGTCCCCCATATGGTGGAGACAAAATCTCCCCAGTCGATGGATGCGACTGGGGAGATTTTGTTGTATGATGAATTCGACTTATAATCCATGATATTTGAATTGTTCCGGAGGTAGAGATGAAAAAGTTATCGATTTTTGTTTTGTCTGCGATCTTGCTGGTTGTGCTGGCAGGTTGTGGACCCAATGCCAGTGTTGACCTTGATAAATCTGTCTCTGCCGTAAATTTCAATACGCCGGGACCGAATCCGCTGGTGGACAAGCCAGCCGAAAACGATCAAGTTGCAGGGATCGTGCAGGGACTTTGGCACGGCTTCATCTCCCCCGTGACTCTCGTCATTTCATTTTTCAACGAGAATGTACAGATGTACGAAGTCCATAATATTGGAAAAGAATACAACCTGGGTTTTCTGCTTGGCGCGGCGATCGTGTTCCTCGTTTTAGGTCTATCATCAGGTCGCAGAAGCAGAAGGCGGTAATTAATGATTTTATTTGAACAGTTATGGAAGTAGAGATGAACAAATTATCCTTTTTCGTTTTGTCGATGTTCGTGTTTGTCATACTGGCAGCCTGTGCGCCTGGCTCCACTGTTGAAGTCAACACCCCTCCCAGCGTTGCCATACAACTTAGTATGCCCGGCACGAATCCCCTCGCCGATCAGCCGGATACAAGCGGTCGCATTGCATATTTCGGGGCAGGACTGTGGCACGGGCTCATTGCGCCTGTCTCGCTTTTCATCTCCTTTTTCAATTCTGATATGCATATTTATGAAGTACATAACGCTGGCTCCGAATATGATTTTGGCTTCATGCTCGGAGTAGGACTGGTTTTTCTGCTCCTGGGCTTTTTCATCCGTTTGCGACGGTAGTTTTGAATCTCAAGAAGCTTGTATCCCATCGTCAATTTTATAATAACAAATTCTCTACCGTACAAATACGAGTAAAAATGAAAACTGCTCCTTGCGCCGTCCTCGGCGCAAGATTTACTCGCAAACGCCGCCGAGGACGGCGGCTTG
>JAYUGV010000351.1:0-19579 GCA_043767565.1 Anaerolineales bacterium
ACCCACGCCTGGGCAAATTCATTATCGTTCGCAAGCCCGTTCTGCCGCAGTTTCTCCAGTGTCAGGTCAATGACCGAGTCTGGGATCTCGTGCTTGCGCAGATTCTGGCGAATCTCAGATTCGGACCGGGCGCGGTAACTCAAAAATAGCATCGCCTGCTGGAATGCCCGTTCATGCGCATCTTCAGCCTGTAACTGCTCAATTTTCTTTTCGTCCAACTCCAAGCCGACTCTCAGCCAGGCGGCGACGATGCGGGCTACCCCGAAGGCGTACTCTCCATCGAGGTGGATGTTCACCCGGTTGGGGTTGCGCTTTTGAACGACTAAGGCAGTTATCTTTTGCATACACTGTTTTATTCCTCGCCCTTTGGGGGAGAGGTTAGGTGAGGGGTGATTTCACCCTCATCCCAACCCTTCTCCCTCAAGGAGAAGGACTTTAAAAGAACACAGCCGAAGGAACGACCTGACCGGTCGGTTTCGGCTGTGGAAAATATCTGGGTAGCTTGAGCAGGACCCGGGTCCAAAAAGAAGCGTGTAGCAGGGCAGGGTCAAACCGCGTGATGGAAACTCAAATCACGAGCGGTGAACAGGTTAAGGGGGGCGAAGTCCAGTGTTTTTTCAATTTATGTCCTACATGACTTCACATTGTACTCTTTAGGGTACAAAATAACTCCCAAAACGGGGGAGGTTCTTGCTCAAATATCCAGAAATAGGGTACAGCCAAACCGCGAACGGTAGAAATAGTCTTGTTTGATCCTTGCGGATAACCTGATTATACATGGAATTTAAGGATTTGTTAACGTAGCATTTTTGTCATGCGGGTTATACATATGAAACGTGACAAAAGGAACTAGGTGAATTGTAGTTCTTGTGCCATAATTTACCGCAACGATCTCATTACAAACATTACAGGAGGCTGTATGGCAAAGTTTACACGTGAAGATGCACTCGAATATCATCGTTTGAAGGGCAAACCCGGCAAAATTGCGGTCGTGCCCACCAAGCCGATGGATACCCAACGTGACCTAAGCCTGGCGTATTCGCCGGGTGTGGCTGAGCCGGTTTTGGAAATCGAGAAGAACCCGAGTGATGCCTATGAGTACACAGCCAAGGGAAATTTGGTGGCGGTCATTTCGAACGGCACGGCGATTTTGGGTCTTGGCGACCGGGGTGCGCTGGCGAGCAAACCTGTACTGGAAGGCAAAGGTGTGCTCTTTAAGAAATTTGCCGACATAGACGTGTTCGATATTGAGTTGAATTCGCACGACCCCGATGAGATTATCAAGGTCGTCGCAGCGATCTCGCCCACGTTTGGCGGGATCAATCTCGAAGACATCAAAGCCCCTGAATGTTTCTATATTGAAGAAGAACTCAAGAAGATGCTGGATATTCCGGTCTTCCATGATGACCAACATGGGACGGCGATCATTTCTTCTGCTGGTTTGGCGAATGCGTTGGAAATCGTCGGCAAGAAACATGAAGATATTCGAATCGTAATCTCAGGCGCAGGCGCCTCTGCAATCTCATGCGCAGAACTTGCCATCAAGTGGGGAGTGAAGCGCGAGAATATCATGCTGGTGGACACAAAGGGTGTTGTATATAAAGGTCGCAAGGAGGGCATGAATAAGTACAAGGACCTCCTGGCGGTTGATGATAAGGGATATCGTACACTTGCAGATGCTGTGCGCGGCGCTGATGTTTTCTACGGACTCTCCGTAGCGAATGTGATGACCCCTGAGATGGTGAAGTCGATGGCGGGAGATCCGATCATCTTCGCGATGGCAAACCCTGACCCGGAGATCAGACCGGAATTGGCGAAAGCCGCGCGCAAGGATGTGATCATCGCGACGGGTCGTTCGGATTATGCCAACCAGGTCAACAACGTATTGGGTTTCCCGTTCATCTTCCGGGGTGCGTTGGATGTACGCGCCAAAGCCATCAACGAAGAGATGAAGTTTGCCGCTTCAAAAGCTCTGGCTGCTTTGACGAAGGAAGATGTGCCTGATTCTGTCTTGCGCGCGTATGGCTTGGAAAGTATGAAGTTCGGGCGCGACTATATCATTCCCGCCGCACTCGATCCGCGCGTGCTGTTGTGGGAAGCGCCTGCCGTGGCTGAAATGGCGATGAACACCGGTGTGGCGCGCAAGACCATTGATATTGACGAGTATCGCGAGCAATTGGCGTATCGTCAGGGTAAGGGTGAGCAGGTGCGGTATTTCTTCCAGAACAAGGCGCGGTCTTCGGGTGGGAAGAAGCGGGTCGTGTTTGCGGAAGGCGAGGAGCAGAAGGTTATCCGCGCGGCGTATCAGATCCAGGAAGAGGGGATCGCGACTCCTGTGTTGATCGGGAACGCGGCTGTGATCGAGAACCAGCTCACCATGCTCGGTCTCGAGTTCAAGCCTGAGGTGGTTGATCCGCATACCTTCAAAAACCTTGAGGCGTATACCAAATCGTATTATGAGCTGCGTCAGCGCAAGGGCGTCTCTGAAGCGGATGCGGTCAAGCTCGTGCGCGACCCGAACATTCTGGGATCGCTGATGGTGAAGATGGGCGATGCGGATGCATTTGTTTCCGGGCTGACACATGATTACCCCGAGGTAATCCGTCCGTCTTTGCAAATCCACCATACCGCAAAAGGCACTGCGCGTGCGGCAGGTGTCTACATCATGATCGTTGAGGATCGGGTCTATCTCTTCACGGATGCGACCGTCAACATTGACCCGACCGCCGAAGACCTCTCTGAGATCGCTTCCCTCGCAGCGGATTTTGCCAAGCGGCTGGAGATCGAACCGCGTGTGGCTTTCCTCTCGTTCTCGAACTTTGGCTCGACACCGCATCCGCTCTCTGATAAGGTGCGGAAAGCTGTGGAGCTGACCAAAGCCCGCCGACCGGACCTGCAGGTGGACGGTGAGATGCAGGCAGATACAGCCGTCGAGTCGATCATCATGGAAGAACGTTATCCGTTCAGTGCGGTGAAAGATGCGAATGTGCTGGTGTTTCCGTCACTTGAATCGGCGAATATCGCTTATAAGTTGATGGCGCGTTTAGGCAAAGCCAAAGCTATTGGACCGATCCTGTTGGGTATGGGCGCGCCTGTTCATGTGCTGCAGACGGGTGACGATGTCAATGCTATCGTGCAAATTGCTTCCGTAGCTGTGATGGATGCGATGGCACGCGATAATCAGTAGAAACAGTAATCAGTAAGCAGTGATTCAGTAAGTCCCCGGAGATTAGCTTCTCTGGGGACTTATAATTTCTGATAGCATTTGTGAGTGTTTGAAAGTGTGTTTGCTATATAGTAAGTGTCAAGGAGAATAAAAAATGAAAATTAAAAATACTTTCAAGTTGTGGCTTCCGTTTGCAGTTGTCATCACGGCGTTTTCCATGCTGGTGTATGCTGCTGTGCAGCAGGTCTACCGCCAGGGCGCGAACGATCCGCAGATCCAAATGGCAGTGGATGCGGCGTACGCGCTCGAACAGGGCAAGCCTATAGACGAGGTCATCCCTGATGAAATGATCGATATGGATCTGAGTCTTGCGCCTTTCTATATCGTCTACAACCTCACGGGACAGCCTGCTGCAGGGACCGGGTATCTCAACAATTCTCTGCAGACCCTGCCAGATGGAGTGCTTGAATACACCAGCGAGGAAGGGCAGGACCGGATCACCTGGCAGCCTCAGCCTAATGTGCGCATTGCGGCGGTGATCGTCCCTTACAAGAATGGCTACGTTCTTGCGGGACGCAATATGAGCGAAGTAGAAGACCGTGAAGCGCAGACTTCCATGTTCGCCGGTGTGACATGGATCTTGGCGTTGGCCGCCACTTTTATTGTGATCGCGTTCGGCGAGTATGCGCTTGGAGAAAAGCGCTAGCGTTCAAAAGTATATGTCACCCTGAGGAAGCGTTCTTTGCGACCGAAGGGTCTCGGTTTTCAGGCGTAGAGACCCTTCGCTACGCTCAGGGTGACATGATTCGTGAATAATGGTTAGCGTTGTTCGGTGCGGGCTGAAACCCTGCCTCAGTTCGTGAAAGTCGGCTAAAAGCCGACTCGCTCATCAGCCCGCAGGACTTCCAGGAACTGAGCAAGCGGCTTTAGCCCTGCGATCCGCGACTGAAGTCGCTACTACGATATTTTTAGTTGGGTCGATATAAAAAGTCCCTGAGATTTATGCCTCAGGGACTTTTGTGTTTGTTGTTTCGATGGTCTTCAATCGTTTTATGCCCTGCCAGATACCTACACCAAGTATGACCATACCCATCATCAAGCCGCCAAAGTTGCTGAGGAACGTGCTGACCAATTCCCATTGACTGCCGAAGAAATAACCGAGTCCGCCGTATAAGGCGATCCAGATGATCTCGCCCAATGAGTCATACGTCATGAAGCGGCGGAATTTGATCCCGCTGCCGCCCGCGATCAGGTTAGTAGGGATTGCCAGTGCGGTGATCAGAAATCGAGTGAGAAAGATCGCCAGCCCGGCGCGCTCATCGAAAGACGCCTCGGCAGTTTGCCAGGCTTTGGAATTTCCGAAGCGGTTGTTGATCCAATCCTTGGCGTAAAAGCCAATGCCGAAACTGAGGGCATCCCCGATAACTGCGCCGAGCAAGCCCAGCATGGCGGCTGGGATCCACTCTAAAATTCCCTGTTGCGAGAATGCACCTGCGGCGATCAAAACTACGGAAGCCCCAACGGGAAGCCCCAACGCGCCAAAAAATAAGATCAGTCCGAAAAGCGGCGCTCCGTAATTGATAACTTGTGTAAGTAGAAAGGTAGACATGTTACGGATACGGAACCGGCGTTGTGGGCGGCGCGGGCGGGCGATGGTCCTTGATCGCCTCCTTCACCTGTTCCAGCACATAGTCAGTTTGATCGGGAAAATAGGCATCGTTTAATTTTTTCAGGCTTTTCTCATGATTATCTTTATCAGGGATCCTGAGCTCTTTGAACAACATACGATCGGGAACGCCGTACGTTCTCGCAATATATGGAATCGTCATCCAATCGCGGATGAGTTCCACATCGGTTTCGCTGGCGGGCGGCGGACGGTGACCACCGGGTCCGAAGCCACCGTCGCGGATATGCCTGAATGCACGGACGGCACGCACACCGAAGAAAGCAACGATCAACATACCCAGAACAATCAAGCCCGTAATCAAGAGACGCTGTTTTGCCGCAGACATCTTATTCCTGCCACTCCAATTCAAATTCACCGATGGCAACAGTATCGCCTTCTTCAACTCCGGCGTTACGCAGAGCTTCATCCACGCCGAGGTGGGTCATGATCTTTTGGAAGCGGCGCAGGGAACCATCATGTTCCCAATGCGTCATCGCGGCAGAGCGTTCGATTGCCGCGCCTGAGATGCGCCACAGCCCATCGGCATCCCGTGTGATCGTAAATTCACGCGGATCATCCTTCGGTTTATAGACCGGCATCGGCAATTCGATCAATTCGAGCTCAGGTGTCTCTTGCAATAACTGATACGCCTTGATGAGCAGCTCGCGCGTGTTCGTACGCGCCAAGGCTGAGATGGTGGTCAGCTCCACTTTTATCTTTTTGAATTTCTTCTGCAGGTCTTTCAGCTTTTCCTGCACATCCGGTTGGTCGATCTTGTTCAACACGACCAACTGCGGCTTCTCACCAAGATGTGGATCGAACAACGCCAACTCAGAATTGATCTGGCTGTAATCTGCAAACGGATCCTCGCCCATACCATCCAATATATGGATCAAAACCCGCGTACGTTGAATGTGACGTAAAAAGTCGTGACCCAAGCCCAAGCCCTGCGAGGCGCCTTCGATGAGACCAGGGATATCTGCCAGCACAACGGTTGTGTTTATATCGATCTCTGCCACACCGAGGTTCGGCTCCAGTGTCGTGAATGGATATGCTGCGATCTTTGGTTGGGCATTCGTCAACACCGAGAGCAGTGTCGATTTGCCCGCGTTCGGGACGCCGATAAGGCCCACGTCAGCGATCAGCTTCAATTCGAGTCGGAGGCGTTTCTCTTCCGCAGGCTCGCCTTTTTCAGCCGTCCGCGGCACTTGATTCCGTGACGTCGCAAAATGCTGATTACCGCGTCCGCCACGCCCGCCTTTGAGGACGACGAGGCGCTGTCCGGGGTCGGTCAAGTCACCGATGACGGGCGGCGTGCCGCCGCTGGTTTCAACTTCGGTAATATCAAAGATCACCGTGCCGGGCGGCACATAGATCACAAGATCTTCGCCGTATTTGCCAGACCTCTGCGCAGGTCCGCCTTTGACGCCTTCGGGCGCCTTGAACTTTTGGTTGCGCCGAAACCCGGATAGGGTATTGAGCGTCTCTTTAACTTCAAAGACCACATCGCCGCCCTTGCCGCCATCACCGCCATCGGGTCCGCCAAATGGGATGAATTTCTCGCGGCGAAAATGCACCATGCCGTCGCCGCCTTTGCCTGACTTTACTTGGATTTCTACCTGGTCTGTAAACATAGGCTCATTATATCGTTATAATGGGCGTCGCCTTGAATTTCCCTCTCAATTAAAGAATCAGCTAACACTTCGACAAGCTCAGTACAAGTCTTCGCGAATTTGCGCTAATCTTTTAAATTCGCGAAGATTAATATTACAGCGCAAGGTTGAGAAGGGAAAACAAAAGAATTTTGTCCACCTGCCTCGTCGAGCATAGGTGTATGAACAGATTTGGACGATTTCGGGCGTCGATTCCCTTCACTCAAACCTCACCCGCGGACAGTTGACTCACCAACTCCACCGTTTGCACGCTGACATTCCTTCGCGGGGCTAAAGCCGCCTGCTCAGTGCATGGAAGCCCTGCGGGCTGATGCGCCAGTCCGCTTGAGCGGACTTCCACGAACTGAGGCAGGGCTTCAGCCCGCCGAATAACGCTAAACATTATTCGCGTTTTTTAGAGCGATACCATGGATATGTTAACTATGCCCTGACTGGCGGCATCTATGCGTTTGTGCCCTGGCGCGATACACTCAGTGTGTGATATGGAACCTAAAAAACTTTCCAAGTTTGAAATTGTAAAACGCCTTTTCAGAAAATATTCCACGAGCAATTTCTCAAACGAGGAGCAGCTTGGTGTATTGAAGCGGATCATGACTAAACTGTCTACAAGCGTACTCTCCCCAGTTGAGATCAAAGAAGCAATCATGCGACTGACATCAAAACTAAAATAGATTAGCCATCACTGCCAAGGGAAATAAAAAAGGGCTTCAATCATAGCATTGAAGTCCTTTGATTTCGCTATATTATCGTTTGTCATGATATTAAACACCCGTATACGCTTCATACACATGCTGATAAACCACTTCGCATTTCTCTGAATAGAGGTTTTTGGTGTATGCCTCAGGGAGTTGTTCGAGGGCGTCGAAAATTGCCACGCGGACGGCGGCGCGGGTCTTTTGTTGTTTGCGCCAATCGAGGACGATGCGTTCGGCTTTGAGGGTGTCAAGCAGTTCTTTGGCGACCTGCTTGACCCGTTCGCGTTCGGCTTTGTTGAGTTTGATATTGGGGCGGGTGAGCAGGTCGAAGATGGCGAGTTCTTCTTCAGATAAGTTTTCTGAAATATGCCGCTGTTCCTCTTCGGATAAAGAACGGGCGAAGGAAATTACTTCCACAAAGAAGGTATCAATATCCTTGCCGCCCGCGTTGTAGTCGGCGATGAGTTGCTCGAATTTGGCGGCGAAATCGATGCGGGATTTGTTTTGGCGCAGCATGGCTTGCAATTGGGCGTTGATTTTTCCGCGCAGTCGGTCGAGTTCGATGTTCTTGCGGCTCGCGTCGAACATCTTTTTGAGGGCGTCGAAATCCACTTTGGACATATCGAGCACGTGCGAGCCAGCGGCGTTCTTGATGATGTATTGCTCTTTGACCTTGATGGACTTATCGAGTACGCGATTCACTTCTGCCAAGACCGCCGATAAATTGATAACATCTTGACTGTTGTTATTGCGGACGCGTTCGGCGAGCACGTGAATGGCTTTGCGTTCCATGCTGAATTGACCTGCTGAAACATCGGGGAGAATCGCTTGAAAGAGTCTTTCGACTTTGCCCGCGTGCGTGATGAATTGAGTCTTGCTTTGGTCGTTGACCAGAATGGAATCAACGGTGTCATCCATCAGACCGATGCGGACGAATTCATCTTTGGCGTTGATGATCTTGCCGAGGTCTGAGCCGACACCGCGCAGGAAGGTTTTCGCTTCGTCGAGAGCGGTGCGCAATTCGTTGACCAATGCCTGCTTGGCTTCAACGGGGAGTTCGCCTTCTTTGACATTCCCGCCCGAAGCGGAGCCGTAAATGGCGAGGGCTTTTTTCAGGTCGGTGAAGATGCCGATGTAATCCACAATCAAGCCGTTATTTTTGTCCGCGAAGACGCGGTTGGCGCGGGCGATGGTCTGCATGAGCGTATGGTTGCGCATGGGTTTATCGAGATAAATTGTGGAGCAACTCTTCACGTCGAAGCCCGTCATCCACATGGCGCAGACAAAGACAATGCGGAAGTGGTCTTTGGATGATTTGAATTTTTCGCCCAAGTCTTCTTTCAACATACGGACGCGGTGACGTTCAATATCGAGCCCCAGTTCGCGCATGTAGGCGAGTTTTTCTTCGATTTCTTTTTTGCGTTCGGGGTCAGTGGTCTCCTGTTCGGCTTCGAGCATGGCGCGTTGAATATTCCAATGCTTTTGAACTTTATCGAACATCCTGACTGCGGTGGCTTTATCAATCGAGACCACCATCGCTTTGCCAGGGAAGCCGCGCCCCATGAAATGCAGGACAATATCTTCGGCGACTTTTTCGAGCCGTTCATCGCGGGTGATGAGGTCGTATTCATGTGGGAAGGCGCGGGCGAGTTGCTCTTCTTCGGTGGAGTCGAGTTCGGCGCGTTCGAGCACGGATTCGAGTTCGGGGTTCAGGTTTTGATTCGAGAGTTGCAGTTCAGGGATGCGGTTCTCGTAATAAAGTGGGACAGTGGCGTTATCTTCCACCGATTGCTTGAAGTTATACACGCTGACATAATCGCCAAAGACCTGTTTGGTAAGTTCTTCGCCCGCCATAAGCGGCGTACCTGTAAAGCCAAGGAAGGCGGCGTTGGGTAAAGCGTTACGCATGTTTAGCGCGAGTGTGTCGTATTGGGAGCGGTGGGCTTCGTCAGTGATGACGATAATGTCAGAACGCTGAGACAGGACAGGGTGGGGTTCGCCGCGCAGAGTCCCGAATTTTTGAATGGTGGTGAAAACGTAGCGGTGGTCTTCATCCGCCAGCATTTGGCGCAAGTGTTCCCTATCCTGTGCGCGGGTTTTTTCTTCGGCTTCGGTGACCGCGCCCGTGCCCGCGAAGTTCTGATAAATCTGGTCATCCAAATCAATGCGGTCGGTGACGATCAGGAACGTCCAATTGCCTGAGAGTTTACGCTGTACTTTTTGGGCGAAGTAAATCATGGAGTAGGATTTACCGCTGCCCTGCGTGTGCCAGAAGACGCCCAAACGCCCCTCACCCTGTCCTGCGGACATCCCTCTCCCGTGGGGAGAGGGGAGATTGATGACAGCATTGAAGGCATTATTGACGCCGAGGAACTGGTGGTTCATGGGAACCAGTTTTTCCAAGCCGTCTTTGCCTTCGGTGTAGAGGATGAAGTTCTCGACGATGTCGAGCAGGCGGGACTTTTCGCACACGCCGCGCAGAACCGTATCGAGCGAGATGACGCCGCGTTCGCCCTCGGTGTTGATGCGCTTCCACTCGTTGAAGTGTTCCCACTCCGCGCTGAGACTGCCCAGCCGCGTGGCGGAGCCGTTCGAGAGGATGATGAGGGCGTTGTACCAAAAGAGTTGCGGGATGGCTTCTTTGTAATCGCGCAGGTTATCGCGAAAGGCGTTTTGAAGTTGTTTGTGACTGGCTTTGAGTTCGATGAAGACCAGCGGCAAGCCGTTGATGAAGCCGAGCAGGTCGGTGCGGCGGGTGTAGATTTCACCTGTGACCCAAAACTGTGACGTGAGCAGGAAGTCGTTCTGTGTGGGATTGTCCCAATCCAGCACGCGGACAGTCTCTTCGCGGTTTTGCCCCTTGCTATCCTTGAACTTGACCCTCACGCCATCCTTGATGAGTTTGTAGACATCCTGATTGGCGGCGGTGAGCGGAAGCGTGGAACGCTCACGCGTGAGTTCGGTGATGGCGAGTTCGATGGCGATGGCTGGCAGGGACGGATTTAGTTTTTCAAGCGCAGGGCGCAGGCGGGAAATGAAGACGACCTCGCCACGATGTTCACGACCCAATGATGGGCGTCCATCGTTATCGTCGTAGAGACGTTGCAGTGCAACGTCTCTACCGTTGCCACCAAATATTTCATCGTAGCAATTGACGGTCTGCCAGCCCAACACGTCCTTGAAGAGACGGATGGCAGGTTGTTCGATGAGGGCGTCTTCGGAGAAGAGGTTCATGCGGGTTGATTGTAATCCTGTAATCCGTAGAGACGTAGCATTCCATCGTAGAGATGTAGCAGTGCTACGTCTCTACATCCATAATCCATCATCATTATTTCGGTCTTTTGCCCAATTGGATGGGTTGGCGCGGATGTAATTGCGGATGCGGTTCAATTCCGCCTCATCGCGGATGACATGATCCCAGAACCGTTCCTACCAGCCGAATTCGTGACCTGCCTTGTGCGCGAATTTGGTGGTGGCGGATTTGAATGATCGCACGGCGACGGATAATGAACCTGTTTTGGGGGATATGGCGGACATCGCCGTGGTAGAGACGTTGCATTGCAACGTCTCTACCGAACGCAACGTCTCTACGCCCGTTTCAACAATCACAATGATCTCATGCGCATGATTTGGCATGATGACCCATTCGTCCAATTCGATGCCCTGATGATGTTGCGGGTTTTCCGACCAGCATTGTGCGGCGATTTCGCCAATGGGGGACAGGCGCACATCGTCTCCTGCGACCTTGCCAAAATAATGATTGCGCCCTTTCGTGACGATGGTGACGAAATAATACCCAGGGTTGCGGTAATCCCAGCCTTTGAGACGCGCCGATTCGATGCGGTATTTGTTTTTGAATAGAGTCATGGCATTTCCATTGTTTTGCGTTCGTTGCCGTTCATCCGTCCATCGTAGAGACGTTGCATTGCACCGTCTCTACAACCACGCCATCACGCGGCGCGGCGGTTATACGGCGATTTCACCCGAAACCAACCGCGGCAACAGCAGGTCGCGCGTTTGGCGCAGGTTGGCGAACAGGTTGTTAGAAAATGGATTTGCTTTCGTGAACCAGAAAATAACCCGATGAACTACGTTGCAAGGTCTCTGAAATTGGAAACACGGAATTGACGGCTTTGAGAGAGTCCATTTCGGACATATCAATGAGTTCGATTTGCCCAATCTTCATCCACGCTTGCATATATTGTAGGAGTTTCTTCTCGCCATAATACGCGGGAATGAGTTTCTTTTCTTTGGGTTTGTCTTTTGATAATGACAACAATTTTGCCCGATAGGCGGTTGACTTTCGGCGATTGCCTTTGACTAAATACAGATAAGTCGGAATCCCTTGCTCGATTTGCTCGGCGAGCATATCAACTCGATTTTGTGAGAGCGTTTGACCCAATTTGCCAAACCAGACCGCGCCGTCTTTTTTCACGATTGCATTATGAATGGCAACCACATCACCCACATCAAACATCGTATCTGAAAACCTGACTACTAAATGACAAGGATTTTTCATAATGCTTATTGTATCAATCTCACATGGAAAACCATCCACGAATTTTGCACGAACCTTCGGCGAACGCGCAACTCTCAATTCGCGCATTCGTGGTCTCATTCGTGGATGGTTTGCGGCAAAGACCGTCCACGAATACTTCACGAATAAACGAACTCCCGACGGCGTCACTTCTTGATGGCATTATCGCGCCCAAGCCGTTGAACGGGTTTCATGTCTTTGCCTGGAAAGATGCGCCGATATTCCAAGCGTCTGCGCCCGAAATTGAACAACAATCCAACTTCTGCGCCTGTGGCTTTCAAATAGTTGATGACTTGCGCCAGTTCATCATTGGTCAGTTGATGGCTGAACGCTTTGACTTCCACAACGACTTGTTTTTCGGGGAACAAGTCCAGATAGAAGGTCGCCACTCGCTCGCCTTCAAAATCCACAAAGACTTCATACTGCCGATTTGGTTCGATATTGGCGTGATTGAGTTTGACTTCAAGGGCTTTCTCGTACACTTCTTCTTTGAAGCCATATCCAATTTCGTTGTGGACTTCCATCGCCAACCCGATAAGGCGGTAGGTCAGGTCGTTGCCAGTTGAATCGTTTACGAGCGGCATAATATTTCCTTAAATATCATGGCGTATTTTATCGCAGAGAAAACCGTCCATGCAAAAACCCTCCACGAATACCACACGAACCTTCGGCGAACGTGCAACCGGCCATTCGCGCATTCGTGGTCTTATTCGTGGACGGTTTGCGGCAAAAAACCATCCACGAATTTTTCACGAATACCCGAACGCGCAACCAAATATTCGTGCATTCGTGGTCTCATTCGTGGACGGCAATTTCGCCCGAAACCAACCTCGGCAACAGCAGGTCACGCGTTTGGCGCAGGTTGCGATTACGAAATAAAAGGTTCTGAATCAATTCAACGAAATCTTTCGTAGTCTGATTAAATTGCTCCAATAATGGTTTGGGTGGAATCAGAACAGGATATTTCACCAAAACATCCCAATTAGCACGTGGCATTTTTGTACCTTGTGATGTACGTGTTGCTTGATTGACAAAATCTTCACTGAACACGCAACTCAGCACAAGCCCAAAGTATTCTGACGATTTTGGAGCAATGATAATCGTGTCAGAAGATGCAACACCATCAAGTGGCGCAACACCGACTTTATGAAAATAGGGACGAATTTTCCCAAAGAGAATTTCGCCCTTCTTGAAGGCGAGTTTCGTACTTTGAACATCGCCCGCTTTTCCCCATTCTGATAATGCAATGGATTTACGTGGTAAGTGCTCCAATCCAAAATAAGGTGTTTCAGAGTCAATATCATTTGGGTGAATGTTGCGGCGAATATCTTGCGCAATGTCACCTAACTTTCTTTCCTCCCATCCCTCAGGCAAAGACTCTTTATCCACCTTCCCAAACCACTCTTGATAAATCGCCTGTGCCATTCCCTCCAAAATGCGGATGCGGCGTGTGTTGTTTTCAATCAGGTCATCGTAAGCGGAGAGGATGTCTGCGATGCGGCGTTGGGTGGGAATATCTTCAACGAATCGAATTGGATTGGTTCGTAAAATATCCAGACTCACAAAAGGTTGAGCCGACCCAGTACGCCTATTCTTTATTCCATTCTGAAATTCATTGTTTATGACCAGATAATAAAGATAACGTGGGAATATTTTTTTCGGGTCTGGCTTAAATAATGCAACATTTTTTATGCTAAATTCCATGTCGGTATTGATATATGCTGCTTCGCCTAAACTTGCCCCAATATGGGCGAACAATGTGTCGCCTTTTTCTGGCTTCGACCGCGAGATAACTTTGAGATGGTCTTCATAGGAAATAAATTCGCAATCAGCAAATTCGATAATTCCATCGTTAATTTGCTTAGCCTTTATAAATGGCACACCCGAATCCAATGTCTTTGGCGTGTCATGTGTTCCATCGGTGACTAGCATGCAAACTTCTCGCAGTGTGGATTGCTGAATATGTGCCATGATTACCCTAAAAGCGAAGAAACATTTTCAGCAATCTTTTCTTCCAACTCGCGCGCTTCGGCGTTGAGCGTTTCGAGTTCTTCGTTCAATTCTTCGAGCCGCGCGGCAAAATCTACATCGCCAGCGTTTTTCTCGGTCACGCCCACGTAACGTCCAGGGTTCAGACTCCAGCCTTGCGCTTCCACCTCTTTAATCGTCGCCACCTTGCACAACCCGGGAATATCTACGTATTTACGATTTGCGATTGCCGATTTCAGGTCGGCGATTTGCGCGTCTGTGAAATTGGGGAAATCGGCCGCCATCGTAGATACGTTGCAATGCAACGTCTCTACAGAATCATCACCGCGATACAAATTCGCCAATGTCGCAATCAACGCAATCAGATTGTCGCTCCATTCACGGTGGGCGCGGTCAATTTGGGTGTAGATGTTGCGCGCGTCGATGAAGAGGATGGTGTCGCGGGACCTAACCCCAAGATCATTTGAACCGCGAAGCTCGCTAAGACCGCCAAGATTTTTTTCTTCCTTCGCGTCCTTTGCGCTCTTCGCGGTGAAATTCGTTTTTCCCTTATCCAAAAACCAAAGCGTGACAGGCAGGGTCACGGTGTAGAACATATTCGAGCCGACCGCCACCATCACATCCACTTCGCCCGCTTCAATCATCTGCCTGCGAATTTCCATTTCCGATTGGCGCGCGTCCGAAGCCGAGTTCGCCATCACGAAACCCGCGCGTCCATTAGAAGCGAGCGAACTCAGGAACATTTGAATCCAGATGTAATTGCCGTTATCGTTCTTCGGCATACCATACGGGAAGCGGTCGGTGCGGCTCTTCAAATCTTCCTTGTTGACGCCATCCACATTGAACGGGGGATTCGCCATCACATAATTGAACTTGCCGACTGCCTCGAACGGGTCGCTGTAATAGGAATTGCCTTGCAGGACGCTTCCGCCCAAGCCGTGAACTGCCAGGTTCATCTTACAGAGTCTCACCGTCTCTTCGACTCGTTCCTGTCCATACACGCTGAGAGTCCCGCCTTTGGCACCAAGGTGCTGATGGCGCGTCACGAAATCCAAACTCTGCACGAACATACCACCCGAACCGCAGGCAGGGTCATAAATCTTGCCCTCGAACGGCTGGATGATTTCCACAATCAACTTGACGATGGAAGTCGGCGTGAAGAACTCGCCGCCTTTTTGTCCCTCGCTCATGGCGAACTTGCCGAGGAAGTATTCGTAAATCTTGCCAAAGGTGTCGCCTTCGATGTCCATTGGGATGCTGTTAAAACTCTTGAGCAGTTCGGTGAGCAAGGGCTTGTCGAACGCCGTGTAATTCTTGGGCAGGATGCCTTTCAGGTCTTCGTTCTCTTTCTCGACCTCGGTCATCGCCTCGTTCAACGCCTTGCCTATGTCCGCGCCTTCGGGCAGGTGCAACAAATGATTCCAGCGTGCCTTCTCTGGCAGATAGACCACGCTCAACTCTTGATAATCATCGCGGGTGATTCCGCGCCGCTTGTTGGCAAACTTCGCTTTGAGTCCCTCATCCGCGTACGCGAATTTCACGTCCGCATAGCGCAGGAAGATAAGTCCCAGCACAGGGACGGAATATTCCGATGATTTGAGATGGGAGTTCGCGCGTAACTGGTCGGCGGCGTCCCATAAGCGGTCTTCGAGGTCTTTGAGGTTGGTCGGCATTTTGGCAGGGTTCCCGCTTCGATTGGATTTTGATGACTTGCTCCATTATATGACTTGAATTGAAAAAATGGGGTTGCAATGTTCGGGCAAAATCATGACAGTGGAAAACAAAAACCCTCCCCGCAGCCGCATAAGCTGGGGGAGGGTTTTTTATGGATGAGGGGGATGATCAGTTCTGTATTTTCTAGTTGTTCTGCCACACAATGTGTGGTTGTTGCTGGGCAGGTCATGTGCCGTGGCGTTGACTTTGGCATTTGAGCTGCTCAACCAGGTTTTTCAAGAGAGTCTGCGGGACGTTCTGTGTAAGGTGAGTCAATAGAACACTTCTGAACATGTTGAATGAACATGGGTTCCCTTACTTGCAGCTCTCTTGCAAATCTTATAACAGCCTATAACAAATTCTTGACAACCTCCGCAAGGCGGGTGTATAAAGACAATGCAATTGAATAGTCCTCGTTAGGCCAGGCGGCTGCAAGATACACAGGCCATTGTCCTGAAACGTCGAAAGACGCCAAAGGGTAGACCAGGTGGAGTCGGATTAAGGCTTCACTCAAAGTGGCTGGGAATCAAATCCCTACGATGCGCAGTGCTAAAGCTCAACCAGAGAGGCGGCGTTTTATAACGCATGTTTTCCGCGCCTCCTGGTTCTTTGTAACGGGAGGCATTCATTTTGCCAACATGTGAAGCCTGATCATGTCACTCTGAGCGTAGCGAAGAGTCTCCCTCAACGTGGTAGAGATTCTCACCTACACTTGCGTGCGGTGCAAGTATCGCCGCTATCGCGGCTCAGAATGACAAAAGGCAAAACGAAACACATGCTGCAAGGAGGTTATCCGTGGATACGGATAGTAATAAACAGAACCTTTCCGAACGAAGACCTGCATTCATATCGTTCGTCCTTTCTGCTTTTGTCAGACCGCCTCTATTTGCACATGTGCGCTCCGTGAAATGATTCGGAGCAGGGGTAAGGCTGGGGAAACAGAAACAGACAACGGCTGGGTATGAATCGCCTTCGTTCAAACGGAGGCGATTTTTTATTGTCTCCGTCCAAAACAAATTTACGGAGGTCCCTATGGCTTTTTTGAGTGAAATTCTCGGCCACACCATCACCGATTTTGATGGTCGCTATATTGGAAAACTGGAAGACTTGATCGCGCGTGAACTCGCAGATGCGACTCATCCCATTGTGGATGCGGTGGTGATCAAGGATAAGAACAAAATCAGCATGGTGCCCTACGCACTGGTGCTGGCATTGTTCACACCCTCGATTGCGCTGAAGTGCCGCGCCGATGAGCTCCCGAATTATCAACCCATGGAAAACGATATCTTCCTTTCGCGCGATGTGCTCGATAAGCAGATCATCGATACCGATGGCGCGCGCGTAGTGCGCGTGAACGATCTTGAACTCGTGCGCGTCAACGGGACGCTGTACGTGGGCAATGTGGATATTGGCATGCTGGGAATTTTTCGCAGGCTCGGTATTGCGGATATAACCCAACGCATCACTTCGACCTTCAACCTGCCAGCGCCCCAAACCTTTATCTCATGGGACGATGTAGAGCTTCTGCGTCACGATCCCTTTATGCGTTTACGCGTGCCGGTGGAAAGTATCTCGGAACTGCATCCCGCCGATGTGGCTGAGATCCTCAGCGATATGAACAAACTCGAAAGCGGTCAGCTGCTCGAAGCCCTCAACATGGAACAGCTCGCCGATACCCTGGAGGAAGTGGAAACCGAATATCAAGCCGACCTGATCGAGAACATGTCTGATGAAAAGGTGGCAGACCTGCTCGAAGAGATGGAGCCGGATGAAGCCGCGGACCTGCTGGCAGAATTGCCTGCGCAGCGCAGTCGCGGATTGCTGGCATTGATGAACAAGGAAGATTCGGATGAGATGCAGAAACTGCTCTCTTACGATGAAGATTCTGCGGGCGGCATTATGACGACCGAATATGCCTGTGTGCCGCCGAACGTCACGGCTGAAGAAGCTATCAAGATCCTGCGTGAGACCGCCACCGATGCCGAGACGTTGTTCTATGTCTACGTCACTGATACGACCGATCATTTGATGGGTGTGTTCTCATTGTCCAATTTGATCTTTGCCGATCCCCAGGCGCGCGTGGAAGAATTCATGGAAGACCGCGTGAAGAGCGTCAACCTCAGCGATGACCAGGATGAAGTGGCACAAGTCATCACCAAATATGATCTGATCGCCATTCCGGTCGTCGATGAAGATAACGTAATGCACGGCATTGTCACCGCCGACGACGCGCTGGACAAAATTATTCCGACGGCTTGGAAGAAACGCCTGCCGCGCTTTTACCGTTAATAGTTCCCTTTGCTCAAGCCGCCGTCCTCGACGGCGGGGACGCCGTCGAGAGCGAAGGAGCAATAAATATAACTTATTTATAAGAGGCAACATGGAAAACAAATTTCTCATCAACCGCAATGGGCGGTTCTTTTCCTCACTTTGGAAGAAGCTGCTGATCTTTCTAACAGTATTCGGGCCCGCCACCATCACTGCCATGGCAGATAACGATGCGGGCGGCGTCGCGACCTATTCCATCGCGGGTGCAAAGTTAGGCTATCCAATTCTATTTCTGCTGCCGGTCATCACACTGCTGCTGGCAATTACACAGGAAATGGGCATGCGCCTGACCATTATCACCCGCCGCGGACTTGCGGACTTGATCCGCGAGCGTTATGGTGTGCGCGCTTCGGTGTTCATCTTCGGAACGTTGCTCATTGCAAACATCGGAACGCTGGTCACCGAGCTCTCCGCGGTGAAAACGACCAGTGGCATGTTCGGCATCCAGCCGATCCCGGCTGTGATCGTGATCGTCATCATCGCATTTGTGTTGATCACACGCGGCAACTATAAAATGACACAGTCCATTATGCTGGTGGCGTGTGTATTTTTCTTCGTCTATATTTTCTCAGCGGTGAAAGCAAAGCCAGATTGGAATTTGGCGCTATCGAATCTGGCGTATCCGCACGGCGCGGTGTTCACGCGTTCGTACCTGCGAGATTATTTGATCATCGGCATGGGCGTGTTGGGTACAACTATTACCCCCTGGGGTCAGTTCTTCGTCAGCAGTTTTGCGTACGATAAGAAGATCGAGAAGGGGAAGGTAGGCATGTCGCAACTCGAGACGTATTCGGGCGCCTTCCTCACGAATTTTTTCTCCTTCTTCATGATCGTCGCTACTGCTGCAACGCTCTTCGTCAATCACATTGTATTGGATTCAGGTGAGCGAGCCGCGCTGGCGATCGCGCCGTTTGCCGGGAAGATCGCTTCGCAACTGTTTGCGATTGGGATCCTCAACGCGGGCTTTATGGGACTGGTGATTGTTTCGCTTTCAACTGCCTATGCCTTCGCTGAATTTTTTGGTCTCTCCGGCAGCTTGAACGATTCGTTCAAAGAGAGCAAGACGTTCTACATTCTATATATTTCCCAACTCTTGATCGCGACCTTGTTCGTGATCCTCAGCAATGTGACGCTCTTCCAGGTGGCGCTGGTGACGCAGATCATCAATGCCATTGCCCTGCCGCTGGTCTTTTACTTCCTCATCAACCTAACCAGTGACCGTGACTTAATGGGCGAATTCGTCAACAATGGTTTCCAGAGGAATTTTGCGATCGTCAGTTCAGGGGTGATCGTACTGGCTTCTGTGTTTACGGTTGCGGCTGTGTTCTTTAATTTGTAAATTGAATTAAGTAATCACCTTACGCACAGATGAATTCCTCACAGAGTATCTTAACGCCAAGGCGCAAAGACGCTAAGATTTTATACACTTCGCGCCTTAGCGTCTTGGCGTTGAAATACCTTTATGCAAAGATTCAACCCAATAGGCGTGAGCTGCGTAAGGTGAATGAAGTAATCAGTCAAAATTGTTTTACGAGGTTGGTTCAGCAGTTGCACTGCTGAACACCGGTGCCTCCGGCAGTACAACTGCCGAAGCAACAAGCAGAATTGAACCAAAACGAAATGGGCGCGAGATCCTACCAGCGCCCATTTTTATTTTCCGGCGGCGGGTATCATGAAACAAAATGTTGAGCCTTTGCCAGGTTCCTCTGATTCGACCCAGACCCTGCCGCCGTGGGTTTCGATGATGCGTTTGACCAATGCCAGCCCAATGCCTGTGCCTTCGATAGCGGGGTTTAGCTTTTCGAACAGGTT
>JAYUGV010000352.1:0-3071 GCA_043767565.1 Anaerolineales bacterium
AGCGGAGCGACACTTGCACCTGGCGCAAGTGCAGGTGAGAATCTCTGATTTCGGAAGTAGAGACCCTTCGCTGGCGCTCAGGGTGACATAAAAATGGGGCGCTAAGCGAAAGTCCTGAATATAAAGCTTTGCCTATTCTTACTTCGGCAAAGTTCGGACGAACGCGATCACCTGCCAGATCTGTTCTTCAGTCAAAACACCTTTCCAGGCGACCATCGAGGTGCCTTCCTTACCGGTGCTGACACGCCAGAACAAATAATCATCGCCAGCCTGGGTCTGCAATTCAGCAAGATTCTTAGGCTTCGGGTCGAGAGAGGCACCAGCAGGTCCATCACCATGACCTTGAGTTCCATGGCAGGCTTCACAGTTGGTTTTAAATACTTCAGCGCCGGCAGTTGCCGCATCTGCGCCAAGAGGATTGGTCTTACCAGCGTATTCAACGGGGACAGGCACGAGCGTGGTCACTACATTCGCCTCTGTGCCAGGATCGCTACTACCGCCACAAGCGACAAGCGTACATGCGGTGAGCATCAATACAAAAAACAACACTTTCTTCATTTGGAAACCTCCAGATAGATTTCTGTCAGGATTATACTCACAAAGAAATATGGCTATCGAGATACTCAATCGCGCCAACATGTGAAAACAAAAAAAACGTGCTCTTTAGGCAAGAGCACGTTTTCAATTTCACTGCACGGAATATTACGACAATAGTCTCGCCGTTTTGAATGCACTTTCCATCGCATCGATCGTGGCGGGTTTGATGAGCATGACCGTTGCACCGAGTTTCATGACCTTCGTACGTGTTTCGGGTTGGTCATCTGAGGTGATTACGAACACCGGCACAGGCGTCAAGCGCGGTTCGCGTTTGAGATACGCAAGGATCTCGGTACCGTCCACACCGGGCATATTGATATCAAGACAAATAAACTTCGGCGTAAAGCCGGTTCCCAATATTTCCATCGCCGAGCTTGAACCATACGCCACCCGCGCTTTAAATCCCAACACAGCCAGCATCTGATTCAACGCATCGGCTGTCTGACGATTATCGTCAATAATTAAACCTTCGTTCATCTAATCCTCCAAAATGAGCGTGCCCATCACAGACACGTCGTAACCTGTCAGTTGAGAAACGGCTTTTCGAAAATCCGGATCAGCCAAAAGTGAGAAAAGCGGCGCAAGCAATTCGTCATCTGCAAATTGTTTGGGGATCACCAAATCATAACGTTCTTGAAACAACGGCACAAAATCCAGATCCAAAGCTTGTGCGGCAGCGGCAATCCCAAGCCCGCAGTCAGCGCGACCCGAAGCGATCGCCGCAGCAACTCCGAGATGAGTATACTCTTCCTGATTATAGCCAACAATAGACTCTGGTGTTATTGTCATTGATTTCAAATGATAATCCAATAGGACACGTGTACCAGCCCCGCGTTGACGATTGATAAAGCGGATGCTCCGCTTCTGACTCCCATCAGAGCTGACGAGGTCTCCCAAACTTTTTATGCCCTTTGGGTTGCCCTGCTTCACCATCAGACCTTGTTCACGTCCCACCAATGCGACAACTTTGACCGGAATGTTCGGCATGTACTGACGAATATATGAGATGTTGTATTCGCCGGTTTCAGGGTTCAACAAATGCGACCCAGCCAGATGCGCCTCACCGCGCCGCAATGCGACCAGTCCACCCTGCGAACCGACATTGGCAGAGGCAAGTCTGCGGTCATGCTCAGCAAGAAACTGCGCCATGAGATCAAGGGTAAGATCATGTGAGCCGATGGCAAGAATTGTTTTTTCAATTTCGGTTCTGGTGCGATAAAGCCGAACTTGAATCTTCTCACCCGCTTCAATGCCCTGCGTACCGCTTGGGATCAACGCCAGTCCATCTGCTTGCACTAATGATGTAATAACACCCGCCCCGCGCGCTAACGGCGCGGCAAGAAGTTTTTCTCCCACCTTGCCAACCACGACTCTAACAAAATCATCGTCACCCGCCGGTGAGACAAGTTTACGTGTAAGGATGGCTGTCTCAGTTGGAAGTTCAAGAGGTCTCCGCCCAAACCATTTGGCAATGAGAGGTTCAACGAAGATATCAATCGTGAGTGCGGCAGAGACTGGGTAACCGGGGACACCGATAATTGGAACGTCATTGCGAGGGGTGCTCGTCCCCGAAGCAATCTCCTCATTCGATTTACGATTTACGACACCTGCACTTGCGCCAGGTGCAAGTGTTTCGGATTGACGATTGATTAAACCCAAGATGACTGGGTGACCGGGTCTCACCGCAACACCATGGACTAAAAGTGTGCCGAGTTTCTCTACAACCTTCGCAGAAAAATCTTCCGCGCCCGCGGACGACCCTGCATTGAGCAAAACCAGATCGTGATCCTGTGCGGCTTCCTGCACACGTTCACAGATCAGATCAAAATCATCTTTCGTGATGGGATACCGAGTCGGTTCACCGCCCATCGCTTTGATCTGCGCCGCAAGGACAAGCGAGTTGTATTCAAGAATATCACCCGCTTTGAGCTTGCTCCCGATCGGAACAAGCTCTGTCCCGGTTGGCAGGATCGCCACTTTCGGTTTTCGTGCGACTTTGATTTCCTGATGTCCCGATGCGGCAATCGCACCCAAGTCCACTGGCTTGAGGATATGCCCAGTTGGCAAAACCAATTGTGTTGCAACAATATCCTCACCCAACGGGCGCACATGACTCCACGGCGCGACCGCGGCTCTTATTCGAATTGCAGACGGCTGACGGATCGCTGATGTGATCTGTCCGTTTTCATCCAACGATTCCACATTCTCGATCGGGATGACCGCATTCGCCCAATCAGGCAGCGGGTCGCCTGTATCCACATACTGCGCCCGGGCTGATAACTGTTCACTGTTCACTGATAACTGCTCAGGGGACGTGTGACGTGTGACGAGCGTGACGGGTGATGAGGGTTGCGCCCCATTCGTCTCTTCCGCCCGCACCGCAAACCCATCCATCGCCGAGGCATGGTAATGCGGCGAAGAGACCTTCGCCCAGATCGGCTCAACAGTAACGCGCCCTAACGCATTTTCATCGA
>JAYUGV010000353.1:0-7602 GCA_043767565.1 Anaerolineales bacterium
GTCTATTCTGCCAAATCTCCCCCACCAGATCATGCTGTACCGCAAACGCGACCGCTTTCCCCTGAAATGTTTTTTGCAGTCGAGCCAACTCTGCCATGGAGACCACACTGCCATCAAACCCAATCACACTCCCTGCCCCCAACTCCTGGTCAAGCCATTCGCTATAAGACGGCACACCCATCACACCAGATCTGAACAACTTGATTCCCGAACCAGCCAATTCCGTCTCACCCCGCATGTGATAGCGCGGATCGGTCCACAGACCCGCTTCTTTCTGCGTCACGGCAACTGTTCCCGCTGAACCTTTGAACCCCGAGAGCCAGACTCTGGCTTTCCACCGCTCAGCCGGATACTCACTTAGATGCGGATCAGCGCTCGGCACGATATAAGCATCGATCTCATGCACTGCCATTAACTTTCGGAGTTCAGCGATCTTCTCTCCAGGCTCCATATGTTCATCTCCCGATCGAAACATTACGCCGGACATTCCTCATCCAACAGGTCTGTATAAAGCTTCTGCAAGCGCTTCGTCATCTCCCCCAATTGACCATCACCGATCACCCGCCCATCCACTTCAGAGGCATACGACGCCCCGCCAAATGTCCCCGTGACGAACGCCTCCTCCGCGCTGTAAACATCGTACAGTGAAAAATCCTTTTCAAAAACTTCGATACCATTCCTTTTACACAAAGAAATTATATTCCCCCGCGTGATGCCGTTCATACAATACTTGCCGGTGGAAGTCCACACCTGATTGTCGTGAACCATAAAAAAATTGGTTGAATTACAAGTGCTGACAAACCCAAGCGGATCAAGCATCAGAGCCTCATCCGCCCCGGCTTTAGCCGCCTGGATGCACGCCAGAATACAATTCAATTTGCTGTGCGAATGTAATTTTGGATCTTGAACATCAGGCGCGCCCCTTCTCACATGCACCGTGAACAACCGCAGCCCCGCATCCACTGAACGGCTGGGCGATTTATATTCTGCAATGATCACGATCGTCGGTCCGCTTATATTCGTGCGCGGGTCCTGCGAAGGCGAGCGTTTATTTCCGCGCGTGATCATCAAACGGATATGAACATCATTGGATGTCATCTGATTGGTACGCACGGTCTTATACACTTCTTCGATGATCGCTTCCGGGGAAATTCCCAGATCATAGTCCAGCATTTTTGCATTGGCATGCAAACGCGCCAGATGCTGTTTTATAAATGCCAGCTTGTTATTGTGCAGTCGAAAGCTTTCCCAGATCCCATCCCCAACTAAAAACGCGCTGTCAAAAACAGACACCTTCGCTTCATTCCTTTGAAAAAATTCCCCATTCACATAAACCAGAATATTCTGATTTCTTTCATCCTCGACAAATTCATGTGTGCCAACCATTGAAATACTCCTGCGCAGGGATTTGTGAACTCGCCCTTTATACATCACATTTATTTTTAATGGACTTAAAACTTCTGCATCCTGCATCAGAAATAAAATCATCAGCCGGAGAATTCAACGTGGATGAAATTCACGCTTCACAAACCCAGCCGATGACTGCTTCTCAATAATAAATTTTTATCTGCCCCCAAGCCTGTTTCCAATTCGCGTTTCGCCTAATTCACATTTGAAAGCCGTGGATCAAGCGCATCGCGCAAGCCATCACCGATCAAATTGAACGATAACACTGTGATCATGATCGCTATCCCTGGAAAGAAAACAAGGAAAGGCGCGTTGAAAACACTGTTGCGTTCTTCTCCCAGCATCAACCCCCACTCCGGTGTCGGAAACTCGGCGCCCAGCCCGAGAAAGCTCAGCGCAGCCGCACTCAAGATCGCCGAGGCGATACCCAACGTACCCTGTACGATCAGGGGCGTCAGCGCATTGGGCATGATCCGGCTACACAAGATCTGCAGTTCAGATGCACCCAAAGCCCGCGAAGCGGAAATAAAATCAAGTTCCTTGATGGACACCACACTGGCTCTTACCACCCTGGCAAAAATTGGAATCTCAATAATGGCAATCGCCAGCAGAGCATTGATCAGACCCGGACCCAGAACCGCCACGATTGCAATCGCCAAAAGCAGGCTCGGAAATGCCTGCAGCACATCCAGCGAACGCATGATCGCATCATCCAACCAGCCGCCGATAAATCCTGCAGTGGCGCCCAGCAAGCCGCCAATGATGATGGCAAAAGTGACCGTTGAGATCCCAACCTGCAGGGAGAGCCGTGCTCCAAATATGATCCGAGAAAATAGGTCGCGGCTATTTCCATCAATGCCCATCAAGTGCTGGGATTTGTCAGCCGGGCAACCGAAGATATGGATACAAGCTGGATCGCGGCGTTTGACATTTTTCAAAGGCACGATCGGGTCAAAGGGCGCGATCTGTTCAGCAAAGACGGCGCAGATGATTAGAACACCCAACAGGAACATACCCAACTGGGCAGACCGATGCTTGAACAACCGCCGCAATTTGATCCTAAAAGGGCTGTCCGTCTGTTGGATCGACTCTGCAATAAGAACAGGGACCTCTTTTTGGATACTCATATTATTTCACCCGCACACGCGGATCAAGATAGGCGTACGATGCGTCCACGATCAGGTTTGTAAAAACAAAGATCAAAGCGATTACGACCGAAAAACCCTGCACGACCGGGTAATCGCGCCCCAGAATTGCATCAACCATTCGTGACCCCACCCCAGGCAGGGAGAATATGGTTTCTGTAAGCACGGCTCCTGAAAGCAAGCCGCCAGTTTGAATGCCGATGATCGTCACAATCGGGATCATGGCGTTTCGTAAGGCATGCTTCCTGATCACGAGCGCATATTTCAAGCCCTTCGCCCGCGCCGTACGAATATAATCCTGCCCAAGAATTTCCAGGAGTGCTGAACGCGTCATACGGGCAATGACAGCGAGGGAAATGGTACCCACCGCCAGCGCTGGCAGAATAAGATGCTTGAGCGCATCAAGTGTCAGAGCATAATTACCCGTTAACAAGCCATTCAAAATTGCTGAATTGGAAAGCAATGCCAACAGGAAAGCTTTCACCCCGGTAGCATTCTCTATTCCCCACGTCTTCGCCAGTGGAATCATCGAAATACCAGCAGACAAACGACCGCTGGGCGGAAGTTGGAACGGGGTGCCTTTCATGACCAACGCAAAGAAATAAGCTAATAATAAACCCAGCCAAAAGACCGGCATACTCACCCCCATATTGGCAAGCAGCATGGTCAGCGTATCAATAATAGTATTACGTTTGAGTGCGGAAATAACTCCCAGCAGGACCCCAAAAGTGGAAGAGAAGAGCATTGCTAGTACGGTCAATTCGATTGTCAGAGGCAGGCGCTCGCCGATGATGACAGTGATCGGTCTGCGGTCTTTGAGAGAATTGCCAAAATCCCCCTGCGCTATATTGAAAACGTAGCGCCCAAATTGTTCGGGAATACTTTTATCCAACCCGAAGCGCGCCCTGAATTCCTTACATGTCGCTTCGGTGGCATGCTCCCCCAACATGACGTAACAAGGATCCCCTGGGACCAATCTTGTGATCGTAAAGGTAACCAGCAGGATGCCCACCAGCACTGGCAAAACCAAGAACAATCTTCTAATTAGAAACTGCGTCATCCGGGGCTCCTGATATAAATTAATTGGATGGAGCATGTTGCCATGCTCCATCCAATTTTAACAAAGTTTCAATTACTCAGCGGGCTGGTTCATGACCTTGGGTCCAAACAGGTCTTTGAAATACTGGTAAGTACCAGTGTTACCCTTGCGCAGCGGATTGTTGTAATCCATGCCGGCGCTGAAGGAGGCAACCACGTCGTTGGCATCCAATGCCGCGCCGTTGGAGAACAAGACACCCTGTTTGAGGACACAGGTCCATTCGGTTGCATCGGCATTGCCGGTACAGCTTTCAGCCAGGTCGGGTTCCGCAATGGAAGTGGTGGTGAACTTATACAACTTGCTGAAGATCAGATTGCAAGCACGGAAGGAGCTGCCGTCGGTTTCATCTGCACAGAACAACGAAACAGGTTCGCCATCTTGAGAGTAGACCAGGGTTCCATCAGCAGTCTTCATCAGCGGGAAGTTCTCGTTGTACGGTCCAAGTTGAACGTTTTCTACCGAAGCCAGATAAGCCTGGTTGATAGTGCCGTGAGCGATAACAATGGTCGGCACGTGTTGGGCATACAGCTTGTTGACTTCGTCATACAGCTTCTGGCGTTCAACTGGATCACCGGACTGGGCAGCCTTCTTGATGTTGTCGACAATGTCGGGGAAGGCATTGCCAAATGCAGCGCTGGAACCGGTCAGGAAGACATCGTACCAGTTGGTGGCATCGGGATAGTCTTCACTCCAACCAAGGAAGAAGAGCTCTTTTTCGCCAGCACGCACGGCGGGAAGATAGGTTGCCCATTCTTCCAATTCCAACTTGACATTGATACCGGCTTCAGCCAGTTGAGCCTGGACAGCCTGAGCGATCTTGGTAGGCTGGGGGAAGTACGGGCGGGTGCGCTCGGCATAGGAAAGGGTGTATTCCTTGGTGAAATCGAAGCCTTCCGCCTTCAACATTTCAACAGCCTTGGCAGCATCATAGGTTGTATCAACGAAGCCATCGGTGTAACCGGGCTTCACACCTGCGGGTACGAACTGGGTTGCAGCAACAGAACCGGGAGCATAGAAGTCATCCACGATCTGCTGCTTATTGATAAGCATGGCAAACGCCTGGCGCACCTTTTCATTATCAAAGGGCGGCTTGACATTGTTGATGCCCAAATACAGGAAGTTGTTGATCGCTCGCGGGGCAAGCTTCAGGTTCGGGTCGGCTTGAATAGTGGCGAGATCGTCAGACGTCACTTCAGCAATACCGCTGACATTGCCAGCCTGCAGGTCAAGCAAACGAGCGGCAGCTTCCTTGTTCCACTTCAAGACGAAGGTGGAGTTAGCGGGCTTATCGCCGAAGTAGTTGGGGTTGGGGATCATAGTGATATGATCGCCGCGGACCCATTCCGAAACCATGTAAGGACCGGTACCAACGGGGTTTTCGTTCATGGCAACCGCGTCGCCGCCAGTTTCCTTCAGATAATCTTCATCATAGATATTGAAGGCTTCCACCGAGCCGACCTTCGCAATAAAGGCTGGTTCCGGCGCACAGAAGGTGAACTTAACAGTGTATTGATCCACAGCTTCAATGGATTTGACTTCGCCACCATAATTACAATCCGGTGCAGTGAGCGCCTCACCCACGAACGCAGGCATTGCTGTTGGCGCTTCGGTTGCTGCTGGTGGAGCTTCGGTTGGAGGTGCCACGACCGGGGCTTCAGTCGCAGCGGGTGCTTCAGTGGCTGCGCCACCGCAGGCTGCAAGGACCATGCTCGCGAGAATGAACAGGGATAGTAAAGCGAATAGTTTATGTTTCACGTTTCTCCTCCTGAGAGAAATAGAGTTTGGATTCGATTAAGTACAAAGGTTTTTTGGGGGGCAAACAATTCGGAAATACTTAGCGCAGGGCACCTCCTTCCGAGTAATGAACAGATTATACAGCAAAACAAAATTTAGGATACGGGCAATGGCATACCCAACCCATTTAACACTACCTGAGAGGGGTCGTTATGCCACAAACCCGGCACTTTAGAATTGCATTTTGGACACGTTCCCTGCCCCGTCACATGATACTCACGGATGACGTATCCGCTTCTTTTCACCAGCCGGAAATTGCACCCTGCGCAAAAAGTATCTTCATACTCCCCAGCCTGACCCGGCAAATTCCCGGCGTAGACATAACGCAACCCTGCTTCACGTCCGATCTCCGCCGCACGGATCAAAGTCTGCGCCGGAGTGTTATCGGGTTCCGTCATCTTATAGTCTTTATGGAATGCCGTCACGTGCCAGGGAATATCTTTTGAAACACTTGCAATAAATCGCGCCGCATCCCATAGCTCTTCATTCGAATCATTGAACCCGGGGATCGTCAAAGTCACGATCTCCACCCATAAGCCCAGCTCATGCGCGCGTTTGATCCCATCCAATGTGTTTTGCAACACCCCGCCTAAACTTCGATAGCTTTTATCCTGCATACATTTCAGATCAACTTTATAGGCAGAAAGATACGGCGCAAGATATTCCATCACCTCCGGCGTGTTGTTGCCATTCGAAACATAGGCACACATCAAACCCGCGGCTTTGGCTTCTTTGAAGATCTCCACCGCCCATTCGCTGGTAATCAACGGCTCGTTATAGGATGAAACAACCACCGAGGCTTTAGTCTTGTACGCAAAATCCACCATGCCTTGCGGAGAGATCTTACGGATGTAATCCACAGACGCATCCGAAGCCGGATCGCGCATCGCTTGCGACGTCAACCAATTTTGGCAATTGGAAACAAGGAAGAAGCCCGCCAGATAATTATGCTCCTCTTCAACCTCCATGTTGAAAACATTTCCACTGAAAGTCTCACGCTCGATCCCTCGTAATGGGATCAAATAGAAGTCTTCTGTTTCAACGATCTTGCGTTCGACCTCATCCGTCTCGTACCACACTACCGTATATTGATGTGGCGCGCGGCGCACTACTCGACCTTGTATCATACCGACTTCGGTCATTTCAGAATCATATACAGATGGAAAGTATCCACACTTTAAAGCCAGCCATGCAACCCCATCTGCAAGTTCTTTCGATACTGTTGTGGATGTCACTTTCCCATTGTCAAATTTATGGCCGTCACCCTCGATATAAGCATCCAAAAATGCCTTCACAACACCACGCGGCGCATCGAACAACATTTCGGGCACATACTTTTTGGTTGCTCCCGCGCCAGCGAGAGTTTTGAACAGCAAGGCAAGTGAGGCTTTTGAAATGGAAACAGCCAGCGTCGTGCTTCGCTTGACAAGTTGCGCATCAACCCCAAAGCACGTTTGCAGCAAACTTCTCACACGCTCAGCTAGATCTGTTTCCATCTTCGAAAAGCTAAAACTAATATTGAAACTGTTTGGACGAGCTCTATCCGTAACAATTGAACCCTCCGCGCAGTAATACCCGAACAACTCGGCGATCTCGGCGTTAAACTTTATTCTTAATGGAATTCCGGGTTGTCTTTCATTTGGAAATCGCAAATATCCATCCTCAATATACGGAATGGATGTCTTTGTTTCAGTCACTCGTCCATTCCTGATCTTGACACGCAGATGGCGGATGTACGAGCCGCTTTTTCCAAACATTTCCCCGATCTCCCGCGACGGTCTACCCTCGGCTGATAAATCCATGATCTTCTGCATATCAACATGCGACAATTTCCACGGAGTTTTGTACGTAACCTGGTATGACCCGAGCAGATGTTCTACATCAATAATCTGCGGGGAAGAAAACTTATAATTGCGCGGCACAGCCAGGTAATGGTTTTTGGTTAAATCTTTTGCGAAAACAAGTGACGGGGATACGGCAGCATCATTTGTTGCATATACACGATGGTCAGGCGTACAACGAAGCGCAGGCAAGTAATAGGGTTTTACATGTACCAATTCACCCTGATAGAGATGCCGAAAAACACCTTTAACATCCCGCAGACCGCCTGATGCTGTAATTGCCTTCAAATCCGCCGGAAACGAAATCTCCCCGTCT
>JAYUGV010000354.1:0-7595 GCA_043767565.1 Anaerolineales bacterium
ATCACTGCGCGCGAAACCCCAAGCTCATCACCGCGCGCGATCAAAAAGTCCAGCACCGAGCCGCTGAATTCAGCGGGCAATTCACTGGCAGTCAGGATCGTTTCGGGCAGGGTATCGATCAAATACGCGGCGGGACGCCCATCGGCACGGATTACGCGTCGGACATATGTGAGCCGCGTCCCTTCGTCAACACCCAGACCCGCCGCAGTTTCCGCATCCGCATTTACTTGTTCAACATGCCGATCACTGACCGTGATCGGCAGTTGCATACGGCGCGCCATGGTGTCGAGACTCTCCAACACTTCGAGTCCCGCATCGATCACCGACACCTTGCCAACCACATATGTGCCCGAACCCTGACGGCGGCGAATCAGTCCCTGCGTTTCAAATGTCCGCATCGCTTCGCGCAATGTTGCGCGCGCCACACCCATTTGTTTCGCCAGATCTGGTTCGTTCAACAAACGTTGACCCGGCGGCGTGCGTGCGATCAACTTGGCGAGATCCGCCTGCAAACGTTGAAAAGGAAAATTATGCATTAGCCCTCCAAAACAGGAATGAATTTAAAATTCATCACATCCACCAAACCCATATCCGAAATGCGCAGCTCGGGGATTACCACGAGCGCCAGCAGCGACAACTGCATATTTGGATTATTGAGTGTACACCCACACGTTCTAAAACCCTTTAGGATCGTTTCCGCTTTCCTTGCGACCACATCTGCTTTTTCAGCGGACATCAAGCCCGCGATCTTCAACTCGACTTTACCAATGACCTTGCCATCTTTGACCACGACCTGACCGCCCCCGCAACTTGCCAAGCTGTTGCCTGCCACCGCCATCGACGCCTCATCCGTACCGACAACGATCATGTGATGTGAGTCATGCGCCACCGTGGATGCGATCGCACATTTCTCAGTAAACCCGAACCCGCTGACGAGTCCCAGCATCACACCGCTCATACCCTTGTGACGTTTGACCAATGCGATCTTGGCGATATCTTGTTTCATATCGGGCTTAATCTCGCCGTTGATCGGTTGAAGGTCAAAGGTCAAATGTCGAGTCGGCGCTTGATTTTCGATCACGCCAATCACATTCGCCCTCACCCCCTGCCCCTCTCCCTGAGGGAGAGGGGTGAGGGGTGAGGGGAGTTTAAAGTCCTCCGCTTTCAACCGTTTCTTCAAATGCACCGAATTCGTCGCCCAAGAAGGATATGTAAACTTCGGCAAACTTACTTTCCACTTTCCACTCTCTACGATTAATTGTCCCTTGGCAATGACTAACTCAGCTTTGAATTGATTCAGGTCTTTCACCAGCACCACATCTGCCCAGCGACCGGGGGCGATCATGCCCATTTCCCGGCTCACACCAAAGTGTTCGGCGGTGTTGATCGTCATCATCTGGATCGCGGTCATGGGCTTCAAGCCCTGATCAATCGCATGACGCAGGACACGATCCATATGCCCTTCAGTGGATAAAGTTCCAGCGTGTGAATCGTCGGTGACGAGGAGCATGCGGCGGGAGTCCAAGCCGCGTTCGGTAATCGCCTTGACTTGCGACTCCACATCGAACCACGACGAACCATAGCGCAGCATCGGTTTCATACCCTGACGCACGCGCGCGATGGCATCTTCAACCTGCATACCTTCGTGGTCATCTTCAGCGCCACCCGCCACGTACCCATGAAACGGCAGACCCAAATCAGGGGAAGGATAATGCCCGCCAATGACTTTGTTGTGTGCGTGCGTAATCGACATTTCTTCGAGCATATTGTTATCGCTCATAAACACACCGGGGAAGTTCATCATCTCGCCCAAGCCGATGATGCCTTTCCATTTCATCGCCTGCGCGACTTCTTTTGGACCAATGGACGCGCCGGAAGTCTCAAACCCGGGCGCGGAGGGCACACAGGCTGGCATCTGCACCCATACGTGGATGGGCTGTTTCTGCGCTTCATCCACGATCAACTTCACGCCTTTGAGTCCGAAAACATTCGCGATCTCATGTGGGTCTGTGAATATTCCGGTAGTGCCATGCACCGCTACTGCGCGCACAAACTCGGTAACAGTCAGCATACTTGATTCGACGTGCATGTGCCCATCGAGCAAACCGGGGACAAGAAAACGTCCCTGCGCGTCGATGACTTTTGTTTTCCTGCCAATGGCATGACTTGCGTCATTACCCACATAAGCGACATGCCCGTCTCTGATGGCAATATCGGTATTAGGAATGATCTCGCCAGATTGAACGCTGACCCACTGACCATTGCAGATCACAAGGTCAGCCGGGACGCGTCCCATGGCGGTGTCGACGAGGGCATGAGTCAATTTTGTGGATGAGGGCATAGGTTCTCCGTTATTTTCCAAATCTGGTGGTCGAGTAGCTGGGAGCGATAGCGAGGAACATGTCGAGACCGCTACTAACCAGAATTATTTTGCTTACACGGTGGTCTCGACTGCTTGCGCTCGACCACCGGCAATCAACAATTTAATGATACCTACCCGCCGACCAAGGCACATCATCCAGCGGCTTGAGCGCAACTTCTGCACTTGTGACAAAGCGCAAGACCTCTGCATAATTTTGTTCAGCGGAATTCAGTGCATCCACAAAGAGGGCAGTATTAGGCTCCCATTCACGGAAGTGACCGCGTTGATGCTGAATCTGTTTCCACGTAGCGACATCCCTATTATTCAACTGTTCGTAACGCGCCGTAACACGCTGTTCCCAAACTTGGTCATCGGATATATACGTGTAGATCGGGCGGAAGCGCGCGCCCTGTTTCTCGGCTAATTGTTGCGCATGCTGACGATCCGTATTCATGAAGACCGAGTCGACTATGACGCTCAAGCCCAGTTCGAGTTGTACTTCCGTAAGCCCAAGCAGGATCACCACTTTCGAATCCCAGAACTCAACGGTTGGGTTCTCAGGAACGTCCCCAACTACATCGTCAATGCGCAGGAGGGGCCAGCGCAGTTCACGCGCAAGTCGATCCGCCAGCGTGGATTTGCCTGTGCCAGGCAGGCCAGAGAAGATGACCAGTGTGCTCATACGTTGCCAGTCACGGCTGCGAAGAGCAGTAAGAGGACCGTTAAGAAATAGATAATCGCCAGGATCCAGGCGGTCATTTCATGGTCACGACTCAGGGCGAAAGCAGAGCTGAACGGCAGTAATGGCAAAAGAAAGACAAGCGATCGGATGATCGGGAAGCCACTGAGAACCAATGCGAATGGAAAAGCCAGGATCGACGCGCCGACGAGAAAGCGGTAGTCCCTTTTCACCAAGCCGATAATGGTGAGAATGACCGTAGCAAGTATCGCGGGCCAGCCAGCACTGATGAGGAGCAGAAAGTTGAGCATGATTCTTATTTTTTGTCAGTCGAAAAAATTATAGAGAGCTTCTCAAAAACACCATGTCACTCTGAGGGAGCGTTCTTCGCGACCGAAGAGTCTCGAATTTCAAAGGAGAGACCCTTCGCTATCGCTCAGGGTGACAAACTTACGAATGGTTATTTCTTAGACGGGAACATCACGGCATCCACCATGCGCAGGATGGATGCACCGGTGTTGTTGAAGCGGTGAATCTCGTTCGGCGCTACATAAATGACCGAGCCTTCGCGGATCTCGTATTTATCATTATCAGTTTCTACTTCACCTTTGCCGACCAACACGTAGATCTCATGCTCTGAATCGTGCGTGTGCATGGGCGTGGACTTGAGCGGCGCAAGTTCGAGCAGGCGCATGGAAAAGTTCGCCGCGCCCTGGTCTTTGTTGATACCCCAGCGCACGGTGAGACCTTCCACTTCGGTTTCTTCTACGAGTAGTTCACGGTAATTCTTAATGTACATGGCGGCTTCCCTTCAATTGGCAAATGGATTCTTTCATACTGCATGATTTGCTAAGCAAATCTCATCAGGCGTAAGTGTTGCAAGGCGGCAAATTCTGACGAGAGGGATCAAGATGAGGTCAACATATTGAAATAAGTTCAAATCATTGTTATACTATTCACAAGTTCCTGAATGCTGGTTGCCCAACCAGGAAGCTAGGGAACACCATCAAGATCGTTACGTTTCAAATAAGGAGAATGCCATGAAACTTTCTGCGCCGAAAAATGTCACGTGGATCATCGCGGTAGTATTAGGTGTCCTTGGTTTGCTCGGAACCTTTGCCGCGATACCCGTCGTCAGTGCAAATGCCTTTTGGTTCGTGTTCATCGGATTCGCGATTCTGGCTGTCGCCACTTTTGTTGACGGTCTGTAGTATTTCAGACTGACCTATGGCGGCGGCTTCCCGTCATACAAGACTCCCGTGCAAACGGGGGTCTTGCTTTTTAAGTGGACAACAATCTCTTCGCCGCTTTGTTATGTTTCTCCACAAGTTTATTTTCATCAACTGTGACCACGCTTCCTTTCTTAACGATGAATTTGCCTCCGACTACTGTGTAATCCACGCGGACAGATTGTCCGAACACGATCGCAGAGACAGGGTCGTGCATGCCAGCGAATTCGATGCGATTCAAATTGACGGCGAAGAAGTCAGCGCATTTGCCAACTTCGAGCGAGCCGATGTCGTTGCGTCCAAGTACCGCCGCGCCGCCGCGCGTGCCGAGATGGAGCGCTTCACGGGCGGACATGAGTTCCCTCACCCCTAACCCCTCTCCCGCGGGGAGAGGGGGATTTTGCTCTCCTCTCCCTTCGGGAGAGGAGCCGGAGGTGAGGGAGAATCCAGTAATCCCTTCTTTCACACGTGAGAGCAACATCGTATTACGAACCTCAGCCAATAAATGCGAGCCGTCGTTGGAGGCGGAGCCGTCTACGCCGAGACCGACGTTGACGCCAGCTTTGCGATATTCTTTGATCGGTGCGATGCCGGAGGCGAGTCGCATATTGGAGGTGGGACAGTGCGCCACGCCGCAGTTATGTTTGGCAAAGACTTTTATCTCCTCGTCGTTGACCCAGACCGCGTGCGCGAACCAGACGTCGTCGCCGACCCAGTCCACTTCTTGCATGTACGCGACGGGACGATGTCCGAACATCTGCATACAGAATTGTTCTTCGTCTTCGGTCTCGGCGAGATGCGTATGCAAATGCACACCGTATTCACGCGCGAGCTTGGCAGATTGTCTCATCAAGTCTGAGGTCACGCTGAACGGCGAACACGGCGCTAAAACAATTTGCACCATCGAGCCAATTTTGGCATCGTGATATTTTTCGATAAGGCGTTGTGAGTCTTTGAGAATGTTCTCTTCGGTATCGACCACGCTATCGGGCGGGAGTCCGCCTTTCGATTCGCCGAGACTCATCGAGCCGCGCGAGGCATGCAGGCGGAGTCCGATCTCGGAAGCCGCAGCAATTTCATCGTCCAGTTTTGAACCGTTTGGAAAAAGGTAAAGATGGTCTGCGGCGGTGGTACAGCCCGAAAGGGCGAGTTCGGCTAAGGCGGTGGAAGTCGAAATAAAAATATCTTCGGGGTTGAGGCGCGCCCAGATCGGGTAGAGGGTCTTGAGCCAGTTGAAGAGGTTGGCATCCTGCGCGGCGGGGACGGCGCGCGTGAGGGTTTGGTAGAAGTGATGATGTGTGTTGACCAGCCCCGGCACGACGACGTGACCCGTGAGGTCGAGCACTTCATCGGCGGCTGGAGGTAGATCACGCGTCGCGCCGACCTTTGAGATGATTCCGTTTTCAATAAAAAGACCACCATCCGACAGTTCGGTTTGGTGGTCATCCATGGTGAGGAGGTGGGCGTTTTTGACTAACAATGTGGACATGGGTAATGGGCAGATCGTAATTGGTAAGTAGGGATTGGTAATTGATTGAGATGACTAGACTAAAGTTGTCTGACAACTCTAGTGTAGCAAAAAAGGAGGCGGATGTCAATTGGATTTTGAAAAAGCTCGTTTGCTTGCTATAATCAAATTGAGAATAGGAAAATCAAATGGCAAAGCGTAGCGTAAAAGGTCTATATTACATCACCCATATTGATAATGTTCCATCAATTCTTAGACATGGCATACTTTCGCATAAAAGAATTGAAGAACAAGGCACACCTTTTAGGCGTATTTATAATGCTGAAATTGTAGCTAATCGGGCAATGCGCCAAACCCCAGATAAAAAAAGTCTTTGGGAATATGCAAATGTTTATTTTCAACCTCGCAACCCGATGCTTTATAAAGTAATTAGTGAGACAGAGAAAAAGGATATTGTAATTCTTGGAATTAGCCCGCAAGTTGCTGAAACATCAGGGGCATTTATTTCACTAGGAAATGCAGCTAGTTCGCTTTCTCCTATTTTGAATATACAAGACGGAATGAATATGGTGAACGATGAATATTGGGCAATCATCAACAGCGATTGGTGGAAAGCGGAAGATGGTACAAAACGAAAAATCATGGCTGAGTGCCTTGTGCCTGATCTTATTCCACCAACACAAATTCATTCTATTTACGTAACTAGCCCAGATGTTGCAGAGAAAATTCGACCTATTATCAAAAACTTTTCCTTACAATTGTCTGTAGTCGCAGAACCCCATATGTTTTTCCAACCAAGAAAAAGTTCAAAAATTCTTTATACAAATCTTTCTCTTATTGACGGAGATATGTTTTTCTCTCAAATGCAAACACTTACTATCAGCGTCAACACAGTAGGTATCATGGGAAAGGGATTGGCATCCAGAGCAAAATATCAGTTTCCTGATATGTATGTTGCATATCAGGATGTCTGTCGAGAAAAGAGATTGACGATGGGGCGACCATATCTTTACAAGAGAGAAGCATCTCTAGACGAAGACCTAGCTGATGAACCAGAAACCTTGCCTAACCCCAATTCAAATAAATGGTTTTTGTTATTCCCCACAAAGGAACATTGGAAACAAGGTTCAGACGCAAAAGGAATTGAGGAGGGTTTGCAATGGGTAGTTGAAAACTACAAATCTGAGGGCATTCAATCCATTGCATTACCAGCATTAGGTTGCGGGTTGGGTGGGTTGAATTGGAAAGATATTGGACCAATGATGTGTAGGTATCTGTCAAAGTTGGATATCCAAGTTGCAATTTATTTGCCGCAAGAACAACAAATTACTCCTGAATTCTTAACACAAAAATTTCTCTTAGGGGAATAATACAATCAAGTGAGCAGGGCTGAGAGGTTTGGGCGAGACATCACCCCAATGGTGACGATTCTTCGGCGGGATGGTTTGCCCACCCCCTCTGTCCTACGGACATCTCCCCCAAATCCGACAACGTAAAGTTTGTACGCGGATTCAAATTACTCATCGTCGGATTTGGGGGAGTCCACGCAAGGAGAGGGTATTGAGTTGAGTCCGATCTTGTCCACTGGTGGGGAACTCGAAAATTTATTTTGAAGCATTCGGGGTAATACTATCCAGTGGAACTTTTAGACTTTCGTTTCCCAAATTATCGTAACAACTACAAGTCCGATCACCAGAGTTCGGTGGCGGCATCCCGCTGCTCGAATAGCCATTCAGGCTGCAATAGTCACTGCATAACGCGCTGTCTGATTTTGGTCCCAGATTTCCCACACTCAATTGTTGGAGGAGGATAAAAAGCACAAACATGAGTGTTAATCCAATCGACACTAAAATATGG
>JAYUGV010000355.1:0-3060 GCA_043767565.1 Anaerolineales bacterium
TGAAATATCGCTATCTCCCCTCTGCCAGAAGATATTTCAACGCCCATCCCGAGCACGCTTTTGCCACTCTTATTCGACTTTAAGAAAGCCCTGATGGCAATTTTGTGGTGAAAAGCCTTGAAACAAAAGCGGGAGTCGGGTCGTCTAGTATGCAAGGAGCGCAGGAAAGCTCCCAGCCGGGCACCAGTTTCTTGAGCAGCAGCAGGCGTAGGCGAAGTTGGATGCGGTTTTATATCCAGATGCAATAGGAAGATCGGATATATTTCCGCAAGGTTTTTTCATTCCCTTTTATGGTATATTGGCGGCACTATGGAAGACAAGATCACAATTATCGAAGGTCCCCCTCCTGTTTTTGAAGCCGTGAACGATGGCTGGGCGTTGGGCTTGAACGAAAGCTCACATTTATCGGTGCCTGCCCTCACGCGCCTGCGGACGTTTAACGGGCCCGCACTGGTAGAACGCTGCTACCGTGCCTGGAATGCAAAAGTGCCGATGCATTTGCACTACCGCAACGACATGGGTATGGAACAAACTGCGCCGATCTTTGCGGCTCGCAACGTGGAAACCCCTGATGGACACGTTCTGCTCTTATGGGTTTATCTTGACCACGAAAAAATTGAGTACGAGTTCGACCCCGGGGATGACGAGTTCGACGAAAATAATCCTGAATAAAAAAAAAAGACCGGACCTGTACAGGTCCGGTCTTCATATTTCTAGCGGATGTTTGTCATATTGACGAGTGTTCCGCACTCGTGATAACGTTAAGACTTAGGACGCTTTACTGGATCATAACTTTATGAATGTGAAGCTTACATGCGCAGGAAATCTTAGAGCGGGTACCCGCTTATGTTTTTACTAAACCCCAATTTATCCCAGGAGAATAAGAATGCCAGAACAACTAAATGCCTTTGATATGGCGCAGAAGCAATTCGATAGTGTGGCTGAGATGCTTAAGCTCGATCCGGGTGTACGCGAAGTGCTGCGCTGGCCGATGCGGGAATATTCCTTTCGCATCCCGATCCGCATGGATGACGGTTCGATCCGCGTCTTTCAGGGATTCCGCGTTCAGCATAATGATGCGCGCGGTCCCAATAAGGGCGGTATCCGCTTCCACCCGGCTGAGACGTTCGATACTGTGCGCGCGCTCGCCACGTGGATGACCTGGAAATGCGCTGTGGCAGATATTCCGCTGGGCGGCGGGAAAGGCGGCGTAATCTGCGATCCTTCCGCTTTGTCATCGGTCGAGAAAGAACAGATCTGCCGCGGTTGGGTCGGCGCGATGTGGAAGAATATCGGTCCGCGCAACGATGTGCCCGCGCCGGATGTCGGCACCACCCCGCAGATGATGGGCTGGATGATGGATGAATATTCCCGCCTCGTGGGTCAGTACACCCCCGGCGTATTTACCGGCAAGCCGTTAGGGAGCGGCGGTTCTGAAGGCAGGACTGAAGCCACCGGCTATGGCGTCATCTATCACGTACGCGAAGCCATGAAGCACCTCAAACTGGATCCCAAGAAAACAGTTGCCGCCATTGAAGGCTTTGGTAATGTCGCGCAATATGCGGCGATCGGGTTTATCGAACTACTGGGCGGCAAGGTGGCATGTGTCTCGTGTTGGGACCGCCATGATAAGAAGTCCTATACGTACAGCCACAAGCAGGGCATAGATCCGCGCTTCCTGCTGACGATCGTGGATCAATACGGCACCATCGACAAGAAAGCCGCCGAGGAAGCCGGTTATGTGATCGAAGACGGCGAAGCCTGGATCACCAAGGAAGCCGATGTGTTGATCCCGGCGGCGATCGAAGGTCACGTGAATGGCGAGACCATCAAGAAGATGTCGAGCCGCGTCAAGATCGTGGCTGAAGGGGCGAACGGTCCCTGCACACCCGAAGCGGATGAATTCTTGAAAGCCAATAAGATCTTCAACATCCCTGATTTCCTGTGCAACGCTGGCGGTGTGACGACATCCTACTTTGAACAAGTCCAGAATGATATGAACTATTATTGGACGAAGGACGCCGTACTCGAACGCCTCGACACCAAAATGACCATGGCTTTCAATGCCGTGCTCGAAATGGCTGAGAAGGAAAACGTCTATATGCGCGATGCGGCATACATGGTTTCGATCATGCGCGTGGTCAAAGCGATGGAATTACGCGGTTGGTTGAACGCGACCTGGTAATTGAATTGTGAAAGTGTTACGCCCTCGTCAAATGACGAGGGCGTATTTTTTTATTGCGACATAAATGTCGCGATACAGTGTTTGCTAAATTAATGAGAATCCGCTTCAGGCTGAAGAGTCCGTTTTTTGAGGCTGAGCCAGATCCGGCTGGGCAATGAGGCGAGAGCCTTCCGCACGGGATGAATCCGCATGATCAGAAAGACAGCAACGACCAGTCCATAGATCAACGGGCGGACGATGTCGCCGCTCAGTTGGAAGAAGTCGCCTTTTTTGCTCCAGGCGTAGTGCAGGACCAGGAGCGGCGCGATCAAGTATACGATCTGATGCAGGCGCTTCCAGGTTTTGCCGAGACGTTTTTTCCAAATATCGAAAGAGGTAAAGGCGAGCGGGGTGAGCAGGAGGAAGCCTGTAGCGCCCACGAGAATATATGGCTTCTCGAAAACAGTTTGAACGATGGTGCTCCACGCCAGACCGTAATCAAGATCAACAAAGATAATCACATGGATGGTCGCATACATGAACGTATACAATCCGAGCGCGCGGCGGCGTTTGAGCAGTTCGCTCCATCTGAAGAGCGTGTTGAGCGGCGTGCAGGCGAGGGACAGAACCAGCAGTGTGATGGCGTGCCGACCCGTGCGCTGTTCCAATGCCTGGATCGGGTTGGCGGTCAGGTTGTGTGTGAAGAAATCAAAGATCAGAATCACGAGCGTAGACCAGGCATAGATATGCATGGCGATCTGAAGCGGGGTGTAGCGTTTGAAGAAGTTGTTCATCATTTAATATTACAGCGCAAGGTTGCGAGTGAAAAGCTCAAGTTGAGCGATCTTTTTCTTGCGGTGTGAACGATGCGCGACAAAGTTGCGTAGCTGGTAATA
>JAYUGV010000356.1:0-7576 GCA_043767565.1 Anaerolineales bacterium
AGACCGCCAAAGGCGGTATCCATGCCAAACGCTTACAGGCTGGTTGGAACAATGATTACCTGCTTGCTATTCTTAAAAGTTGAAATGCGATTGCCCTAGGTATACAAAGGATTTAATTGCTTTTCCTTCGTGCTTCTTTGTGACACTTTGTGGTAAAAAATTACAGGAGATAAACCATGTCTTTTCCCGAAATCAAAATGCCCCCGCTCGACGAAGTCAAAAAACACTTCACCCTCTTCGACTACATCGATGGCGAACGTATCGCCCCGGCAATCAGCATGAACGCATTCGTCCACAACCCGAACACGGGCGAAAAGATCGCCCCGCAAATGGCGACCAGCCCTGAGAACATCGAACGCGCTTTGCAAGTCGCGCAACGATTACATGAATCAGGCGAATGGCCGAACACCGCCCCCGAACAACGTGCCGAGATTCTCGATAACGCCGCCAATCATTTAATGACTCTCGTCCCGATGATTGCCGCGGTTGAGTCCTATAACACGGGTATCGTTTTCAGCACGACGAGTTTCGTCAACGCGATTGTGTGGCTCGCGTTCAAAGCCGCCGCTGGCGTTCTCCGCAGTGGATACGCTGTCAGCAAAGTCCCTGGTCCGCATGGCGATGTGGAAGTTCTCCGCAAGCCGCTCGGTGTCGCGGTCTGCATCGTGCCATGGAATTCGCCCGCCGCCCTTGCCGCGCATAAAGTTGCCAACGCGCTTGCCGCGGGTTGTCCCGTCATTCTCAAGCCCACCGAATGGGCGCCGTATTCTTGTCTCTTCCTTGCCGATGGACTCGAAGCCGCGGGTCTGCCGAAGGGTCTCTTCCAGATCGTCAACGGCGGCAGTGATGTCGGTGCAAAACTTGTCAGCGATAAACGCGTGCGCGCTGTTTCGTTCACGGGCGGTCTCAATGGCGGACGCGCCGTTGCCGCGGTGTGCGCACAGGGTTTCAAATCCCTGCAGCTCGAACTTGGCGGCAACAATGCCATGGTCGTGCTCGACGACGCCGACATTAATAAGGTTGCTGACGGCATCGTCGCGGGTATGACCACGCTCAACGGTCAGTGGTGCCGTGCACTCGGTCGTCTCATTGTGCATGAATCGATTCAGGACCAGGTCGTCAAAGCCGCGCTGGATAAATTCAAATCCCTCAAAGTCGGCGACGCGCTCTCGATGGAATCTCAACTCGGACCGCTCGCCAACGCAGCCCATCACGGCCGCATTGTGGACGCAGTCAACGCGCTCAAAGCCAAAGGTGGAAAAACTCATCACACCGCTTCGACGCCTGATTCGAAAGGCTATTATCTTTCTCCCACGCTGATAACGGGCGTCGTCCCCGAAGAGACTCTCGAAGAGATCTTCGGACCCGTCGCCACGGTCCACACCTTCAAGACCGATGATGAAGCCGTGAAACTTGCGAACCAAACTCCCTATGGACTCGGCGGCTATGTCTTCTCGAAAGATGAAGCACACGCAATGGAGGTGGCGAGAAAAATGAACACGGGTGGAGTCAAGGTCAATGGCGTGAGCCTGCTCGAATTAAATGTCGACGCGCCCCGTCCCGCCTGGGGACTCAGCGGATTCGGCGAAGAAGGCACACTCGAAACGTTCGATGTGTTTTGTGGAAAGAGTGTGGTTGGTGTAGCAGGGAAGTAGTTTTAACCGCAGCTGGAAGACCGCCGACCGCGCCGCTGATTTATTGTCAGCCGTCCACGGTCAGCGGTCTTTTTCATTAATGACGCTTCAAGAACTAAAACTCTCTCAACAATCTTCCACACCCATACACTTTATCATTGATGCCGTTATCGCGCATCGCCATCCACCACGTGGCGGCGTTGATGGCGATGATCGGTTTACCAAACCAGCGCTCGGCTTCGTCAGCGAGACTAACCATGCTGAGATTCGTTCCGACCTGCACGAGCGCATCGGCATCTTTGTTGACTTCGATAAGCGAATTGCGTAACTCATCCTGCGAGACGTTCGCGATCGCAATTGCTGTCGGGCAGCGCAGACCTTTGAGGGCGGTCACCTCAAATCCCAGGTCGTTGAAAAAGCGCTTGACATTTTTATCGCCAATGGGTTGGTAGGGAGTTACTACGCCGATCTTCTTCACGCCAAACAACTTGAGCGCACGTTCGCAGGCTTCAGCACCCGTGGCAACTTTGAGTCCGCCCGCCCAATCGGAGATCATCTTGGTGAACTTGCGGTTGCCTTCCACGCCGTCCCAAAATGTTTCGGCGCTCATGCCCATCACCATGTAATCGGGCTCGGCAGTGATGACTCTCTGCACAGCGTACTCGATCTCCACGCGGATCTGTTGGAGCAGATTCTCGAACGCCGCGTCACTGCTCAGGTTCTGGTCGCGGATGTGGATGCGCGAGATGTGCGGCGTCACACCCGGCACGGTCATGCGGTAGAACTCAGGTTCCACGATGGTGTTCGTGCTGGGGATGATGACCCCGAATTTTTTTCTGTAGCCAAGCGCGTCTGTCATGGTGTCCTCCAAAAGCGGATGTTTTTTATCTTGACCAAACCTGTCAAATGTTATAACATTATAACATTCAAGGAGTTTATGTCAAACATCCGCAAAGGGTACGCCGATACGCCCAATGGTCAGATCCACTACCGTCAACTCAAACACGTTGACGGGACTCCGCTTGTGCTGTTCCATCAAACCGCCAGTTCTGGGATGATGTTCGAGCAGATGATGACTCTGCTCTCAGACTCATTCCATACGCTTGCGCCAGATACTCCCGGATTTGGCGCTTCATTCCAACCCCTCAGCCTGTTCACTGTTCAATATCTCTCTGACTTCCTCCACGCCGCTTTGACCTCACTCGGCGTGGAGTCTTGTTATGCGTTCGGTCATCACTCGGGTTCGGCAATCGCTGTGCAAATGGCATTCGATCACCCCAGCTTTATCAAGAAGATGGCCTTATCAGGACCACCGTTGTTGAGCGAAGCACAGATCGCTGGTCTCAAAGCTGGACTCAAGCCTTTCACCATCGCTGAAGACGGCTCGCACCTCACCCAAGTCTGGGAGCGGATCCGCAAGCGCGACTCAGCTCTCCCGTTGGAAACAGTTCATCGAGAAGTACTCCTCACCCAGTCCGCAAGAGAGGCGGCTCAAGGGGCGTATCAGGCTGTGTTCGAGCAGCCGCTCAAAGCACAGTTGGAGGCGCTTGAGATCCCCATCCTTGTGATGGCTGGCGAAAACGACACGCTGCGCGCAAGTCTTGAACCTGCGTTTCAGTTGTTACGAAATGGTGAGATGCGGGTTATGACTGGGGCAGGTCCGTATATCTGTGACCAAGATCCGCAAGCTGTTGGGGATGTGATTAAGAAATTTATGCTGTAAGTCACGTTTGAAACGTGACCTACATGAACTTAAGGAGTAGATATGTTGACTGCCCTATATTTGATTTTGTCCGCATTGTTTGTGTTTCTATTATGGCAGGTATCAAGCCTTAAGCGGAATAGCTATGTTTTGCTTTTGCTGCTTGTGCTGACGGGTCTTTTCTATGACACGTTGATCATTGGCATTGGTAAATTTATTGGTGAGGGTAATTTCCTAAAGACCCTGAATGCAGGCCGGTTTTATGTCCATGCACTTCTGACTCCCACGATGATCATTTTCGGTTTCGGCATTTTGCGTAAGGCAGGAGTCAAATGGGCGCAGAACAGAACCACGCATATTGTTGTTTGTATTTTCACTACGTTGCTTATCGCTCTTGGCGCATACTCGGATATTCTGCGGCTCGACTTGCAAACCAAAGTTGTTGCCGATACTTTGCGCTATGTCAACGAAGGCGGGCTGAAAGGTCCGCCCATACCTGCAATTCTCACCATCATCTTCCTGATCGTTTCAGGCATCTCGCTCTGGCGCAGCACAGGTTGGATGTGGTTCGCCATCGGTGCGTTCGTCATGTTCATTGCCGCAGGCGCAGGGCTCGGTGACATGTTCTACATCGGAAATCTCGGCGAAGTGATACTTGGCTTTGCCAACGTGTACACAGCAAAGAAATATCTCTCATAACCTGACACCTGAAACCCGGAACCCTTAATCATGGAATATACCCTCTCGCTTGCCCTCGTTGACTTTCTCCCCGTTCTCTTCACTGCCGTCGGGTTGATCTACATCGCCCGCATGGTCTCGCACCTCAGCCAGCCGCATGGACAAGCCGCCTTCGTCGGCGCTGTGCTCACTGTAGCGGGCGGTTTCTTCAAAGCCTTGTGGAAGACCTTCATGGCATCCTCAGGCGGCACCATCGACATCAACTGGATGGAAGATGGTCTCTTTGTGTGGATGGCGCCAGGGTATGTTCTGTTGTTATGGTCAGTCTGGCAGGCGGTGCGGGGCGTGACCGGCAAAGCAGTGAGGCACGCATGGTTCCCGCCATTGGTGTTTATCGCGCTTATGTTGGCAGGCTCTTTCTATTTGTATACATCCAATCCGGCTTCACCCGCCTGGGAGCGTGTATTACTCGGCGTGATGGTTCTCGCCACGGTCATTACAGGCATCCTGCTGATCGTTTTTGGTTTCAGGCAAAAACTTCCGCTCGCAGGCTGGCTCTTTATCATCAACCTCGTGGGCATCTTTCTCCTTAACGGTCTCGCCCGCATGGATGAACAGACTATTCCGCTGCAGTGGATCGAAGAATCGATCAACGCGGTTGCGTGGTTATGTTTTGCTATTGCGGCGAAACAGGTGTTTGAATACACTCGTAATACTTTCGGAGTGAAGTGAAGGGGACTTACCACTACTGGACAAACGGCACGCAATCTGACATCACGGAATCATTCCGCATCTATGCTGCCGATGCGGCTGATACCGTTATCGAATCCTTTCGTCACACTGAGACCTTTGGCTCGCACATCAAAGTCATTGCTCATTATCAATCGAACCTCCTCACACACTTCAACGTCGCATGGCAAAACGACTCGCCGAACGCCGTCAAGTTTGCGAGCGCACATTATCAATTTAACTCGAATGAAATCGTCGTCCACCGCGATCTCGATGGACAGGAATTTCATGAACGCCTCCCCAAACCGCAAGTCTTTGCCGTCTTACCATTACTGCGCATCTTCACAGGCAAAGCCATCCGTAGCACATTTGAGCTTGGACGTGGACAGCGCCTCCCCGTGCTCGTCCCCAACATCAAAGACCCTAACGACAAAGTGCAGCTGCTGGCGCTTGAATTGAGTCTCCGCTCAGCCGCGCAGCTTGGGCAGGAAAAGATCACTATTGAAGACAAAGAATACTCCGCCGACATTTTTAACTTCACCGGCGGAAACTACGACCAGACTGCAAAGTTCTGGGTCGCTGAAAATGATGTACTATTGAAATACGAATGGCAGCAATCTCCTGAATTATTTTGGGAAGTGAAACTTGTGGAATTTAGCCATGGAGACACAGAGCAGCAGAGAAATTAAAAAAATCTCTGAGACTCTGTGTCTCTGTGGCAGACGAAAAGGAAATATGACCAACTCTCTCACCGACAACTACAAAGGCGTCTTCGACGGGCGCCTCGGATTCGGCAAACGTCCCGCCTTGCTCATCGTGGACTTCATCAACGCCTATATCACCGCAGGCACTCCACTCTATGCGCCGGATGTGGTGACCGCTGTACAAGAAACTGTCGCTTTACTCGCACTCGCCCGTGAAAAAAACATTCCTGTATTGTTCACGAAAGTTCTCTACAACAAGAATTTCCGTGATGGCGGCATTTTCATCCAAAAAGTGCCTGTGTTGAAAACAATGGTCGAAGGCGAACCGCTGGCAGAGATCGTTCCGCAGCTCCTGCCCATCGAATCGGACGTCATCATCGTCAAGCAGTATGCTTCCGCTTTCTTCGGCACGCCGCTGGCGGCGGCATTGACCAGCCTCGGGGTGGATACAATTCTCTTAACTGGCTGTTCAACTTCCGGCTGCGTCAGAGCGTCTGCTGTCGATGGCATGCAATACGGATTCAGAGTCATCGTCCCGCGTGAATGTGTCGGCGACCGGCATCCCGGTCCGCACGAAGCGAATCTGTTCGATATCAACAGCAAATATGGCGATGTTGTAAGCAAGAATGAAGTGATGGAATATTTGCAGAAATACTCCGCTGGTTGAGTAGGGCTGAGCGCTCGTTGCGAAGCCCGTATCGAAACCAGCATGTAACCTGAAAATATTACTTTGAATCATAGTGGTGGTTTCGGTACGCCCCGACGAACCTGGGGCTACTCAACCACCGAGCATTTTTGAAAAGGAAATTTAAAAAATAATGAAAGCCCTCCACGGAACCAGAATCCTCGACCTCACCCACATGCTCAGCGGACCCTACGGCGCGATGATGCTCGCCGACCTCGGCGCAGAGACCATCAAAGTGGAACCGCCTAAAACTGGCGAAGGCACCCGCCGCCTGCTCGAACGTGACCCCGCCAACAGCCTCAACGGTTTCGGCGCTTATTACATGACGCTCAACCGCAACAAGAAGAGTATCACGGTCGATCTGAAATCAGAAAAAGGTCTTGAAATTTTTTACGAGTTGGTCAAGACCGCCGATGTTGTCATCAGCAACTTCAGCGCAGGCGTGACGAAACGCCTCAAGGTCGATTACGAAACGCTCGCCGCTATCAATCCCCGCATTATCACCTGCACGGTCACCGGCTTCGGTGAAACCGGTCCCGCCAAAGACCGCACCGCCTTCGACATGGTCGCGCAGGCGATGGGCGGCGGCATGAGCATCACCGGTCAACCCGGCGATCCGCCTACTCGTTCGGGCATTCCCATCGGCGATCTCGCCGGTGGACTCATGGCAGCCATCGGTGTACTCTCTGCGCTCAACGCTCGTCACCTCACCGGGCGTGGTCAACATGTTGATATCTCCATGCTCGATGCGCAGATCAGCCTGCTCAACTATATGGCGACCATGCACTTCCTCTCGGGCATTGTCCCCGATAAACTCGGCAACGGTCATTTTGTCCACGTGCCCTACGACACCTTCACCTGCTCCGATGGTTACATCATCATCGCCATCATCGCCGATAATTTTTGGGTTGAGCTGCTCAAGGTAATTCCCGCCGACGACCTCAACACCGAAGAACACACATATCAACCGGGACGCCTCAAGAACAAAGAACTCATCAACCGCCGCCTCAACGAAATCTTTTCCACCGGCACGCAAAAACATTGGCTCGACATTCTGCAATCCGTCCGCATCCCTTGTGCGCCTGTTTATAATCTACAGCAAGCCGTGCATGATGAACAAGTCCTCTCCCGCAATATGATCGTGGAAGTCCCACATCCCAGCGGCGGATCTACCCGTATGCCTGGAAACCCAATTAAGTTATCGGATACACACGAAGACACGTTCACTCCGCCCCCGCTGCTGGGTCAGCATAACGAGGAAGTTTTTGCCACGCTGGGGCTTTCTCGTGAAGACCTCAAAGCCTTGCAAGCCGCAGGAGTTATCTGACCACTGAGACACAGAGTTACGGAGAAAATAAAAAACTCTGTGTCTCCGTGTCTCAGTGGCAAAAGGTTTTTATGACAACAACTCTCAAACAAGTTAATCCAGCAGGCGCTCGTGTAT
>JAYUGV010000357.1:0-3059 GCA_043767565.1 Anaerolineales bacterium
GACCTCATCCTCCAGCATAGAGCGCTTGGATCCAAGCGTGGCAATTACCCGTTCGAATTCTTTTTTGCGATCGATGGCAGACGTTTCAACGCCCTGAAGCGCTTCGGTGATATCACGATCACGGGAGGCATGCGGCTGCACCCCATTGACTGTATACACTTGGACTGTCTCACTCCTGCCTTTTACCATCATCGGTTCAAGCGCAGTGACGTTAAAAATATCCTGGACGTGTTGATATGTATCGTGCGAGATCAGAATCCCACCGCGCGGCGCGGCCGACTCCAGCAGGTTGGCAAGGTTTACTGTATCGCCAAGGGCCGTGTATTCGCCAACCGTCCCAACCGTTCCGAGCAAGACAGTGCCGGTGTTGATGCCGATCCGCAATTGGATGTTTTGGATCTGAGTATTGTAGTTGGGCAACAACTTGCTCTGCTCGCGCTTCCAATCTTGAATCTCGGACTGAATCTGCAGTGCCGAGCGAATGGCGCGTTCCGGATCGTCTTTATGAGCGGTCGGCGCGCCGTACAATGCCATGATCGCATCGCCAATGTGTTTATCTATGCGTCCGCCGTGGTCATGGACCGCCTTATCAACCCGCGACCAAAGCGAATTGATCACATCATTGATGATCTCATGATCCATGGTCTCAGACATGGCTGTAAAACCGGATACGTCTGCAACCAGAATGGAGACAAGTTTCCGTTGCTGCGGTACACGCAGAGCCTGGTCACCAGAGAGCTTTTCACGCATCGAAGCCAGCGCAATGTTCGCGATCTCGTCCCCGAGCACGGAACGCTTTATCTCCAATGCGGCAATTGCCCGCTCGAGGAGGGCGCGTTCGGTTGGGTGAAGTTGTCGGTTGAGGTTATCCATCTAGGTTCGTTAATCATGAAATTGCAATATTTCAATTGATTACATTGTAACCAATTGATTATGATGATGTCTTGTAATATAAGTAAAATATATCTACATTATCCATCATTTTTCCCATATCTGCAACAGATCGATAGTCCTGAACATTTATAAAGGAGGCAAGTGTCAAAAAAAACAATTTTTACAAATTCAAAGTTACTGGCAAACTCGATTAATTTACATCTATTAAGAGGAGACAAATATGAATAAAAAACTTCGCTCACTTTTCATTGCATTGCTTATCACGATGCTCGCAGCTTCACCCGCTTATGCAGGTGGTGTCAGCATCAAAATCGGACTTGGCTCGATCACAGCGGATGGGACCGCCTGGGGCTTCGGCAACGATGTGACCATTGTGCTTACGGGCACCGGTGTGCCTGTGGTTACGTGTGCCACCCCAGGCAATAATATTCTGGCTCCAGGCCAAAACCCAGCCAGAGTTTCAGCGCAAGACTCAGCCACTGACAATGATGACCCCAACAAGGTAAAAGGCAAATTCCATTTTGCCCTTGAGGCACAACCAGTCCTGTTATCTCCCGTAGAAATGGGATGCGCCAATAACAAATGGATCGCCTCGATCGACTTCGTCTTCTGGGATACTGCCACGGTTTCTGTATATAGCAACAAAACTGGAAAATTGCTATACCAACAGAACTATAGTTGCCTCACCACTCACAATCCAGATGCCATCAGTTGCACACCAGTTCCATAGGTAAACTTAATCAAAAAAACTGGGTTCCAAATGGAACCCAGTTTTTTTATCCTATATTCTTCTTCATCGAAAATTTCAGTGCCGTCTTATAAACCACACTTAGCTTATCACTTAGCGCTTTTGCCTCGGGGGTACCTTGTTCAGCCGCCTGATCCACTTGCGCAACCAGACCGATCAGCGCTTCCATGAATTGGTCGTTGATCAATTCTTTGTTCGCCTCAAGCATCCCTTCTAACGCAGCCTGGTCTGGCGCATCAAGCAAGTGCTCAACGAACTCTACTTCAGGCGGCGTGGAGGCTTGCCGCAACACTTCCACCATCTTTTGCAGTTTACCCATGCGGGTGTAATCATTCTTCTCGGAAGCCTGTTTCAGCAGCTGGTTGACGATATCCACTGAGTCCTGCGTGAACTTATCCAGATTATCGTGGACGGCTTTGACCACATCATCGTGTGTCAGCAGAGATTCGACAAATTCCTGCGACTGCTTGAAACGCGCTTCCATTTGCTTATCGATCTCATTCGTTAATTCAAGCAGCTTATCACGCACCGCTTCCAGTTTGTTTTTTTCATCGCCAGTCGACTTTTCGATCTTTTCAGTAAGGATCTGGAAAAACTGATAATCGAAGCCACCCCGCACGAGGCTGACATACGCCTTCAGACGCGCAGCGGTCGGAGATGCGATCGCGAAATCCAGCAGTTTCTCACGTGTGAGTCCCTGCCCCGCTTCTTGCAGGGACTTTTGAGCTGCTTCCATTTCTCCAACCGATTCTTTCAACCCGCGGCCGAATTCAGTTTCTTCGAGGAGCTGTTTCTGCACTTCCAGCAATTGCTGTGCAACGGGTTCCTGTCCGCTTGCCATGGCGCTTTGGGCGAGACGGCTGAATAAAGCAAAGAACTGTTCATCGAACAAGCCGTCATTTTGTTTAATAAGCTCGCTGCGCACTTCGCCTGAACTGGCTTGGATGAGTTTCTCCACAACCAGCACGCGGTCCTGTTGCGCTTTGAGCATTTCGGGAGTAATGCCATCCTTGCCCAGAATCGTTTGGATCATGGAATCATAGGTAAAGCTTGGCATGGGTCTCAATAAATAACCCTTGCGCTTCTCAGGTGGGAGTTTCTCCGTGATCTGCTTGATCATGGGACCGATCATCCGCTCCTGCTCGTTCAAGGGCATTCCTAATTCAGGCGGGAAGAAGGTCAGCAATAATTCTTTTTCGTTATCGTGGTACACGATCGGTGTCGCGAGGCGTCCCTGATAACCGCAATGCGGACAGCGTGCCATATTCGATCCGCCGCCCAGCAATCTCTGCTTGGCTTGCGGATCCTGGGTCACGTCAAAGAGTTGTTCGATATTCGCCGCGATCATCTGGCGGCAGCGTGGACAGGCAATTTGGGTTTGAGGCATTATTCCATTTCCGATTTACGATTTTTGATT
>JAYUGV010000358.1:0-7565 GCA_043767565.1 Anaerolineales bacterium
CCTCATCGCTTGGAGCGGCAGGCAAAGTGGACTTCCAACGTCCGCGCCGCCCGTTATTGATCACGGCTGGTGAGCAGGATCATATTATCCCGTCTTCGTTGAATAAAACTAATTACCAAAAATATAAAGGGACGTATGTGACCGAATTCAAAGAGTTCGTTGGTCGCGATCATTTCTTGATCGGGTCACGCGGCTGGGAAGAGATCGCGGATTTTGCCTTGGACTGGATCGATCAAAAAGTGGAATGAAAGAGTTTGTTTCAGTATAATAGAACCAATATGGAAAAAGTTACTAGGAGAGCCATTTCTTCCTTTGCTAAGCGGGTTGCCAGACAGTTCAGCCCGATTAAGATTATTTTATTCGGCTCGTACGCTTATGGTAAACCAACTACGGATTCGGATGTAGATATGTTGGTTATTATGCCGTTTAGGGGAAAAGGCGCGAAAAAAGCGACTGAGATTTTGCTTGCTACTGATCCACGCTTTCCAATTGATTTATTGGTTCGAACGCCTAAACAAATCAGCAAGCGTATTAAGTTGGGCGACTTCTTCATCAGGGAAATAACGCAAAAAGGAAAAGTGCTTTATGAAGCAGTTGACCGGTGAATGGGTAGAGAAGGCTGATCAAGATTTCATTTCGGCGCAGCGTGAGTATCGGGCGCGAAGTAGACCGAACTATAATGCCGCATGCTTTTTCGCTCAACAGTGTATTGAAAAATATATTAAAGCACGCCTTCAGGAAGCGAATGTTGAATTTGGGAAAATTCATGATTTGACAAAGTTGTTAGATTTGGTCGAACCAGTCGAGCCGCTATGGCAATCTTATCGCCCTACATTTCGACCCATAACAGCTTATGCAGTTGACCTCCGTTACCCCGGTGAAAACGCCAGCAAAGAAGAAGCGCAAGAAGCGATAAAGATTTGTCGCAGATTTCGTGAAGTAGCCCGTCAAAGTCTGGGTTTATCTTCTTAATCAGCCTGATGCTCACAAAGATTTTTGCATCCCCCAAATTCAAACGGATAATTCTATTCATCGGGCTGGCTGTCCTTTTGGGCGGCTTGGGAGTCTTCACGTTCCTGAGTTATTACAACCGCTACTGGGCAGACGATTGGTGCTACAACGCAGACTTACGTAACAAGGGCTTCATTCAAACGCTCGGCGGTTATTTTTACGACACAACCTACACACCCAGCCGTTACTCCGTAACGATCTTTGCCGGGTTGTTACAAATTTTTGGAGTGTTGGGTGTGCAGTGGATGACGCCGCTCACGATCCTGTTCTGGACTCTGGGACTCATTTTTCTTTTTAGAAATATTGCGCGTCTTACCGGGCTTCAACCCTTCGGTCAAACTCAGGGCAGGCCTGATTCAGCCTTAATCGCTTTTATCTCAGCTCTGATCGTTTACTTTTCGATCTATCTCACCCCGCACCTGTATCAATCCTTATACTGGCGCACGGGACTGTTGACCTATATCACGCCTTTAGTGTTGACCACCTGGCTGTTCGTATTGATCACGCGTCAGGGTCTAGTAGAGAAGCCTTCGATTTGGGAAACTGCCCTCGCCGGGGTGTTGGCACTGCTGGCAGGCGGATCTTCCGAGGCTGGTACAACGGTTCTGATCTCAGCGCTGGGGATGTATGTTCTCTTTGCCGGAGTGGGGGCATATCGCAAACAGACTTGGGCGCGAAAGACATTGCCGATCGCTTTGGTATCACTGGTCTTTGCCGCCATTGCACTATGCTTATTGATCTTTTCTCCCAGCACCCTGATCCGCAAAGCGCGCTACGGTACACCGACCCCGCTTGCTGAACTTCCAAAATTATTATTCAATTACACGTATGCGTTCTTTGTCTTGGCTGTTAAGGACGGCTATCATATTTTGGTTGCCCTTCTCTCAGCGCTGGTTGGATTCGTTTATCCAATTACTGGCGGTCGATCTTATAAGTTCAGTAAATACATTTTGCTGGATGTGATCGTTGTTATAGCGTCAGTCCTCCTGGTTGCGGCTTCCCTGACGCCGAGCATTTACATCGAACGAGGACTTCCCGCACCTAGAACCATTATTATTCCAGGTTTCATTGCAATCTTTGGTTTTGCAATAGGCGGGTGGGTGGCAGGTTCTGCTTTACGCGAGATCTATAAAGCACAGTGGGTACAAGTTAGCGCGACATTACTATTACTGGTTTCATTTACCTTTCCGGTCTTCAGCTTGGTAAAACTCTCCAGCTTGGTACCAGTTTATTCGCAACGCACACAGGCTTGGGACGTCCGCGAAGCGCTCATCCAGAAAGGCTTGAGCGACAACTCTGAGCGTATCACTGTCGAAGCCATTGACGGCTTGCCCGTGGGCGGCATCCGTGATTTTGACCCCAAAGAGAAAAAAGGCTACTGGATCACCCAATGCGCCGCGGAATATTACGGAATAAAGTTTGATGTTGTATTGCCTTAAGACCTTCTGAATTGCGCGGGGATTTTTAGTGGTCGTTTCGGTATAATCAACAGTCTATGACCAAAATCGTTGCCCTTGTTCCCATGCGTCACAATAGCCAGCGTGTGCCTGGCAAAAATTATCGTCTATTGGCTGGCAAGCCGCTTTTCCATCACATTATCTCAACTCTGCTGGCTGTCCCTGAGATTTCTCAGGTCGTGGTCGACACAGACTCCGAACCTGTTATGGATGGCTTGCGTGAGCATTTTCCGCAGGTGCAGATCGTCAACCGCCCCGAACATTTGCGTGCCGATGATATACCGATGAACCAGATCCTCATCCACGATACAGGATTATTTACCGCCGATTTTTATTTGCAGACGCATAGCACGAATCCCTTACTCAAGCCCGAAACTGTTTCGCGCGCGATCAACCTTTTCATCACCGATTACCCCAACCGCGACTCGCTCTTCTCAGTGACGCGTCTGCAAACGCGTTTATACGATAAAGATGGCAATGCCATCAACCACAACCCCAAAGAACTCATCCAAACACAGGACCTGCCGCCCGTATACGAAGAAAACTCTTGTATGTATATTTTCACCCGAGAGAATCTGATCGCGAAGCAGCACCGCATCAGCGACCGTCCACTAATGTTCGAGATTGATGCCGCTGAAGCCTGGGATATTGACGAAGAGTTGGATTTTGCGATCACAGATTTTCTATTGAAGAACAGCCTCGCTGGAAATTAAACTATGATCGCCGCGATCGTCATTTGGTCTTACATATTTATATTGATCTATTTATACGGACTGTTCAATATTCATGGATTGAACCGTATCTTGCAATTCGATAAGAGCGCTGTGATCGATCTTCCGCTGGTTTTGCTGGTCGGTATTGTAACTGTTGCTGTGATTGCTATGCTTGCCCAGTTGTTTATTCCACTGGGAGCTGTTTTTATGGCTTCTCTATCAGCGGGTGCGCTGGTCATTTTTTCACAAAAACGTTTTCTGCCTCCCGTTTCTTTCCCACGTTACCGCCCTTTGACATGGATCATACTGGCTGTGGTGTTTCTCACTGTTTTGGTAAATGCCACTCATATTCCATCCAACCCCGATACAGGCTTATATCATGCCCAGACGATCCGCTGGTATGAAACTTATCGGATCGTGCCCGGGCTGGGGAATTTACAAGAGCGTTATGCGTTTAATTCAGCTTGGTTGGTTTTGAATGCTGCCCTCAGCTTTGCCTTTCTAGGGTTGCGTTCATTTCGCCTGGTAAATGGGATTTTGTTTTTAATAGCCATGCTCTTCTTTGCAGAGGGCGTGGATAACATGGCGCGTGGAAAATTATCTCTGGCGGGATTGGCTAAATTATTATTTCTACCCCTTGCGGTTTATCTTCTGATTTCTGATGTTTCCTCGGTGGGCACTGACATGCCAGTTTCATTGATAACATGGTTGATCCTGGTCTTATGGATCGAAAAAATAGAATCTCCTGTTGTGTCCGAATTGAAAAATGCCATAATCTTTTTACTCCCTATCTTTGCGTTCACAGTAAAGCTCTCTTCCCTGCCTTTGTTATGTTTTTCCATTTTAATTGCAATTGAATACCTTTTGAAAAGTAAAACAGAATGGCGTCGGATATTTCTGCTTGGCGTGCTCGGTATATTGATCTTGGTATGTTGGATGCTCCGTAGTGTCATCCTTTCCGGCTATTTGGTCTTCCCCCTATGGCAAATTGACTTTTTCCCTGTCGATTGGAAAATACCCGCGGAACAAATTGAACCTGTCGCGCAAGGCATCGTGGATGCGGCTCGTATTGGAACAAGAATACGAGCAACTTCTGTCGATATGACTTTCCGTGAATGGGTGCCATTATGGATTGAGCAACAGACCTTGAATAGGCTCTTCATTTACGCGTTTGTCATTGTTTCCCCTTTCATTCTGATGCTGAGCCGCAATAGAGCATCTGCAAGCGTTTCTCAAAGATATCTTTTTGCTTATCTGATTTCTTTTGCCGGTTCAGTGTTCTGGTTTCTTGCTGCACCTGATATTCGCTTTGGATATGGTTTTTTGATTGGCGCTTGCGTGCTTTCAGTAGCGCCCCTGCTTGTGCCATTGATCTTAAAGATCAATGGCACACTGAACGTTTTTCCCGGTTTGGCTTTACTGTCATTGCTAGTTTTTCAAGCGTATATATTGTGGCACTCTGTTGAACCCGCCATGTTTACCGAGCGATTATTTCTCCCGGCTGACTATCGCTCTTCAAAGGTTGAATTGTGTGATATTCAGGGGGCGGTAATTTATTGCAGAAAACAAGTATCCTTGAAGGAAGGCGCTCTGTGTCAATATGAAGCTTTCCCTTGCATTCTCAGTCCGCGAGCGAATGTGGAACTGCGCGGCTCAACATATAAAGATGGGTTTCGCACAAACCCATAGCTTTCTAATGCTGCCTTGATATAATCTCAGCTGAGAATTAAATGATATGAAATATAGAATCCTCTTTACCGCCCCCTACATGATCCCCTTTTTGGACCGCTTCAAGCCGGTCTTCGACAAATATAATATCGAATTGATCGTCCCGGATGTGCTGGAACGCATGGAAGAAGCTGAATTGTTGAAGTACGCCGGTCAATTCGATGGTGCGATTTGTGGCGATGACCGTTACACGTTGCGCGTGATCGAAGCCTGCGCGCCCCGTCTCAAGGTCATCTCCAAGTGGGGGACCGGGATCGATTCGATCGACGCCGAAGCTTGCTCCCGGTATTCGATCAAAATTGGACGCACCTTGAACGCGTTCACCACGCCGGTCTCTGATTCTGTTCTGGCATATATGCTCGCCTTTGCCCGCCGCCAACCCTGGATGGATAAAGAGATGAAAAGCGGGAAGTGGGAAAAGATCCCTGGCAAGAGTTTGAGCGAATCTACGTTGGGTGTGATCGGAATCGGGAATATTGGCAAGGCTGTCACACGTCGCGCACACGCTTTCGGAATGAAGGTCTATGGTATAGATATTGTCGATATCGATCATGTCTTTGTATCTGAAACAGGTATCGAAATGACCAGCCTCCACTTCCTGCTTTCTAATTCCGATTTTGTCTCCATCAACTGCGACCTCAACCCCACCTCCCAGCATTTGATGAACTCCGATACCTTTGCTTTGATGAAGCCCGATGCTGTGCTCATCAACACTGCCCGTGGATCCATTGTCGATGAGAAAAGTTTGATCGCGGCGTTGCAGGCTCAACGTCTCGGAGGAGCCGCTTTGGATGTCTTCGAAGTGGAACCACTTCCATTGGATAGTCCGTTAATGAAGATGGACAACGTCATGCTCGCGCCGCATAATACCAATTCCAGCCCAGCCGCATGGGAGCGCGTGCATTGGAACACGATAAAAAATCTATTGGATGGATTAGGCATAGATTCGAGTGATTTGAAAAATGAAGAATAAAACTGTTTTGATTACCGGCGCGGGCGGTGGGATTGGGCGCGCCTGCGTGCACCATTTCACTGAAAAAGGCTGGCGTGTGATCGGTGTGGACCGCGCAGACTTTGGAGATGATTTTCCACAGAATGGACGCTTCATCAAAGCCGATATTTCTCATGCTGATTCTGCAGAAGGAATATTTCAACAGGCAAAAGATTTTCAGCCTACATTGGATGTGTTGGTTAATAATGCGGCGGTACAAGTTGCCAAACCACTGGTCGAGACGACCGTCGAAGAATGGGATGCAGTCATGGCATCTAATTTGCGTTCGGCGTTTCTATTTATGAAGCTGGCACATCCACTCATGAAAGCAGCAGGGGCTGGCGCGGTGGTGAATGTTTCTTCTGTACATGCAATACAGACCTCTACAAATATTGCCGCATATGCCGCATCGAAGGGCGGGTTACTGGCGCTGACGCGCGCGATGGCAATCGAGTTTGCGCCCGATAACATTCGTGTGAATGCCATTCTCCCCGGCGCAGTGGATACACCCATGCTCCGTGCGGGACTTGGGCGCGGACATGTCGACGGCAGTGATGTGCAGGAACGGCTTGATAATCTCGCGCGTAAAACCGTCAGCGGCAAGGTTGGCACGCCCGAGGAGATCGCACATGCGATTTACTTCCTTGCTGACAATGAGCAATCATCATTTATGACTGGTCAGGCGTTGGTGGTGGATGGCGGCGCGACTGCCAGGTTAAGTACGGAATAGAAGAAAGGATGATGGCTGAAAGATGAAGGATGATTGCCATCTTCTATCTTTCAGCCATCTTCATTATGAAGCAAACTCTTAAACAAATTATTCCTCAATCGGCTTGGACATTCACTCGTGACACGTACGATGCCATGCGGCGCATCCCGCAATTGCCGTCTGCCTATTTGCATCCCTGGCGGCGTGAGAGTATCAAGCGCCTTGCGGCGTTGAAAGATATACACAAAGGCAAACGTGCTTTCATTATTGGCAACGGTCCCAGCCTGAAGCAGACTGATCTCAGCAAGCTGCGAAATGAGATCACCTTTTGCATGAATCGTTTTTATCTGGCATTTCCTGAATTAGGATTCACTACCACATATCTTTGTGTCTCCAATGACTTGGTCGTTGAACAATTTGTCGAAGATATCAACACGCTCACGATTCCAAAATTCATTGCGTGGCGGTCGCATCGTCATTTCTCACCTCAATTACCAATTACCCAGTTACCCACATTTATCTACACCACCTATACCGGTCCGGGGTTTACCCGCGATGTGCGCGGACGTGTCTGGGAGGGTGCCACTGTTACCAACCTCGCTCTTCAGCTTGCATATCATATGGGTATTAAAAAAGCCATTATGATCGGTGTCGATCATGATTTCACATCCAAGGGTGAGGCGAACAAAACCGTTGTATCGCAGGGCGACGACCCCAATCATTTTATGCCGAATTATTTCGGCAAAGGTGTCAAATGGCAGTTACCTGACCTGGATACCTCCGAGATCGGATACGCCTTTGCGCGCGAAGCCTATCGTAAAGCCGGACGTGAAGTGCTGGATGCGACCATCGGCGGCAAATTGACGATCTTCCCTAAAGTGGATTACAACAGCCTATTTTAGATTTGCGATTGACTTTTGATCTTCGACTCATTCTCCTGTGAACCTGACTCCGTT
>JAYUGV010000359.1:0-7553 GCA_043767565.1 Anaerolineales bacterium
CCATTAGTTCCCTGCGTACTTCGTTTGCATTTCAACCAACTCAGGTTTCTTCTTCCTGTCCCTCGCATCTCCCCTCTTTGCCATATTGAGAATTGCTGCCAAAATCCCATCGAATCGCTATTCTATAAAGTAAAATATATTGATTTTTCCATTTGGAGGCACAATGACAACAGAAAAATTTAAATGGCAGACCGTGGTGGCAAAATATGCCTACCCGGAGACGTGGCGCAGTGTATGGCAGGTGGCAAATTCCCTGATCCCATTCATTGTGATGTGGTATTTGATGTATCGCAGTTTGGCAATTGGCTATTGGCTGACGCTGATTCTTTCCGTACCGGCGGCGGGCTTCATGGTGAGGTTGTTCATCATCTTCCATGATTGCTGTCATGGTTCCTTCTTCAGGACCATGCGGACGAATGACTTGATGGGGTTGGTAATGGGTGTGCTGGTACTTACGCCGTTCTATGATTGGCGGCACGATCATGCCGTGCATCACGCCACCGCCGGTGACCTGGACCGCCGCGGCAAGGGCGATGTGTACACGATGACGGTGGAAGAATATCTCGCCGCGCCGTGGTACAAGAAATTCGGGTATCGCATCATGCGCAACCCGATGATCCTATTCACGATTGGGTCGTTCATCGTGTTTGTTGTAACGCATCGTTTCTGGATGCCGGGTGCGGGCAAGCGTGAACGCAGCAGCGTGATCTGGACGAACCTGGCGCTGGTCGGTGTGGTGGGATGGCTGATGATCTTGATCGGCTGGCAGGCATTTCTGCTGGTGGAGATCCCGATCCTGTTGATCGCCTGTTCGGCGGGGGTGTGGCTGTTCTATGTGCAGCATAATTTCGACCCCACGTATTGGCAGCGCCATGCGAATTGGGAATTCTTCAAGGCTGGCATGGATGGGAGTTCGTTCTATAAGCTGCCCAAGGTGTTGCAGTGGTTCACGGGCAATATTGGTTTTCATCACATCCATCACTTAAGCCCGAAGATCCCGAACTATAAACTGGAAGAATGCCATAACGAGAATCCCATCTTCCAGATCGCGCCATTGACGTTCCGCGACAGCCTGAATGGTTTGTTCCTGCGGTTATGGGATGAGCAGAAAAAAGTAATGGTGGGTTGGGAAGCTTTGAAACAATATCGCCGTAAGATGCAGGCACAATAGATCCGAAATATGATTCGCCCCGAAATCAATTTCGGGGCGAATCATATTTTTAAGACCTAAAAGAATGTTGACACTTACACCGAATGCAAGTGTGGTGGAAAGCCGATTTTGATGATTCACTCACCTTACGCACTCTCGCTCGAAGGCGGTCTGTGACCGCCGTGTTTTGCAAGTTACTTCGCAGGGTCACAGACCCTGCGAGAGCATAAACTGCGTAAGGTGATGATTCAAGAAAAAATATCAGCGTTTTCTGCGTAAATCTGCATCCGACATTATGAAGAGTAAGTTTATTCTAAGTAACCATATCTGAATTAGGGGTTAAAATGAAATATACAGATAGGATAAAAATGAACAATAATTCAAATGCACCAACCGAAGCGGAGCAGGTCCGCTGGCAGAAGATCGTGGCGAAATACGCCAAACCTGATATGCGCCGCAGTTTATGGCAGTTGGCGAATACGTTGATCCCGTATGTTGTGCTGTGGTATCTGATGATCCGCAGTGTAGAAGTTTCGTATTGGATCACGCTGGGCTTGTCGGTATTCGCGGCGGGCTTCCTGATGCGGGCTTTCATTATCTTTCATGATTGCGGGCATGGCTCGTTCTTCAAGTCGCAGAAGTTAAATGACTTCGTGGGGACGATTACCGCGCTCCTGAACTTCACACCGTACCAGCGCTGGAAGCATGACCATGCCATCCATCACGCCACTGCCAGTGACCTCGATCGCCGCGGCACCGGTGACGTTTACACCATGACCGTGCAGGAATATCTTGCGGCGCCATGGTGGAAGAAGACGGGCTATCGCATTATGCGTAATCCTTTCGCATTGTTCGGCGTGGGTCCGCTGCTGGTTTTTGTGATCACCCAGCGCATCCCATTGCCATCACAGGGACGGCGCGAGAAAGCCAGTGTGTGGTGGACGAACTTTGCCCTCGCCGGGATCATCGCCTTGATGTGCTGGCTGATCGGCTGGAAGACTTTTGTGATGGTGCAGCTCCCGGTCCTTGCCCTCAGTACGACCCTGGGTATTTGGCTGTTCTATGTCCAACACAATTTTGATCCGTCCTATTGGGACAACCATGAAGGCTGGGAATTCGTGAAAGCCGGTTTGCAGGGCAGTTCCTTTTATAAACTGCCGCCCATTTTGCAGTGGTTCAGCGGTAACATCGGTTTCCATCACATCCATCACCTGAGCTCCAAAATCCCCAATTACAACTTGCCGCAATGCTATTACGAGAATCCGCTCTTTCACGTCAAGCCGTTGACGTTTGTTGGCAGCTTGAAGTCATTGTCCCTGCGTTTGTATGATCAAGAGCAAAAGATGATGATAGGCTGGAGCGGCTTGAAGCGCTATCAAATAGAACCGATGAAGGTGAGATCAAAAGTCATATCGTAGTCAGCACTTGAATAATTAATAAACAAACTCACCCCGAAATTGATCTTTTGGGGTGAGTTTGTTTTTAAGAGCCAAAGTGGACGCTGACACTTGCACCGAACGCAAGTGCGGTGTAAACGCAGAAGAACGCAGATTTTTATTTTTATCAGCGTAAATCAGCGTTCATCTGCGTCCAAATTAAATTCGGGGTTAATTGTGTTTGATTCATACAACAGTTTGGATATTAGATCTCTACATTTGTGGATCTGCCCAACGTCAGCCAGTGGATTTTCTCCTTAATATCGGACGCCTCAAAGACCTTACCCGCGGCTGCTCCGGTTTCCTTGAAGTGTTTCCAACCCTCGTAATGGATCGGGATAACCGTGCGTGGTTCGAGTGTCTGCGCAATGCGTACAGCTTCCTGCGCGTTGAGTGTAAATCGAACCGGTCCCATAATGGGGAATCTAGCTCCGCCAATATGCAGGATGGCGGTCCCGATCTTGAAGCGTTGACCGATCTCACGTAAGCCATTGAACCAAACCGTGTCACCTGAGATATATAGCGCGCCGTGTTGTTGGCCTGCCCATTCGAGGATAAACCCCGTTGTCTCGCCGACAAGGATGTAACTTCCCAACGTGCCATGCTGCGCGGGTGCGGCAGTGATCTTTATTTTGATGTCATCGGCTTCAAGGGTTGTGCTTTGCCATGTTCGCAACCCGATGGCATTGCCCTTCAAACGTTTCGCACCTGTAGAAGTGGTAATTACATTTTTTGCGAGTGGCAACAGGGTACGACCTGCTCGATCTAAATTATCTTCGTGATGGTCATGGCTCAAAAGGACGGCATCGATCCTGCCAAGTACATCTGGCTTTATCGCAGGCTCGGTCAACTTGACGGAGTTGGTGCCGTAGCCAAAGAAATAGCGTCCGCCTGCCGGATCAAAGACCGGGTCGGTTAAGAGGCGGAGAGATCCGATTTCGAGGAGCAGGGTTGCGGTGCTGATATGGGTGAGGCGGATATGCATGTTAAAGTCAACTTGTTCATCCGGCAGTTCAACTGCTGGATGAACAGTACATGTTATTTCTTTCCCTGATTGAATCCAGATCGGCTATATAATGTAATCCCCGCCGCGGCAGAGACGTTGAGCGACTCGACACGCGGGTCAATCGGAATGCGGACTTGCAGTGTGGCGGCAGCGGTAATAGCTTGTGAACAGCCGTCCTTTTCACTGCCGAAGACGATCATCAATTGTTGGGGGATGGCTGAAATATCCTGCACGAGTTTTTCGGCGTGCGCGTTGGTGACCAAAACTTGCAGAGCGTTCTGTTTCGCGAATTGGATAAAGACCTCGGTGGTCGTAGCGATCACTGGCAGGGCAAAGACATAGCCACGGCTGGCGCGGATGAGGCGGCGGTCGAAAATATCCACGTGGTCAGTGTTGAGCAGGACCATGCCGCCGACGCCGAGCGCGAGGGATGTGCGCGTGATCGCGCCGATATTACCGGAGATGCTGACGTCTTCCAGCACGACCACGTCACGTTGGATTTTTGTGATGGCGTCCAACCCGAGCGGCTTGGGCGTCTTGGCGATCGCAAAGATACGCGTGATCTTGTCGTTCTCAAAGATCTTTTTGGTGGTGCGCTTGGCGACTTCAAAGATATTGACCTTGGACGAAAGTTTTTTCTTCAATTCGTCCGAGACGATCTCATCGCCTGCAAAGTAAACAGATTTGATCTCAACACCAGCGTCTAAAGCTTGGAGAATGTTCTCTTCGTCATCGATCAAGATGCGGCTGAGTTCGATGCGTCCCGTCCGCGTGAGCAGTTGACGGATGAGGATGGCTTGTGGATGCAGGAGCGAATCCACGAAGTTGGGATCGGTCGAGGGCATGGGTTGGTCTGTCATGCTGGCAATCATACTTCAAAATAAAAAAGACTGGAGAAAGATCCAGTCTTTTGAAACAAGCTAACTTGTGAGTCGGCACCGAAGGCGGTCGCTCACTTCGATATCGAGATGAGCGCATTTGCAGCTTCGCCATAGCTCCAACCATCAAGGTCTGGCGGAGTCACTCCCTGAGAACTGAGCATGCTGCAAATCTGCTCGCGGTGTTCAGTGGCGTGGTTGATGATCTGAACCATCAGCACCCAGGGCTCTACGAGGTACCCATCCCGCGTTTGGAGTTGGGTATTCGGAAGTTTGCTCTCGTCTCGCGCCAGCGCCAGCAAGGCTTCTCCGCTCATACGCACAGACTTCTGCAACTCGTCGAATGCCACAGAGGGAGCATCAAGCCTTGCTTCAAGTGGCAGGGTCAGGGTTCTCAGGTAACTCTGTTGAGAAGAGACAAGATGTACCAAAGTGCGGCGAATGCTCCCTTTCGTGACTGTCTGGGGCTGCGCGTCAAGTTGTTCGTCACTAAGGGCAGAGCAAGCCTGGATGATCTGAAGGTTCGCCCAGTTGTTGTGCTCAAATAATTTTGCAAGAATATTCTCGGTCATCAAGAGACTCCTTTTTGGCGTTTGCGTGAAAACGCCCAATAGTTTGTGTTGACATCGACTGGCTTTACCCACAAGCCGAAACCTTACTCCACTCGTTACGTCAACCAATAGACTGCGGCAAAGTTGGCAAGCCAGGTGCCAGCGAGGAGCGCCACCACCAGCATGGACTCTTTCGCCCGCTGCAGCAGCCATTTGGACATGAAGTAGATCACGATTGGGATCTGCCCTGCCATAAGGATCTGCCATACATGGGCGGCAGCGCCTTCATCCGCTTCATGGATAATGCCGAAGATTGCCGCGTGACCGAGAATCAAAGTAAGCGCCGCCAGCGACATGGCAAGCGGAAGCCAGGCACTCGGTTGCTTGAACAGAGAGGCGTTCGTCAAATTTTTGTTCAGTGCTTTTCTCCTTATAACAGCAGGTTGTTTGAAATGGTTATTTTACTTGTTCAAATTGTCAATGCAAAAGGCAGATCTACGTAGCAAATTCATCCGGCATATTTGTCTTACCACTGACGCTTAGCTGGCTAATATCCTCCCCACGTTCCGGATACATCTGCAAAAGTGTTTCGCGTGTGCCGCCTTCGAAGATGTCACCGGTAAAGCCGGGTGCGACGGTGCAACCGAAAAGAGAATAACGCCCGCCTGCGAGCATATGCCCTGCCTGCCAGACGCCCGCTGGGATGACGAATTGCACGAGTTGTTCCTGAAGCGGATCACTACCCATGATCACCTCGCGGCTTGTCCCATCGGGATATAACAGCACCAAGCGCAACGGGTCGCCGCCGTAGAAATGCCAGACCTCATCGTATTTCAATTTGTGGAACAGCGACACACTGCGCGGCTCATCGCAATACATGCCAATCATCGCCGTGCCGACCGGTTTGCCGTTTTCATACTCTTGCGATGAACGATACATGCTGACAAACAACGTCCCTTCGATGGGGAGGGGTTGGAGGTGGTAGTGGTCGATCAGGGATTTGACGGAAGAGTGCATATTAACCATACTCCGGTGGTTGAGTAGCCCGAGGTGTTAGCTGAGGGCGTATCGAAACCACCAAGTAACCAAAATACTCTTGCTTATAGGTGGTCTCGATACGCTGCCCGCTATCGCTCATAGCTACTCGACCAGCGAGGTTAATCAACCACCGGATTTCTTCAACGCCGCCTCAGCCTCATCCAAATGTTCATTGCGGTGCAAAGCGCGGACGACCCAGCGTTTGTTGTAGTTGTAGATCTCTTCCAATAATGCGGGCGAATATTCTTCAAGGCGTTGATCCGTTGCGGCACATTCCTCTATGGCGATGCGTGCAGCTTCACGCGGCGGAATCGCCGCCCACAACGGCAGGGATAGATCATTCACGAAGATGTCGATCTCCGGGACGAACAACGTGTCATTCTTCTCCGTCATATCTAGCACATACATCACGCGCCGGTCCCACCAGGCGATATGCGCGAAGACGATGCCCACCGTCCAATGCTCGCCGACTTTGGTTTGCATCTCTTCGTCGCTGAGTTCTGCCAAAGTGCGAATTCGTTCGCGGGAGGTGCGGTTCTGTTCTTTATATGTGAGGTCGAGGGTCATGAGGAATCTCCTATGGTTATGAAGATTTCATTGTTACTTCTTTTCCAAGCCGCACCACTTCCTTTGCCAGCAGATCAAAATCTTCAAACGTACTGCGATGATTTGATATGGCAATCCGCAGGCAATAAATCTCACCCAACGTTGTATACGATGGTACAGCAATGCCTTGCTCGTGCAATTGCATCAATATTTCTTTGTTGAGGGCGTTGAGTGCGTTCGTATCCATGCCGCCGGGGTTGAAGCGGAAGCAGACAATATCCATGCCGATGGGGGCAAGCAGTTCAAGGTCCGGGTTGTTCGCGATGAGTCCACCGAAATAATGTGCCTGTTCCACGTTGCGCGCGATCATCCTGCCGAAGCGGTCGAGTCCATGTTCCTTGATCGACATCCACACTTTCAACGCGCGGAACTGGCGTGAGAGCTGTACTCCATAATCGCTGAACCAGAGATTTCCGGCAGCGACGCCGCGCGTCTCATGCGCCAGATATTCGGGCGTCAATGAAAACGTACTGCGATGCGCCTTCTCAGAGCGGACGATGGCGCAGCCCGCTTCAAAGGGCATGTGCATCCATTTATGCAGATCGAGCGCAACCGAGTCGGCGCGTTCGATTCCTTTCAATAGCGGTTTGACATTTTCTGCCAGCACCGCCACCGCACCGATCGCGCCATCCACATGGAACCAAAGGTCTTCTTGCTCGCACAAATTAGCGATGGCATTCAAGTCGTCCACAGCCCCCGTGTTGATCGTGCCCGCGCTCCCAATCACGCAAATCGGACGACGCCCGGCCTTACGATCCGCATCAATGGCTTGTCGTAATGCATCCATATCCATGGTGTAATCGCTCTTGACGGGAATCTTGCGCAGGCTATCACTGCCCATGCCAAACAATTCCAACGCCTTCTGACTACAACTGTGCACTTCCACCG
>JAYUGV010000360.1:0-3039 GCA_043767565.1 Anaerolineales bacterium
CCTGAGCGAAGTGAAACGAAGACGAAGGATGGTGTCACGCAGACGAGACGCAGTACTTGCATCAATACCACGCTTCGTCTACGGGACGGAACATCACCGTCCCTCCGCTCAGCGCGATACACAATTAATTTATGAAACATATCACTAAATACTGGTCTATCTTTCAGATCACGCTCGTCAACTCGCTCGCCTATCCGGGTGAGTTGGTTGGTCGCAGTTTGCTGATCATCCCCTTCATATGGATCTTCTTCCAACTATGGCAAGTCACCTTCCATGCGGCAGGCACCGACACGATCAACGGCATGACACTGTATAGCACCATGTGGTATCTCATGATGGCAGAGACCATCGAGCTCAGCCGTCCGCAATTGGCGCGCACGATCTCCGAAAACGTGAAAGACGGCTCCATCGCGTACATCCTCAACAAACCTTATAGCTTTATCCTATATCAATTCAGTACTTCGCTCGGCGAGACGGTTTTTCGCGCGCTCACGAACGCATTGTTCGGCAGTGTTGTGGTCTGGTGGCTGGTCGGTCCTCCGCCCGCGCCGCTCGGTTGGTTATTTGCCATTATTGCCGTTCTGGGCACATGGATATTGAATTTCTGCATCTCGTGTCTGATCGGTTTAGCGGCGTTTCTGATCGAGGATATCAACTCATTAATGTTGATCTATCAAAAACTCGTTTTCATATTGGGAGGGTTTATCATCCCACTCAGTTTTTATCCCGCGTGGTTACAGTCCATTGCCAAAGCTCTGCCCTTTGCCGCCATGATCTATGGACCTTCGCAGTTATTCATTGCACCCTCGCTTGAATTATTTGCGAATGTCCTTTTCTCACAACTGGCATGGACCCTCGTACTCGGCACAATTCTCGTCATCGCCTATCGCCGCAGTGTGACGCATCTTACTGTGAATGGAGGCTAATGCCCTCACCCTAGCCCCCTCCCAAAGGGAGAGGGGATAAAGACAATTATGAAAGAACTTAAATTCCTCCTTGCTGTCTGGCAAGCCAACCTGCTCTCCGTCATGGAGTATCGCGCCGCGTTCATCATGCAAGTCGTCGGGATGATCCTCAACGACTACATGTACTTCGTGATCTGGATCATCTTCTTCGACCGCTTCAAGGATGTGCGCGGCTGGGGCATCGGCGATATGTATGTCACCTATGGCATCCTCGCATCCTCCTTTGGACTCATGAGTCTGCTGTTCGGCAACGCGCTCTACCTCAGCGACATCATCAACAAAGGTCGCCTCGATTATTATCTCTCCCTGCCGCGCCCAGTTTTACTGCACGCCGTTTCCAGCCGCATGGTCGCCAGCGGCATGGGCGATTTCACCTACGGCTTCCTCAGTTACGCCATCTCCGGCACATTCACATGGGACGGCTTACTCCGCTTCATTTTGGCGATGCTATTGGCAACCATCGTCTTTGTCTCCTTTTTCATCCTCATTCAAAGCCTTGCCTTTTGGTTCGGCACGATGTCCAACTTTACAAGTCTCATCGTCAACGCTATGCTCACTTTCGGCATTTACCCCATCACCATCTTCGACACCTACGCCAAATTGATCTTATTCACCATCATCCCCGCCGCGCTTGTCGGCGCAGTGCCTGCCGAATTCATAACCGAGTTCACATGGCAGTCGTTGGCAAAACTATTAGTTGGCGCAACGGTTTTCCTTTTTTTATCAACAACGCTTTTCAACATCGGACTCAAACGCTACGAATCTGGCAGTGCGATTCAGGTGGAAGTGTAGGACGAGATAATATCTCGTCCTACGGAGAAATACATGAGACTCAAAGAAGAACTAGCGCAGGAGATGGAAAGCACGCGTCAAAACTTTCATCACTTATTGGATTCTGTCCCCGAAACCTTATACCTTCATCCGAGCCACAACCCTGCATGGACAATTGGCGACGTGTTGTATCACATCACCATCGGACCACCAGCCATCCGTTTCGAGATATGGATGATCCGTCACGCGTCCTGGTCATTCAAAATTTTCCTGAACGACACAACTTCAAAAATCATCAACCGGGGTAATGCCCTCTTTGCCAGACAATCCAAACGGATCGATCGTCAGAGTTTGACCAAGGCTTATGAGGCAGGGCACGCAGGCTTGATGTCCAGTTTGAGGCGGGTGCGAGAGGCTGATTTCAGGAAGTCGGTCATTTTTCCCGAGTCCTTTGTATCCGAATTAGCGGGCGTGGTCACTATCGAACGCTTATTCCGTTATGTGACGCTGCACTTTGATGTGCATGCCAAACAGATCCAAGATGCGATAAACAAGTAGGGCAAGGGCAAGATGGCATCTTGCCCCACGCATTACGCTGAAGCGCCTGAATAATTCCGCAAGCCCAACAACCAGACCCCGCGCGACAGCAGCATAAAGAACACTGTCAACCCGAAAGCGAATAACAACGTTTGGGGTGTGAGACGATTCGTCAACGCTTCGGCAGGGACCGTTACCGCAAAAGCGACAGGCACGAGGAAGGTCATGCCGGTGCGCAGCCAATCAGGGTAGATGCTCACGGGCCAGCGTCCCGCCGCAAAGAGACCTTGAAACAGTTCGATGATATCGCCGACGCGGACTACCCAGAACGCAATGGACGTTACCATTAACCAGACGCAGTACAACATAACTGCACCCATCAGCAGCGCGGCGAGAAAAGTGATCACCTGCATCACGCCCATGACCTCGTGAAGCTGTGTCACAGCAACACCGAGAATTACAAATCCGACAACCACATCGGTCAATTGCCAAAAGCGGAATTCGCGAACACTGACGAGGGTCTGCGCATCGGCGGGTTTGGTGAGGGCAAAATCGAGCGTGCCGTTGAGCACATCGTTCATCAGGCGTTCCATGTTCGGTTGGATCGCAGAACGGATGATGCCACCCATTAGAATATGCACGCCCATTACCGCCAGCAATTCAGAGCGCGACCAGCCAGCCAGGTTATTCACCTGTCCAAAGACCAGTGCCAGACCGATCAGGCCTGTCCCCACACTAACCGCGGCTTGAAGCAGTTGAATAAAAA
>JAYUGV010000361.1:0-3034 GCA_043767565.1 Anaerolineales bacterium
CGCCAAGACGCCAAGATTTAACTGCTTTTCCCTTTGCGACTTTGCGTCCTTGCGTTAAAACTCGCGCAAATTCTGCACGGTGGCAACTTGGGTTAGTTACCAGTTTACCTATTCACATGCTCTTTCAAATATTTCCCAGTGTACGAGCCTTTGACCTTCATGACCTGTTCCGGCGTGCCCTCTGCGAGGATCTCGCCGCCACGGTCGCCGCCCTCAGGTCCCAGGTCAACGATCCAATCGGCGACCTTGATGATATCGAGATTATGCTCGATGATCAGAACAGAGTTGCCGGCATCCACCAACCGCTGTAAGACCTCGATCAACTTATGCACATCTGCCGCGTGTAAGCCTACAGATGGTTCATCTAGAACATATAAGGTGCGACCTGTGGCGCGACGCGAGAGTTCTTTGGAAAGTTTCACGCGCTGCGCTTCGCCGCCCGATAGCGTTGTAGCTGGCTGTCCCACGCGGACATACCCCAATCCGACCTCTTGTAGCAAACTCAGCTTGTTGAACATCTGCGGATAATTTTTGAATTCAACGACCGCGTGATCGACCGTCATATCCAATACATCGGCGATGCTGTATTGTTCGTGGAACATCACCTGCAAGGTCTCGCGGTTAAACCGTCTGCCATGACAAATATCGCAAGGCACATATACATCCGGCAAAAACTGCATTTCAATGCGTAACTCGCCCTGTCCCTGACAGGCTTCACAGCGCCCGCCGTGAACGTTGAATGAGAAGCGACCGGGCTTATAGCCGCGCACTTTGCTCTCGGGGAGTTCCGCATACAGTTTACGGATCTCGTCGAATAACCCTGTGTAGGTTCCAGGGTTCGAGCGCGGCGTACGTCCGATCGGCGACTGGTCAATATTGATGATCTTATCGAGATGTTCAATCCCCTCGATCTTTTCATGCTCGCCCGGAGATGTGCGCGCAAACATCAATTTTGCCGCAAGCGCATTGTACAAAATATCGCTCATCAAAGTGGACTTGCCCGACCCTGAAACACCGGTGATACAAACCAATTCCCCAAGCGGGATCGAGACATTCACGCCTTTCAAGTTGTTCGCCGTAGCGTTGATGATTCTTAGCGATTTGCCGTTTCCCGCGCGCCTCTTTTTCGGGACTTCAATTTTTTTCCGTCCCGAGAGATATGCGCCCGTCAACGATTTTGGATGCGCCAAAATCTGCTTGGGCGTGCCTTCTGCAATGACCTGTCCGCCATGTTCACCCGCGGCTGGACCCAGGTCAATGACCCAGTCTGCTTCGCGGATTGTTTCATCGTCATGTTCGACGACCAGCACTGTATTGCCAAGATCGCGCAGTCCTTTGAGCGTTTCTAACAGGCGCATATTATCGCGTGGATGCAACCCAATAGACGGTTCGTCCAACACATACAGCACGCCGACCAAACGCGAGCCAACTTGTGTAGCTAAACGAATACGCTGCGCCTCACCACCTGAAAGCGTAACTGCCGAACGATTCAAAGTTAAATAATCAAGACCCACATTGACGAGGAAGTTAAGTCTTTCGTGGATTTCCCTAATGACCCGCTCTGCGATCGTCTTCTGCTTTGAGGTCAACGGCGAATTTTTCCCCGAAATTTTCTTGACCCATTCGAGAGTTTGCAACACGGGCCAGGAATTTGCTTCGACGATGTTGATATTGTCCACGGTCACGGCGAGAGCGGCAGGATTCAGCCTCTTGCCTCCGCAGCTCGGACAGGGACGGTCAGACATGAACTCGCCGATCTTCTCGCGGATCCATTCAGAGTTGGTCTCTTTGTAGCGGCGTTCCAGATTTGTGATCACACCTTCAAAGGCGCGTGTAAATTTGAATTCATTGCCATTGGCGTTTTGATACGTCATTTGGATCTGTTTATCGCCCGTGCCATACAGAACGATCTTCATTTGATCTTTTGGCAGATCCTTGGCAGGTATATCCAAGTCGATCTTGAACGCCTTCGAGGCGTTGATCAAGCTTTGCCAGTAATAGCCGCCTTCCACTTTCGGTCCACTCCACTCCATGCTGGCGATTGCTCCATCGTTTAGAGACAGGTCCCAGTCCGGGATGATGCGGTTCGGGTCAATTTCCAGTTTAGAGCCCAGCCCCTGACAGTCCTGGCAGGCGCCCTGTGGTGTGTTGAAAGAGAATGTGCGCGGCTCCACTTCATTGATACTGACGCCATGCTCAGGGCAGGCGAGGTGTTCGGAAAATTGGATGTCTTCGCCCTGAGCCCCTCTCCCGTTGGGAGAGGGGTTGGGGTGAGGGAGGTTGATCGTGACATAGCCCTCGCCAAATTTGAGCGCGGTCTCAACGGAGTCGGTTAGGCGGGTGAGTGCGGCTTTCTTTTCTTCCTTATCGCCCTCATGCGAAATGACCAGACGGTCAACAACCGCTTCGATGGTGTGCTGCTTGTAGCGATCCAATTCGATCTCATCATCTAATGAAGAGACGTTCCCGTCCACGCGGGCGCGGGTGAAACCTGCCTTGCGAATTTCCTCAAAGACTGCTTGATACGTCCCCTTGCGGGCGCGGACTAGCGGAGCGAGGATCAAAATGCGCGAGCCCTCGGGGAGTTTCGCGATCTTATCTACGATCTCTTCAGCCGATTGCTTGACCACTTCGCGTCCGCACACGGGGCAATGCGGGATACCGGCGCGGGCAAACAACAAACGCATGTAATCATAGATCTCGGTGACGGTTCCAACGGTTGAACGAGGATTGTGGCTGGTGGATTTCTGATCGATCGAAACGGCAGGAGAAAGCCCATCGATGTAATCCACATCGGGCTTGTCCATCTGACCGATGAACTGCCGGGCATACGCCGAAAGCGACTCTACGTATCGGCGCTGACCTTCGGCGAAGATCGTATCGAACGCCAAAGACGATTTGCCTGAACCCGATAAGCCGGTGATCACCACGAACTTATCACGGGGAATTTCCACTGTGATATTTTTCAAATTGTGGACACGTGCGCCCACGACGCGAATTTTGTTAGCCGACATAAGACTCCTGTTGGGAGATG
>JAYUGV010000362.1:0-19258 GCA_043767565.1 Anaerolineales bacterium
AAAATCCTGCTGTACCTGTTTCCAAATACTGGTTGACGCTGCGTCGGTTAGTTCGCTTGCTTGCTCATGCAGTTGAAAAATTGTTCGACTTGGCTGATACTTTTTTTCGTCACCCACGTTTCGCCCTTTCGTGATCTACTGATTATACCGCTTCCCGCAATGTTGACTTCAAAACTGGGTGTTGATGAAAATGATCTTTTCGATGCGCGGAACCTCACCCTGATTGAGACGATTTATCGGCGTGTCGGGTTGTCCCTCTCCTGAAGGAGAGGGTATGGTGTTGATTCCTTTTCTGTGGTGATGAGAAGTTGGGTTGCATGGCTCAGGGAGATTATACCGTTGTCACCGCATGGACGCGAACGTCCACGCTACGCGTAGCGGTACGAAGCCGATTTTGTAGGACTAGCCCGATAGTTGTCGGTGCGTCGGATTGGGGAGAAAAGGTTATGGCTGACTTGAATCAAGTAAAATCCAACTTATTTCCAAACTGTATCCAATCCCTCTTACAGAAATCCGTCGTGAACATGATGTAGTCAATTCGCGCTTCGTTGCTACGCTCGCGCCTGTCTTCACCGTGGACGAAGCGCGGGCGTTCATTGCACGCATTAAGAAGGAATTTGCAGATGCGAGTCATAACGTCCCTGTTTATATCATCGGCGGGGGGAATACGGTGGCAGAATTTTGTTCGGATGATGGTGAACCCGCAGGGACATCCGGCAAACCTGCGTTAGCTGTATTGCGTGGTAGCGGACTAGGCGATGTGGCGGTAGTGGTGACGCGTTATTTTGGCGGGACGTTATTGGGCACGGGTGGGTTGGTGAAGGCATATACCGAGTCGACTCAACTGGTGGTCAATGCTGTGGGGCGCGGAAGGCGAGTTGAAGTCTATTTATCCATGCTGGCGATTCCGTATAATTTGTTGGAACGAGTCCGCTTGATGGTGAGACGTAATGATGGGGAAGTGGTGGGCGAAGATTTTGCGGGGGATATTACGCTGACACTTCAATTCCCGGTTAAGTCATTTGATGGATTTCAAAAGGAATTACAAGAATTGTCCGCGGGGAAGTTGAAGGCGGAAATGATCGAAACAACTGAGAAGATTGTGAAGATCATTTAAACACAAAGGCTTGCACTGAGCCTGTCGAAGTGACACGAAGTACACAAAGTTTTTAATTCTTCAAAAAGAATCCTTCGTGTTCTTTGTGCCCTTCGTGGTAAAAAATCAATATTTCCGATTCCCAAATGACTCATTCAAATTCGTGTGCAATGTCTCAGACTCGTAAGCTTTATCGGTGACGGGGCTGAGACGTTTCCCCATGCTCTTGGTAATGAGCGGAATCGGTTTGCGTCCGTAGAAATGCTTGTGATACAAAGCGTTAGCCCCGGCTTCGTCCCCTGCCCAATTGAGGTGTGTGTATCGTGAAGCGTCAATTGGGCGCGTGTAGCCAGTTAGGCACTTGATCTTGTGAATGCTGACATAATGCTCGAAATAAGTCATCACCAGTTCACGAAAGTTCTTGTAGACTGGTTCGCGGAATCCGAGGTTGATGTAGTTGGTCTTTGCCAGCGCACCCCAACGTCCCTCGATCTGATAAAGTGCCAGCACGTGATCATCGTCCACACCGGGATCAGGCACAATGTCGATGAGCAGCGGTTTAAATCCAATCCGCCAGAGGCGGAGCGCGGCTAAGAATCCACCGTCGAGGCAGTGGGATTGATTGTCCAGCATCACATTGAGGGGCGAGCGATCGCGTTCCTCGCCGTTGTAGGTCAGAGAGTCTAAGTATCCCTGAATGGCAAAAGGTGTGTTGAGACTGTTGAATTTTTTCTGTAGATCTTTCGGGAGATGGGATTCGAATTGTTTGATGAAGTTCATAGGATTTAAATTGATTTCAAGCGCAGAGCGAGTTCGCGCAGTTGTGTCGGGCTGACAGGTTTAAGCAGAACGATATCGGCATCCTCTCGCAGAGTTTCTGCTTGGCGTTCATCGGCAGTGGTGAGAATGATACGCGTTTTTGAAAGGCGTTCATCGGCGCAGATACTTTGCAGGATCTCTTTGCCAGATGCGCCAGGCAGGTTCAGATCCAATACAACAACGGTGGGAACGGTTTGCTTTAAACGAGCCAGCCCCGCGCTGCCATCGGCGCAGGTCTCAATTTCAAAATCTGCCTGAAGCGTAATGGCCATGATGGTGTTGAGTTGGGGATCATCTTCGATAATGAGGGCGAGCGGCTTGGTCATGATGTTTCTCCCGTTTTTGTTTTGATAGGCAGTAAAATAGTGAAGGCACTGCCTTTGCCGGGTTCGCTTTCAAGCGTGATCCGTCCGCCCATGAGGTCGACCAGTTGTTTTGTGATCGAAAGCCCCAGCCCGATGCCGCGGTTATCGCGCGTGATGGCGCTATCCATCTGACGGAACGGTTCAAAGATATACGCCTGCGCATCTCTGGGGATGCCCACGCCAGTATCCATAACCTGGATGGCCCAATGCTCATGGGTGGGATGCAGGAACTTGACGTTCACGCTGCCTTCTTTGGTGAATTTGATCGCGTTACCAACGAGGTTGATAATGATCTGACGCAGTCGGCGTTCGTCACCGTACAATTCGTGGGGGAGATTTGGGTCAAGTGAGGTGAGCAGTTGCAAACCTTTTTTCTTCGCCAATACTTCTGTCCCAGACGTGGATTGTTGGATCAGTATGGCTGGTGAGAAGGCAGTCTCTTGCAATATGGTCGTGTTTGCACGGATCTGTGCTTCATCCAAAAGTTCGTTGACCATGTTGGTGAGATAGTTCGCGCTTTCCATGATCTCATGCGTAGCTTTCTTTTGACCGACATTCAATTCGCCGAACGTATTATCGTGAAGTAGTTCAGCGTAACCGAGAATGCCGCCTAATGGCGTGCGCAATTCGTGGCTTACTTTTGATAGCAATTGAGTCTTCGCGCGGTTGGCTTCCAACGCTTGATCGCGGGCAATGCGCAGGGCTTCGTAAGCTTGTTTGATGGCGGTAATATCGCGTGCCAGAGCTTGATACCCAATTACTTGTTCACCTTCAAAAATCAATTGCACATTCTGTCCAAACCAGACCTCACGCCCATCAGCAGCAAGCCCCGGAAATTCATAATAGGTATTTGGGGTTTTACTAATGAACTGATGCAGATAGGTGCGTTTTAGTTTATGACGCATCTCAGGTGTAGTCAGGTCCAGAAAATATTTCCCGAGTGCAGTCTCCTCATTTTCAAACCCCATTGTGTGTAATGCAGATGGGTTGGCGTAATTCAGGCGTCCCTGAGCATCAAAGCGATAGATCAAGTCGCTGGCGTTTTCCACGATCTGGCGGAAACGCGCCTCGCTTTCCTGCAAGCGGCTTTCTGTCAGTTTGCGCTGGGTAATATCGCGGATGGTAATTAATTGCCCAAGCACCATTTTGTTTTCATCTCGCAGTGTTGTAAGGTTCAGTTCATACCAGCGCTGTGTTTCCCCTTCGCCATAGGTTATCTCATCGTTGATCTCATCTGAGCCGCGGTATTTTTCAATGATGCCAGGCTGCTGACTGAGCACCTCCGCCATTGATTTGCCAATAGGCTGCTGTTCGCCAGCCAGCCCAACGATGCTTTGTGCCGCTGGGTTGATATCCACAATGCGTTGGTTGGCATCTAACACGATCATGCCATCCTTCATCCCATCAATGACGATATCACGTGCCAGTGGTGCGATATCGAGCAGACGATGACGGAAAAGTGCATAAGCCATTCCCACGCCAGTGATCACGAAGGCGAATGGCGTCAGATCAATGAGGATGGGCACGAGCTTGAAGATCGTTACGAAATTTGCAATCAATGGCGCCAGCGTTGCAAGTAGAATCCAGAACATTTGTCCGCGATATTGAGCGGGCCAGCGCAATAAAGCTCGCACGATCAAGACCAACCCAATCATGATCAATATATATGTATAGGCGGCGTGGACCCAGAACCAGGGACCGTTGACTGTGTTCAATAACAAATATCCACCCTCACGTGCCAGGCTGGCACTCGTCCAAAACAGATGATGGGCGTCATTTGTTAGGATAATGCCCATCGTAAGCAATGGCAAAATGGAGAGCAGTAGAATGCGCGTCGGCTGGACCTTTCGGCCTGTATATTCAAGCGCGAATGTTAGCCAGGCAACAGGTGTGGCAACCACACCTGCAAACATAAATCTTATCCAGAATTGTTTCGAAGCCAGGTCAGTTGCTGCCAGCTCGAGAATATAACTTGTACCCCATTGGAAGAGGATCAGCATCATCAAGGAAAAAGATGTGCCTCCGGATGTCTGGCGATATTGCCACGTGAACCATGCCAGTGTTCCAGAGATCAATGCCGCAATGACAAGCGGGATCATGTTGGATGTAAATTGATAGGACATGTAGGATCCTTGAGGACGAATTATTCGTAAGATTATATCGTAGGGCGCTCGTTATATTGCGAAAAGATTCGATAATTTCACACGGATTCGAATTTCGGGCTTTGTTAGAACAAATATTCTGCTATAATGTCAATAGGATTGAGCGGTTCAATCCATTTTATAAAACAGGAGGCTGAGATGAATTTTAGCTCTATTAACTGGTTGGCTGTTGTGGCGTGTGTTGTGGCTAGTATGGTTATTGGGGGGCTCTGGTTTGGACCAAAGACGTTCTTCCCTGTGTGGTGGAAAGCCATTGGTAAGTCGGAGAACGATGGTCCTAGCAGCACGAATATGGGAATGGTGTGGGGATTAATTGTGCTCTCTTCATTTGTTCAGGCTGTATTCATGTCTCTCATGGTGACAGCCATGGGAAGCATGACACCCGGAGGCGCGACACTAGGCTCCGGTGCAACGGCTGGGTTCTTTCTCTGGCTCGGCTTTGTTGCCCCATCGAGTTTGACGAACAAATTGTTCGCGGATCGATTAAAGGCCTGGGTGCTTGAAGCAGGCAACCACCTGATCACGTTTGTTGTCATGGGTGCGATCCTCGGTGCGTGGCGCTAATTCAATCCACAAAACAGCGGACGACTCGCATCGTCCGCTGTTTTGTTTTAAACTTTAAGTTTCAAATCCTTGACGGGTGGGAGAGTAGATGTAAAATAGAACATACGTTCTAAAAGGAGTCAAATGGTCACAAACTCTCGATTCTCATTAACTTTGGAAGCTTCAAATGAACTTACTTCAGATGCCGTTGCGCCGCTTGTCAAGCCGATACCTGCTTCGCCGACTCTGAACCAGGTCTTGCTTGAGGCTGGTGCGCTGCCGCGCGAAGCCTTGTTCCTTGGCGTTGCCCTGGATGGTTTACCGGTGTTGTTGAATTTACATGACCCGATCCCCGGACCGTTATTAGTGGTTGGCGATGCGGGTGCTGGCAAGACCGCCTTCTTGCGGATGTTGGCGAGTGGGATACAGCAAATACATCACCCAGAGACCGTGAAATTTGGTGTGATCACAGATCGCCCTGATGAATGGGAGGGTGTAGATGCATCTCCTAACCGGATCGGGGTCTTTCCTGTTACACATAATCACGCAAAAGAATTTATCCATTCGCTGGCGGGTTGGGCACACGCCGATCAGAAAGTAGGTCAAACGATGTTGCTGTTGATCGATGATCTTGAATCGGTTGCTAGGCTTGAGCCAGAGGTGATCCAAAACCTGCGCTGGTTGCTCTTGCGTGGACCTGCTCGCAGGGTATGGCCCATCATTACGATGAATGCCGAAAGATATGGACAAGTCCTTTCATGGATCCCCATGTTTCGGACAAGGATATTTGGCAGGATCGTGAAAGAACAGGTCGCGGAGGCGTTGGGGGGTGACTCATCGTCAGCTTTGGATCAGCTTGAAGCGGGGCTCCAGTTTTCCCTGCGCGAGAACGGCAAGTGGCTCAAGTTTTGGCTTCCCAGTTGCTAGTCGCATTATCCTTCTTGTGCTAGAATCGCCAACGTAGTTGCATGAAGTTTGGCGGTCCGACAACAGAGGGAATCGTTTCACTTCCTGGCGCCTGGGTGCCGAGCCCCGTAGTCATGCACAGTTGATCCGTTTCGCCGTGATTTTTGTTTTATGCACGGCACCACTCAGGAGAATTGAAATTCATGGAAGCGAAACTGTATGTAGGAAACCTGCCGTATAACACTGTCGATGCCGACCTGGAAAAGATATTTTCACAGGTGGGTACGGTGACGTCTGCGCAGGTGATCAAAGACCGCGAAAGCGGACGCTCAAAAGGCTTTGGCTTTGTTGAGATGTCATCGGCTGAAGAAGCCAATGCCGCGATTACCAAGTTTCACGGCACAGACTTCAACGGACGCCCGCTCACCGTGAACCTCGCCCGCCCACGTGAAGAACGTTCTGGCGGTGGCGGCGGTTTCCGTGGTGGCGGCCGCCGACCTGGCGGTGGTGGTGGTGGTGATCGCGAACAACGCAGACGCGATTATTAATCCGTTATAAACAGTTCAAATTTTGAGCCAAATGGGCGGCGCCAACCATTTGGCTCAATTTATTTTTGAGATGAAAGAGTTCTACATGTCCGTTGATTATGTTGTCAGGGAATACCAGGTGGATGATTTTGATGCTGTAACGATCTTGTGGCGGATCTCAAGAGAAAAATCCTTACCTGAGTTTCAACTGGAAAAGGGGCATTTCTTTTACGAAGACCGCGATTATTTTCAAAGCCATGTATTGATGGAGAATCGAATTTGGGTGGCGGCTGTTAATAACCGTCCCGTTGCTTTTATGGCAATGAACAATGAATTTGTTGATCAGTTATACATCGACCCGAATTATTGGAGACAGGGGATTGGTAATGCCTTGCTTGAGCTTGCCAGGCAAAGATCGCCTGAGCATGTGTGGCTTTACACTTTACAAGTCAATTTGAATGCGCGCGCTTTTTATGAGAAGAACGGGTTTGTAGCAGAGAAATTTGGGGTCAGCCCGGCGCCCGAAAACGAACCGGATGTAGAATATCACTGGCGCAGAACGCCAATTGAAAATTAGAAAACCTAAATTGAATTATGCGCCCAACTTATCTTGAAGTGAATCTGCCGCAACTGCAGCGCAATGTTGAAGCCATTCGAAAGCACGTAGCTCCAGCAAAAGTGATGCCAATGATCAAAGCAAATGCTTACGGTCATGGCATCGATGGGGTTGCGCCTTTTCTCGAACCGCATGTGGATTATTTTGGTGTGGCTGTTCTGGAAGAGGGCATTTATCTGCGTGATATTGGGATCAAGAAACCCATTCTTGTCGCTGGTGGGGTCTTGCCGGAACAAGTTCCGCTGTTTGCAGAACATGACTTGATTCTCACTGGCTCTTCTATTGAACTTTTGGATGCAGCTGAAGAAATTTCCCGTTCAAGTGGAAAGCGTATCAAGACTCATCTGAAAATTGACACGGGTATGGAGCGGGTGGGTGTCCATGAATATGAAGCGGAGTCGTTCATTGAGCGTTCGCTGAAGTTAAAGTATGTTGAGGTCGAAGGGATTTATACGCATCTGGCAAATTCTGAAGACACGGATCTAGTCCACGCGCGGTTGCAGCTGGAGCGATTTCAGGAAGTGTTGGATATATATGAAAGAAGAAGTGAGCCGCATCCGCCTCTGCGTCATATGGCGAACTCGGCGGCGATCTTGCAATTCCCTGAAAGTTATTTCGATCTTGTGCGTCCGGGGTTGATGACGTATGGTGTCTACCCAAGTGGCGTTGCGGAGTCTGTTGAAATTGCCCCGGCATTGATGTGGCGTTCGCGGGTGGCGTATTCAAAAATAACAAAGCCGGGGCGGCCGGTCAGCTATGGGTCGCTGTGGCAGGCTGAGGCTGAGACGCGAATCGTCACTGTCCCGTGTGGGTACGCGGATGGCTATTTCCGGCGTATGACGAATCGCGCACAGGTCATCATCAACAAAAAAAAATATCCGCAGGTGGGACGCATCTGCATGGACCAGTTTATGGTGAACGTCGGTGTTGATGAAGCGCGAGTCGGCGATGAAGTTGTCTTGTTGGGTGAGGGTATCTCAGCACATGATCTCGCCGAATGGATGGGCACGAACGAGTATGAAGTGTTGACCAGTATCGGTGCGCGGGTGCCGCGCGTGTTCGTGACAGACTAGTGATAGAATGGTGCGATTTTGTTTGAGGTGAATTTTGAAGAATATTGTTGAAAAATATGGCTTTATGTTCGGGGTCGCCGGACTGATCGTTGCATTGGATCAATGGACCAAATGGTGGGTGCGCACCAATCTTGTGTTGGGTGATACCTGGCTGCCTAAATCACTTGAATGGTTAAGCCCATATGCACGGATCGTGCATTGGTATAACACCGGTGCGGCGTTTGGCATGTTCCAAAATAGCAGTGCGGTCTTTGCAGTGCTGGCTGTTATTGTCATCTGTGCGCTCATTTATTATTTTCCGCAGGTTGATAAAAATGATTGGACCCTGCGCCTGGCGATGAGCATGCAATTGGCGGGCGCCAGCGGAAATTTGATCGACCGCCTACTGCGCGGCGGGCAGGTAACTGATTTTATTTCGGTCGGGAAATTTGCGGTGTTCAACGTGGCTGATGCAAGTATTAGTGTGGGGACAGCGGTTCTGCTTTTGGGTGTATATTTACAGGAGCGTGCTGCCCACAAGGAAAAGGTAAATCTTGCCGGTGCTGCAAATCAGACTGATGAGGTAACGATTGAGTGACCGCGTAATAAATTTTCGTTTTGAAAATCCAATTCATGGACGGCTTGATAAATTTTTGACTGAGTCTCTGCCCGAGTTTTCGCGTTCAAGGATCCAGGGATTGATTGCCAATGGCTGTGTGGACGTAAACGGTCAAGCCGCCAAAAAAGCTGGTCAGACCCTCGACGCCGGATCCAATGTGACGATTCGGATTCCGCGGCCTGTGGCGACAAATATTATTGCTGAAGATATTCCACTAAATATTGTCTTTGAAAATGACGATTTGATGGTGATCAATAAACCAGCGGGTATGGTGGTGCATCCTGCGGCGGGACATCCTGACGGGACGCTCGTGAATGCGGTGCTGGGCTATGACCCGGGGCTTGAGGGGATCGGCGGTGAAGAACGACCAGGCATTGTCCATCGCCTGGATAAAGAAACATCGGGTTTGATCCTGGTCGCGAAGAATGAACGCGCGCATCGCTGGCTGCAGGATCAGTTCCGTTTGCGTAAAGTAGAGAAGACTTATCTTGCGCTGGTAGAAGGCAAACCGCCCACGCCCGCTGGTCGCGTCGAGGCTTATATCGGGCGTGATACCAAGCATCGCAAGCGCATGGCAATTGTCTCTGAGAATAAAGGTCGCGAGGCGATCTCAGAATATCAAACGTTGGAGAGTTTCAAGAGTCATACCCTGCTTGAATTTCACCCATTGACCGGGCGTACACACCAGATCCGTTTGCACTGCGCCTTTTTGAAATGTCCGATCGTGGGGGATGTGGTGTATGGCAGAAAAAGTCACTCGATTGAACTAGATCGTCATTTTCTGCACGCGCATCGTTTGAAGATCATCCTGCCTGGCGAGAAGACATCGAGAATATTTGAAGCGCCGTTGCCTGAAGATCTGGAGCGCGTTTTAGCCGATCTGCGTTAATGGGACCTGCGAAGTATTTGATCCTGGTTAAACATTCCCAACCTGAAATTCTGGAAGATATCCCTGCGCGTGAGTGGCATCTTTCAGAAGCAGGACGGGCGCTGGCTGGCGAGTTGGCAGGGGAATTGATGAAGTGGCAACCTAAGATTATTGTTTCAAGTGTTGAACCCAAAGCGCGCGAAACCGCTGAAATTATCGCCAGAGACTTAGGGTTGGGGTTTCATGAAGTTGATGGTCTGCATGAACATGATTGAAGCCAGTCCCCGTATTATTCAAAAAGTGAATTTCAGTTTCTCGTCCGCGAGTTCTTTGAGAAGCCCGATCAGCTTATCTTTGGGAGCGAGAGCGCGAATGAAGCGCTCACACGTTTTCGTTGGGCAGTGGATGTTGTGCTGAATTCCTACAGCGATATAAACAGCGTTATCGTTTCGCATGGGACAGTGATTTCGTTATATGTCGCTTGGCTAACCGGGTGCGATGGTTTTAGTTTGTGGCAAGGACTGGGGCTACCTTCTTTTGTGGTTCTTGATATACAATCCAAAACACTGATCGAAACCGTAAATTCAACTTAAGGAGAGTCTTATGGACTACATTGATCTGCGCTCAGATACAGTCACCAAGCCAACGCTCGAGATGCGCGAAGCGATGGCAGAAGCCGAAGTGGGCGACGATGTCTACTGCGATGACCCAACCGTCAACCGTCTTGAAGAGCTGGCGGCAAGTATGTTGGGTAAAGAAGCCGCGCTGTTTATCCCTTCGGGGACGATGGGCAACTTGATCGCACTGCTGGTCCACTGTGGGCGTGGGGATGAAGCGATCGTGGGCGATAAATCCCATATCTATTTGAATGAAGCGGGCGGGATGTCTGCTTTGGGCGGGATCCAGCCTTGTCCTATTCCGAATCAAAAAGATGGGACGCTTGCCTTGGATGATATTCGTGCCTCTATTCGGACCGAGGATGTGCATCACCCCATTACACGTTTGATCTGTCTGGAGAATACTCAAAACATCTGCGGCGGTGTTCCATTGACTGCGGCGTACACACGCGAAGTGGGAGAGTTGGCGCGGAAGCATAACCTGTCTTTGCATGTTGATGGCGCGCGGATCTTCAATGCGGCTGCGGCGCTAAATGTTTCGGTTCGAGATTTGGTTGATCCGGCTGATTCGGTCATGTTTTGTTTGAGCAAAGGCTTGGCATCTCCGCTTGGTTCTATGTTGGTGGGAACTATTAAGTTCATTGCGCGTGCTCGTCACCTCCGCAAGATGTTGGGAGGTGGGATGCGCCAGGTAGGGATCGTTGCCGCGGCGGGAATTATTTCACTAGAGAAGATGACGAAGCGACTCGCGGATGATCATACCCGTGCGCGCAAACTTGCCGATGGCTTGAGGCGAGTGAAAGGGGTTGTGGTTGATGATGGCTCGCCATATTCCAATATGGTATATCTCAATTTGGCGGATGACGTGAAGATCGACTCGGCAACCATTATTGTTAAGGCTTTAACACAGGGCATACTGTTGGATGCTGAAAACGCGCGCCGCTTCCGTCTGGTGACCCATTACTGGGTGGACGATAAGGCAGTTGATAAAGTGATACAAGCATTTGCTGATGCGGTAGGGTAAAAAGAACATAATTAACCCCGAATTTAATTTGGACGCAGATGAACGCTGATTTTCGCTGATAAAGCAAAAGTCAGCGTTTTCTGCGTTGTTCAGCGTCCGTTTTGGTGTTAAAAACAAACTCACCCACGAAAGATTAATTTCGGGGTGAGACGTGTTTGTTTCTGATTAAATTTTTGACCAGTGGTCCGCATCTGGTTCGACCTGGTTGCGCCCGCGTTCCTTGGCTATATAAAGCCGGCGGTCAGCCAGATCGATAAGTCGATAGATTTCATCAGCTTCATGGGGGAACATCGCAATTCCCTGACTCACGGTTGGAACGGGGACAGCTCTTTGTTCGCGATCCTCCACTCTTAATATCGCCATCGTTTCACTGATCCGTTTTGCCACTTGCATGGCTTGCTCACCGGTCGCGTTTGGAAGTGAAATAATAAATTCCTCGCCGCCCCATCTGCCAACTGCATCGCCTAGCTTGATGTGTTGCTTGATGGCAGTGCAGAGCGAATTCAGTATCCGGTCGCCGACAAGATGACCGTAAGTATCATTATATTTTTTGAAATAATCAATATCAAGCATGATGAGGCTTAGCGTGGCTTGGGCTAGGGATGTCTCTTTGGCTTGTTCTGCCAGGCGCTCGAGGAAATAACCGTGGTTGTAAACACCTGTCATGCTGTCCAACCGGGCTTGTTCCTCCACCTGCGCATGGCGGATCGTATTATCGAGTGCGAGGGTGACATGTTGTGCCAGGCTGGATAAAAGCTCCAAGTCGGCGAGATCAAAAGAATTCGGCTTATAGGACGCCAGCGCCATCACTCCGTTTATGTTGGCTGCTTTAAGCGGCACGCCAATCCACGACAGGCTGGTTTTTTCTTTCCCAATGATCCGGACTTTCACTCCCTCCAAATGCACATCCTCACGTAGATCGGGTAGGAATAGAGCTTTTTGATTTTTGATTATCCAATTTATCAGAGAGCCCTCAAGAGGGATGATCGTGCCGTTATAGAACTCACCATCATCATAAAGGAGGTCGAGCTGGATGTTGTCGCCTTTGAGCATGCCAATAAAGTAAGTGTCAGCTTCGATGGTTTCCAGGATTGTGGCGTTCAATAGAGCAAGCACCTGTTCTGTGTCGAGTGACTGCATCAATTGATGGCTGACTTTGTTGACTGTCTCCAGCCGCTGGATGTGCTGTTGGGCGGTATCTTTGATCCGCAGGTATGTTTCCGCTACGACGATCGAGATAACGAATGCCGCAGAATAATCGATTATATGTTCTATGCTCACATGGTCTCGGATATTTCCGGGGAGGCTCACGATAATAATGACCAATAGATTGACGTAGGTATGATATCTGCCTGAGATCGTGGCGGTAACAATTGCGCCGAATACGATCAGGATATGGAATAGTTCTTTTAATTGGGGTGGCAAAATATATGTAAGTAATCCCAACCCGATACCGCTTGTGATGGAATTCAGCCAGCTGTAGCGTTTGCGTAGATAAGCCGAATTTGCAACCAACTTGTTGTACGCTAGGATGTAAATGGTTCCCCCGATCCCGTAAAAGGTCGTCAACAAGTTCGCGTTTGGTTTGGCAAGTATGCCATCTAATGTGATGATCACCATGAAAACCAAAGATGCCAGCGCAATGGGAGCCAGAAAGCGGTTCACTTCATGCGGAGCAAAAGCGGTGATAGGCTTATTGCTTTTCATGGGGAGTAGTCTTTTCCGTTTGAATGAAATCAGCATAGGAGAGTTTTGCAAGCGTTTCCACGATCTCAGGATCAAACAGGATGCTCGCCTGCTCGCGCAAATAAGCAACCGCATCATCCGGCGATGAAGTTTTACGATAACTGCGTTTGCTGGTCAACGCATCGAATACATCGGCAACCGCGAATATGCGCGCATGGATGGGAATATCCTGTTCTTTTGATCCGAATGGGTAGCCGCTCCCATCCCAGCGTTCATGGTGATAGTGAACCACCGGCATGCATTCCTGCAGAAAGGGAATGCGTTTGATGATCCGCGCGCCGATATCAGGATGGGTTCGCATGATCTTCCATTCATCATCGGTCAATTTGCCGGGTTTATGCAGGATGGTGTCGCTGATGCCGATCTTGCCGATATCGTGGAGCAGCGCGCCTCTTTCCAAAGCCTTGAGCTGTTGACTGTTTAGACCGAGCGCTTCGCCCATCATGCAGGCGAGGCGGCTGACGCGATTGCTGTGACCTTCGGTCTCGCGATCGCGGGCGTCCAGCGCAGACATCAGCGCGGAGAGTGTTTGATCGTAGGTTGCCTGTAATTCATCGTAAGCGGCTTCGATCTGTTTTGCCTGGCGGCGGGATTCAGAGAGCAGGAAGGAACGTTCCAAAGTAACCGCCGCCTGGTTGGCGAGGGTTTGGATGTTGGCAAAATTTTGTCCGCGGCTTTCGGGGATATCCATCCATAAGGCGCCGATCGTGCGGGCGCGTGTCAGCAGGGGATAGCAAACCAGTGTGCCGTTCTCCACTGAGACATAGATGCTTTGACCCGTTTGAATGGCTTGATTGACATTTTCCATGGGATGTCCGCCGCGGGTATGAAAGCCAGTTTCATCCAATTCCACTTCAACTTGGATCTCGCCTTCTTTGGATAAAAGTACGATCCCCGTTTCTCTTGAGTTGGTTGCCCGATGAGCGGCTTGTGCGATCAGTTCAGCCGCTCTGCTTAATTCTTCAGTCTGCGTGACATCGAGGCTGAGTTGGTACAACAGGGATGTTGTGTTTAATGTAGACCGCAATTCCTGATATAGCCAGGAGCTTTCAATCGCAGCTGCGGCTTGGGATGAGAGCAAATCGGCAAGCGATTCGTCGTTCTCGGAAAAGAAGACGCCCTCTTGTTTGCCGAATGCAATGATCGTGCCGATGCTCAAGCGATGTAAGCGGATCGGGATCGCAAGTACGCTCCGCAGTCCACCATGATCAATTTCGAGATTCTTGGCGTTGGTATATTTTCTTAGATCACGAACGCGAAACGGTTTGGTTGCGTTCAGTGCGGCTTGCATTAAAGGTTCTTGAGACGGATTGGCGTTTAGGGCATTGAGCAGTTTGGGGGCATCGCCAGCCGATGCAGTGCGTGTGAAGTTGCCTTGTTGATCCAATAGTGTGATGAAGACAAAGCGAGCTTCGAGGGTTTTGCGGGCTAGCAATGCAATCTCTTGCACCGCGGCTTGAGGATCAAGCAAGGTGGTGAGAGAAATGCCAGCCTGAATCAATTCGGTCAGTCTTTGGTTGTAGCTTGAACGTTCCCAGGCGCGGGTGAGCTCCATGGCGGCGCCTTCAACGATATTTACATCGACACTGCTGAAGGCGTGCGGTTTTTCGGAACATACCTCGATGAGACCTTTGATCTGCCCATTTTGCATGATCGGGACAATGATCTCGGAAAGGGTTTTCTCGTTGTTGATCGGAAAGAAATCAGGGTCAATGCTGGTGTCGTTGACTAGTTGAGTCTTTTTTAGACGAGCGACGCGTCCCAGGAGTCCTTTTTCAGAGTTTTGACGATAGCCGGGTGGAATCAGGCTGGCTGATTTTCCGGCGGTGGCGAGGGCTACAAATTCACGTTCACCCTGTTCGTGCAGGAAGAGTGAAACGACGGAACATTCTGTGGCACGTTCGAGCATGTTGACTGCGAGTTGTGCGGCGACAGGATGATCGAGTTCGCTTTCGAGCTGCTGGCTGAGTTCGTTGAGAAAGGTCAGTTGGGTAGTGCGGTGCTTTTCTGTGCCGAGTTTGCGCGTAATGGATGCGATCTGTTCGTTCAGCGCGCGGCTGTTTGATTCAATGTAGGGTTTTGGCTCATCGGGAATTTCTATTTCTTCTATTATTTCGGTTTGTGGAGCGGGTGTCGTGTCTTTGGTGGGAGCTTTATTGGCGAGGATGCCAAACGTTGTCAGCGTGGTGATGGCTCCAGTAAACAAGAAGCCAGCCTCTCGGGCGCGAGAGGCGGAAACGTCCAGCAGAAAATATATCCCGATAATGGTCAATACTTGGATGGCGAACAGAGTCCAGTTTGTGCGTGATCCGAATTCAAATGTGCCGAGGGGGAATATGATTATGATGAAAGATAAAGCCAGAAGTATGGCGCCGAAGGTGAGGTTGCCCCAATCTGGCAGACGCTGCAGGATGAAGGTAAGTTTTGCGGGGGCGAACACAATTCCTTGTGCAAGCAGGGAGATGATTGCGGCGAGGATGATGAGTATTTTATTCAGGAGTGTTGAGCGCATTTTTTTCTTTTATGACTGGCGCGATGAAGCTGGATTTTTTTACCATTGTATCCTGCATGACTAATTGATTGCAGGCGGGTTACTTACAAGGTTGAAAGTATAATCTGATATAATTTTTGTGTGCTAGGGAAAGCCAAGGGGCAAGGGACCCTAATCCTTATTTGAAAAGAAGAAACCCACCATGACCATATACGTTACTCTCCCACAAATTGATGAAACAGCGGACGCCATTCGTGCGCGCACGGCGTATAAGCCGCGGATTGGTATTATTCTGGGTTCGGGTTTGAATGACCTGGCGAATTCGGTGCAGAAAGCGGATGTGATCCCTTACAGTGATCTGCCGAACTGGCCCCGTTCCACTGTACAGGGACATGCCGCGCGGCTGGTGATCGGCGAGTTGGAAGGGCAGACCGTGTTGGTGATGCAGGGACGCATCCATTTTTATGAAGGCTACAGCATGTCGCAGATCACACTGCCGGTGCGCGTGATGCAGCGACTGGGTCTGGAAATGATGGTTGTGACCAATGCGGCTGGCGGAGTGAATCCGGATTTTGTACCCGGTGATGTAATGCTGATCACTGATAATCTAAACATGGTCGGGATGACGGGTGCTAATCCGTTGATCGGACCGAATATCGATGAGTTGGGTCCGCGTTTTCCCGATATGAGCCGCCAATATGACCCTGAGTTGATGGCGCTGGCGCGTAAGGCAGCTTCAGAAAATAATATTAATTTACGTGAGGGTGTGTACTGCGGATTGAGCGGTCCATCCTATGAAGGTCCGGCTGATCTGCGCTTCCTGCGCATGGCTGGAACGGATTCGGTGGGCATGTCCACGGTGCCTGAGGTGATCGTGGCGCGGCATGGCGGTATGCGTGTGCTCGGTCTATCGGGCATTAGCAACAAAGCGAATCTGGATGGTTCGACAGTTACCACGCATGAAGAAGTAATGGAAGCCGGTAAGGTTATCACTCCAAAAATCGAAGCTATTATTCGCGGCGTTTTGCGCTCGTTGTAATTCGGTCTGTGTATGGGATATGTTTATCGTTCCCTCGGTACCTATGAGCCGCTGATCTATATCAGCCTCGCAATATTGGGGCTGTTTGTTTTTCGACGCATGTGGGTGATGTGGCGCGAATGGCGAAACTCTGTCTACACCCTCGAGCGCGAATTCGCTTTGGGACGATTGGGACGCGCGACTGCTCTTGGATTTTTGGTATTGGGCCTATTTTTCGTGGAGTTCTATATTGCGACGTTCATTGCTCCATCCCTGCCTGCTTCTGATCTATTGACCACACCTACACTGGATCTGTTGTCTTCACCTCAAGCTACTTTGCCCTCGGCTGATGCTACTCAAGCTGCCATTGCTCTGGCTACCCAACCCGTTCAAAAAGGGATGAGTGGTTGCGTAAAAGATAAGATCATGATCACGTCGCCGAAGTCGGGTGATGTAGTGAACGCGGTGGTTGATCTAATCGGGACAGCGGACGTCCCTAATTTTGGTTTTTATAAATATGAGATCGCCCTGGCTGGAACGCAGAATTGGAAGACCATCTCTGCTGACCGCGAACCTAAGAAGGATGGAAAGCTAGGGAGCTTGAATACCCTGTCCCTGAGCAATGGCGATTATTTTTTGCGGTTGGTCATCACAGATAATGTCGGCGCTTCGATTGAGCCGTGCGTGATCGCAGTCCGTGTTTTGAATCAATAGATCTGTAATGCGAGATATATCTCGCAAAGTGGAGGGCGACATAAATGTCGCGTTACACTGATTTGGAGAACCATGCCCGAATTTGAAATTCGTCCTGCCAATGCCAATGACCTGCCGCGCTTGATGGCGCTGGACCATGCCTGTACGAGTGATTACGTCTGGCAGTTAGAGTTACGGCGTGAACCGAATCAGATCACTGCGAATTTTCGTGAAGTCCGCCTGCCGCGTTCAGTGGACGTGAAATATCCGCGCAATCCATTTGCCCTCGCAGATGAGTGGAAGAAGCGCGATGCAGTTTTTGCCGCGTTGGTAGAGAATAGCCCGGTGGGCTATATCTGCCTGACGGAAGAACATGCCGCCGCGATTGCCTGGGTAACGGATATAGTCGTAGCGCCGGAGCAGAGAAGGAAGGGGGCAGGGTCGGCTTTGTTGGCGGCTGGGCAGGCTTGGGCGTTGGGAAGAGGCGCGCGTCGGCTGGTGCTGGAGATGCAGTCCAAGAATCAGCCTTGCATCCGCATGATGCAAAAGTTCGGATATGAATTTTGTGGGTATAATGACCAGTATTACCCAACTCAAGATGTAGCTTTGTTTTTTGGGAGAGCACTAAAGTAGAAGAAATTTTGGGAAGGTCGGTATGTTTAACGGTTGGATAGAAAGTTTACTGGCGGGGCTCCAGAACATCAATAATATACTAACGGCGGGCATCGCGATCACGGCGTTTTCTCTATTCTTGTATGCCCTCTCGTTTAATTTGCGTGACCGGGTGGCGCGTTCGTTCGCGATTATTCTATTATGTGTGGTGGTGGTCTTTACCACCGAAGCTTTACAAAATAAAGCTGTGCCGGATTGGGGGATCGAGTTGTTGCTGCGTTTGCAGTGGATCGGCATTATCTTTTTGCCCCCTTCTTATTTACATCTTTCTGACGCGTTGTTGGTGACAGCGGGGCGCCCGTCACGCGGGCGCCGCCGCATGGCTGTGCGCCTGGTGTATGTGTTATCTGTAGTGTTCTTGGTTTTGCTTGCACTGGGGTTACTGGTCGGCGGCTTGATCGCAGATGGCAAGCCAGCGCCGCATTTACAACGCACGCTCTGGACGCAAATATTCACGGTGTTTTACATCGCCATGATCGCCTGGGCTGGTGCAAACTTTATTCGTGCTTACCGAAAGATGCTGACGCGTTCGGGTCAGCGCCGCATGTTGTATCTGATGGCTGGAGCAACTGCTCCAGCACTCGGTTCATATCCATATCTTTTGTATGGTTCTAACTTTGCGGCTCAATACCAATTGGTATTTTGGAGCGCTGCATTCATTATCAATGTGTTGGTTGCAGTGCTTGTCATTTTGATGGCGTATGCGGTCGCCTTCTTTGGCGTATCATGGCCTGACCGCATTGTGAAGAGCCGTTTGTTTAAATGGCTCCTGCGTGGACCCGTCACCGCATCATTTGCGTTGATGATGATGACGCTCGTGCGGCGTGCTGGCGAGCTTTTTGAGGGTGATCCATATACAGGCTTTGTCCCTTTGGTGATGGTGGCGTCGGTTTTATTGTTGGAACATGCCATCACCTTGCTCTCGCCGATCTGGGAGCGGGTTTTGTTCTTTGGGCGCGACCGTGCTGAGATCCAGCTTTTGCAGAACATCGAAGAGCGGTTATTGACGCGCAGTGATTTACAGCAATTTCTTGAGAATGTGCTTGCCGCTGTGCGCGATCATCTGCAATCGGCGTGCGCATTTGTCGCCGCATTGGATGGCGATGAACTTTCATTGAGTCTTGTGGCGGGCAATCGCCAAATGTTGGAAGAAGAAAATTTGAGTGAAGTCTTGCATCTGGTAAGTTATAACGGGGCAACCGAACAGCCCGAATTTATTTGGGGCGATTTTTGGATATTGCCGCTCCGCCAAAGAAAGTCCAATGGCGATCGTGATGAGATCCCGCCATTGCTGGGATTGTTAGGTATCGCACGCAAAGCGGATCAGCCTCTGGACGGCGACCAGCGTGATGCACTGTGGCTGCTGGCGAATCGCGTGGCGTTCGCTTTGGAAGACCGCCAGTTGCAACAGAGAGTGTTTCGCT
>JAYUGV010000363.1:0-7475 GCA_043767565.1 Anaerolineales bacterium
TGACCTTCCTCGGTGTGGTTTGTGCGCTTACACAAAAGCATATCCGATGAAGGCCTTTTTTCAACCCCTTTTTATGACTTTAAGAAAGCCCTGGAGAACCTACTGTTGTCCCTTGACGAGCAGAACATCTGTGCTATACTCTCGGCTACACACAAATCCGACCTTTACACTTTGACTGGAGAATAAAATCATGGCATCTAAAAAAGCAGCTAGAGAATCCAAAGCCGCCGCAATGGAAGAACAACAAGCCAACCGCCACGTGGATGGCGCCAAGCGCGCCGTGCTCGATAAAGCCGTCGGCGATATCCTTAAACGCTACGGCGAAGGTTCCATCATGCGTCTCGGTGAAGCCAAGCACATGGAGACCGAATCCTTCCCCACCGGTTCGCTTTCTTTAGATATTGCCCTCGGCGTCGGCGGCATTCCGCGTGGACGTATCACCGAAATTTACGGACCCGAGTCCTCTGGTAAAACCACCCTCTGTCAACACATCGTTGCCGAAGCACAAAAACTGGGCGGCGTCGCCGCGTTCATTGATATGGAACACGCCCTCGACCCGGTCTATGCCGCGCGCGTTGGTGTCGATATTGATAACCTGTTAGTCTCCCAACCCGATACCGGCGAACAAGCACTTGAGATCGTCGAGACCCTTGTCCGCTCCGGCGGCGTGGATGTCGTCGTGATCGACTCGGTCGCCGCACTCGTGCCGCGCTCCGAGATCGAAGGCGACATGGGCGATTCCACTATGGGTGTGCAAGCCCGCCTCATGTCGCAGGCGCTCCGCAAACTCTCCGGTGCAATCAACCAAACCAAGACCGCTGTCATCTTCACCAATCAACTTCGCCAAAAGATCGGCGTCATGTTCGGCAATCCCGAAACCACCACCGGCGGTCAGGCACTCAAGTTCTATGCTTCCATCCGTCTCGATGTGCGCCGCATCCAAGCCATCAAAGTTGGCGATGAAGTCATTGGCAATCGCACCCGTGTCAAAGTGGTCAAGAATAAGGTCGCGCCGCCCTTCCGCACCGCCGAGTTCGACATCATGTTCAACGAAGGCATTTCCAAATCCGGCGATATACTCGACCTCGCCACCAAATTCGAAGTCGTCTCCAAACGTGGGGCCTTCTTCTCCTATGGCGATCTACGCCTTGGTCAGGGACGCGAGAACGCCAAGGATTATCTGCGTCAAAATCTTGATCTCATGAACGAGATCGATGGCGTCATCCGCCAGAAAGCCCTCAGCGGCGAGATCGCCCTGCCCCTCGATATCGGCGGCGGCGATGACTCCGGCGGCAGCTCAGACGAAGAATAGGATACTCAAAGGGCGACCATCACGGTCGCCCTTTTTATTTTTTATGATATGCTTCGCCATATGCCAAGCCGACGCTCTTCGATCAAACTCAGAACAAGCCTGCTCATCATTCTATTGACTCTGATCTCAGCCTCATGCGCTCCCCGCCCCACCGCGACGCCTTTTATTCCACCAACGGCACAATCCCAACTCATCGAACCGACCTTCATCATCAACCCAACTCAAAATGTTGTTGTGCAAACCACACCCCTGCCAACGATCGTTATCCCTACTGCAACCACCAACCCAACAGCCTGCATCAACAACCTGACCTACGTTGAAGACCGGACCATCCCCGACAACACCTCCATCGCCTACGGCGCGACCATAGATAAACAATGGCTCGTCCAAAATAGTGGAACCTGCAACTGGAACGCGGACTATCGCCTCAGGCATGTGGGCGGAGCTGTCCTTGGCGCACCTGAAGAGCTTGCCCTCTACCCAGCAAAATCTGGCACACAAGCCACCATCCAGATCATCTTCACTGCACCCTTTAGCGACGGCGAATTCGAATCCGCCTGGCAAGCCTTCGACCCATCCGGTCTCGCCTTCGGTGACCCCATCTACATGCGGATCGTTGCAGTTTCGCCCTGAGCGGAGTATCGAGCGATAGCGAGATACGCAGTCGAAGGGCAATGTTATCAAACACCTCACACACACAGGAGAAAATCATGTCCCCACAAACTGACTTCCCTCTTGTCTTCGAAAAACTCAAGTCCATCCTCAAACCCTACGCCAAGAATCTCACCGTCACAGCAGACACATCTGCCGCTTATTCCATTGATGGTCTCTATAGTGAGAAATACAAAAAGGCGCTCTTCTTCGGCGCGGCACAGATCCAAAAGAATTATGTCTCGTTCTATCTGATGCCCGTGTATATGTTCCCAGAATTACTGAAAGATATTTCGCCCGGACTCAAGAAGCACATGCAGGGCAAATCCTGTTTCAATTTCAAAAAGGTCGAACCTGAACTCTTCAAAGAGCTGAAAGAATTAACCCGCCGGGGTGTTGAACACGTTCGAGATGCAAAGAAAAGGGGAGAAGTCTAGCGTGAAGTTTAAACTCGAAACCATCATCAACAAACCCCGCGCAGAAGTGTGGCAAGCCTTCGATAATATCGAGAACCTTTCGAAGTGGCAGCCCACGCTTATTAAGCATGAACTCATCGACGGAATACCCGGTCAACCCGGCGCAGTGTCCAAACTCACCTACGCAGAAAGCGGACGCGAATTCTCCCTGACCGAAAAGATCACCCATCGTGACGAACCCAACCAACTCGACAGTATTTACGAAAATAATTTTGCTGATAACCTAATCAACAACCGCTTCATCGAACAAGACAAAGACCAAACACTATGGATCACGGAAACTGAATTCAATTTCAAGACCCCACTCATGAAGATCATGGGCAACATCCTGAAAAAGAACTATATCAAACGCACCCAGCGCGATATGCAGCGCTTCAAAGAAATGCAGGAAGGTTTATAACCCTTCTGGAATCCAGAAGCTTGCTTCTGAAAAACCAAACAGCAAGCTGTCCAACTCCAGAATATTGTCAAAGAGTATAATTGTCGATATGAAACAAGGCACTTTCGAAAAAGAGATCTTCATCCGATCCGATGCGCAGACCGTCATCAACCTCATCGCGGACTATAGTCAACACCATAAAATTCATCCGCTCATCATCAAGGTGGAGCGCGTCAAAGACGAACCAGCCGGTGTGCGGCGCTACTTCATCACCGACAGCTTGCAATGGGGACCGTTCAAATTCAAGATCAAATATCGAGCCGATATCATCGCCGTCACCGAAGACACTGTCCATACCGAGGCGTTTCAATCACCGGGCACAACCGTCACCAACGTGACGAAGGTCACTCCGAAAGATAACGGCGTCATCCTGCATGAAACCATCACCATGAAAGCGCCCGATATGCTTTTCGGTTATGCCTTCAACCAGGCAAAAACCGCATACGCAGAAATGCTCGAACATATCAAGAAGTTTGTAGAAAAAGGTGACAGTCACTTTTAAAGATACTGTTGGCGAACTTTTTAGGAGACAGCCATGACTCACATCACACTCAACACCAAGAAAGAACACCAAGGCATTCGCATTACGCTGGCAATTGCGCCGGAGAACATCTCTCCCGATACGCCGGGCAAGGATGCCGGTGAGGTCCGCTTCAATTCGGCGGAACAGAAAGCTGTTGTATCGCTGGGCGCAAAAGAAAAAATAAATCTTGAGACGTTCCGCCGCGCAGGCGGTGCCATCGCCAAATGGACTGCCAAAAACAAAGTGACCGAAGCCGGAATTGACACCGCCTCTTTCTCCAACTTCAAGTTGACTCCTGAACAAATCGCCTTTGCCCTCGCTGAAGGAATTCTGCTCGGCTCTTTCCGCTTTGATAAACATAAAAGCAAAAAGGACGAACTCACCCCTGCTACGATTTACTTTCTCAATGATGATCTCAAACCGATCATCGAACAAGCCACCATCATCTGCGATGCGACCAATCTTGCGCGCGCCTGGGCACATGAACCCGCCAACATCATCAACCCGGTGACACTTGCCGAACGTGTGCAGGAACTGGCAAAAGAAGTCGGACTCAAATGCACAGTCCTAGATGATAAGCAACTCACAGAAATGGGCGCAGGCGCAATCGTCGCTGTTGGACAGGGAAGCTCAACGCCATCACGTCTGATCGTGTTGGAGTATCAGCCTCCAGCTGGGAAAGATGCGCAGCCCGTCGCATTAGTCGGCAAAGCCATCACCTTCGATACGGGCGGATATTCCATCAAGACCACCATGGGCATGGTCGGGATGAAATATGATAAATGCGGCGCGATGGCTGTGATCGGGACGCTGGTCGCGGCGGCGAAGTTGAAACTTCAAACGCCAATCGTGGGTGTGTTGGCGGCATCTGAAAATATGATCTCGAATATTGCGTATCGACCAAATGATATTTTGAAAACGCTCTCCGGCAAGACCGTTGAGATCATCAGCACCGACGCAGAAGGACGTTTGGTCTTGTGTGACGCATTGGCATACGCTCAACAGAACTTTAATCCACGCGCAATGATCGATCTGGCAACGTTGACTGGCGGCGTGGTGACCGCGCTTGGCTCCACGCGTGCAGGCTTATTCTCGAACCGCGATGAACTAGCGCAAGCGCTCTTTGCGGCGGGCGAAGCCACTCATGAACGTTTATGGCAACTGCCTTTGGACGCTGAATATTTCGAGATCATCAAAAGCGATGACGCTGACATGAAGAATTCAGCGGGCGTTGCGAAAGCATCTCCGATCGTCGGCGCAACCTTCCTGAAACAATTCGTCAATGACGAAACGCCGTGGGCGCATCTCGATATCGCCGGTGTATCCGACTGGGAAAAGGATATGCCCTACTGTCCTCCAGGCGCCAGCGGCTTCGGCGTGCGCCTGCTCGTAGAATATTTACGCAGTTTGGAATAAGAATTTGGAGTCAGCCAGCTTGCTGGCGTATTTGCGGGAGCAAGCTCCCGCATTCCAAAACACGATTTTCTGTTAGAATAGAAAAAGAAGAAGCCCTTCACCGGGCTTCTTCCATGTAACCATACCAAGGATATCCACTTTCAATGCACTATAACTTCCGCCTGTTCTGGCGCACATTCTACCGCTCGTTCTTTGCATCCAAAAACACACCTGCGAGACTCACAAAAAAACGGATCATCTTCCTGGCACTGTTCTATCTGGTCTGGCCCGTCGGGTCACTCATCCACTGGTTCTGTTTCTGGCTCGACGATATCCTCTTCCCTGCCTATAAAAACCAACCCATCGAAAAGCCGCTCTTCATTCTCGGCAACCTACGTAGCGGCTCAACCTTTCTCCACCGTCTGCTCTCCCGCGATTCAGAAACCTTTACCAGCCTAACCACCTGGGATATCTACCTCACCCCCTCCGTTACCCAAAAGAAGATTACCCAATTCTTTGCCCGCATTGATAACAAACTCGGCGGACATCTGCACCGTGCCCTGCACGCCTTTGACCGTGCCACTTTGGGGAAGATCAAGATTCATCAAATTTCATTCTTCCAGCCCGAAGAGGATGAAAACATTCACCTGCATATTTGGGACGGCTTCTTCGTCACCTTCCTCTTCCCCTTCATGGACGAGTTCCCCAACTACCAACATTTCGACGAAGCCCTATCACCCGCGCACAAACGCCGCATCATGACCTTTTACAAATCCATGGTGCAGCGCCACATGTATGCCACCGGCAAGAAATATTATGTTGCCAAGAATCCCGCTTTCAGCGCCAAGATCGAAACCGTGGCGGAATTCTTTCCTGAAGCACGCATCATCTATCTGGCACGCAACCCGCTGGATATGCTCCCCTCCACCGTTTCATGGATCAACTACGCCCGCCGTCAATTCACCGACCCCAAAGAGACCTGGCTCTATCGCGACGAGATCGTGGACATGACCCAACACTGGTACAGTCATCCACTCAACTATCTGGACGCGCATCCTTCGCCCCGCAACCTGATCCTGAACTACGACGATTTAATCCAACGCCCGGAAGCGGTCCTGCGCGCGTTCTATGAGCAATTCGGCTACCCTGATAAACCCGGTCTGGAGGTCATTGTCGACGAAGCCGTCAAAGAGACCATGTCCTTCAACAGCGACCACGTCTACTCGTATGAGGAAATGGGCTTCACCCGCGAACAGATCGTTGAGTTGTACCCGGAAATATTTGAACGCTTCGGTTTCGATAAACGTGAACCAATCCAATCCGCTGTGAAGAAACAGTCCGCAAATATCCCTGCCACAGATTAAGTTCATTCAGCAGTTGAACTGCTGAATGAACTTGTGGTCCAACAAAATGCCCGGAGGAAATTCCTTCGGGCATTTTGTTTATTCTGACGCTTTCTTCGTCCGTGGTGCTGGCTTCTTTTTCGGGGTCGGCTTTTTTGTTGCAGCTGTACTAGATGATGTTTTCTTTACCGCCGCAGACTTGGTCGCTGGCTTTGAAACTTTTTTCGTACGCGGAATCTTTGGCTCTTCGACAACTTGTATCAACTCAGCTTGTGGTTTTTCTGGTCGGGTGGAAATTTTGTATTCCTCTTCCCAATCTTCCGCCGCCTGAAGGTTGATGGCTTTATAACGCGCCATCAACAACACTGCTCCCGTAACTGCCATCAACGCCGAGACAATGCTCGTATAACTAATTCCCAGGGCGGCAATCTTTGGTTGATCTGGACGAAAGAATTCGATCAGCACACGTCCAAAACCCGCCGCGATCAGCCAGCCAGCGAAGATAGTGCCGGGTTTGATCTCTTTTTCATAACGACGCCAGATCCAAAGCAACAACCCCGCCGCAGTCAAATTCCACAACATTTCATACGCGAAGGTTGGGTGGAAACGAGTCGATTCAACCGGATACTTGATTAGATCCTGAAATTGAACGAGCCGATGCTGAGCCGAAATGGGAATCCCCCACGGCAGCGTCGTCGGCGGACCATACAATTCCTGATTGACGAAATTGGCAATGCGCCCAATCGCCTGTCCCACCAACACTGCGGGACCCGCCGCATCCAAAAAGAGCCAGGTGTCAAGTTTATTTTTGTTCAAGTAGATCAGCAGCGTAGCGCCGCCCAATAACAAGCCGCCAAATATATGCAAACCACCATGCCAAACTTTGAGGATCTCCGATGGGTCATTGGCGTATCTGGTATCGCCGCCCAATGTGGCGTTCATGACAAACCATAGCCTTGCACCCAGGATGCCGATCGGCAAAACCCAGATCAAGCCATCCCAGATCGTATCGCTATTTTCGCCATAATGTTTAAGCACACGCTCCACCATCAACGAGCCGACGATCACGCTCAGCATGACGATCACGCCATACCAGCGCAGGGAAAATCCGCCAATTGTAAATATCACAGGATCTATCATGTACACCTCAATAAAATAATTTTATAGGATTATAACATTTGAAAGAAGGTAAAATATACAATATGCGTACCTTTGAACAGCACATCTTTATTAACTGTGGTTCTACCGTTTTTAACGGGAAAACTTTTTTCAACCACCAAGTACACAAAGGTCACGAAGGAAAAACGCCTGTAAAATTACCGCCTTTTCCCCCTTT
>JAYUGV010000364.1:0-7467 GCA_043767565.1 Anaerolineales bacterium
GCTGGCGGAACGGATCCCCAGTCACCGCACACGGAGGATGAGGTCTATTATGTGGTGAGCGGCAAGGCGCAGATCAAAGTTGCGGATGAAGATCGCGCGGTGCAGGCAGGCTCAATTGTGTATGTAGCAAAGAACGTAGAGCATCGCTTCCATTCGATCGAGGAAGTATTGACAGTGCTTGTGGTTTTTGCGCCTGCGGAGTACTCGCACAGGCAGTGATATAATGACGGAAAATAGCCGTCATGTGACGGTAATTAGCCGTCGAGAGGATCTGCTCTATGATCGAAGTGCTTCTGGGTTCGAAAAATGCTGAAAGAGTATTGATCTATATTTTTACGCGTGAAGAAGGCTATGCCCGCGAGATCGCCAGTTTCTATGGAGCGGACTTGAAGTCCATTCAGATGCAATTGAATAAGTTCGAGAAGAGCGGCGTTCTGGCAAGCCGTGCAGTGGGACGGACGCGACCGTATGTGTTCAATCCGCGTTATTCATTTTTGAATGAGTTGAAAGCCTTGCTGCAAAAAGCGCTTTCGTTTTATCCTGCAAAAAAACAGGAAGAACTGACTATGAACAGGCGCAGACCGCGCGCAAAGGGTAAAGCTCTATGAAGCAGATCAAGAATATGAGCCAGAGTGAACTAGCGGCATATATTCAAGATGCTTTGCAGGCGGAAGCGATCAAAGTTGTGCTCTCAGGCGGGAGTGCGGTTTCGTTTTATAGTAGTGACAAATATGTTTCAAAAGACCTGGACTTGATCAATGACAGCTTTGCGAAACGAAGCGAGATCAGATCTGTGATGGCGAAGATCGGATTTGAAGAGCAGGGACGTTATTTCATAAACCCTGAAACCAGATTTTTTGTTGAGTTTCCCGATGGTCCGCTTTCGGTTGGTGAAGAACCCGTGAAAGAAGTCAGTGAGTTTGAACTGGCAACAGGGACGTTGCGCATCGTCTCACCAACGGATTGTGTGTGTGCTTTCTATTTTTGGAACGATCAGCAGGGACTAGCGCAAGCTATATTGGTTACCGCAAGTCAAGAAGTGGACTTGAAAGAAATCAAACGCTGGTCAAAAGCGGAAGGTAAAGAGCGAGAATATGGTATCTTCAAAAGCAAACTTGGTTAATGTGGCGAAGAACGTGGAACATCGCTTCCATTCGATTGAGGAAGAGTTGACGGTGTTGGTCTTCTTCGCGCCTGCTGAGTATTCGTTGAAGAAATATTGAGGCAAATATGTTTTGGCAAATCATCTCATACCTATTTTACGTAATAGCTCTTATTCTTTTCATTCACATTATTTTTAAAGTACGCTCGGAAGGACTTAAATTAAATCAAGCAATTGAGGCGTTTGGGATAGTTGTTACGATCCTTATTGCGCTTAATATTCCTAAACCAACTCAATTTAGGGATATTTCAGGAGCATGGTCTGGTACTGGCAAAGTTGAAACTCAAGGCAGTGTTCTTGATGCTTCAATGACACTAACCATTACTGATAACTGTGAGGAAGGCAAGATATGTGGGCAAGATTTTTTTCCTGTTGTTTCTTGCCCATTTTCGTTGGAATATTTAGGGGAACATGATGGACGGTTCTATTTTAGTGAACGAGATACTTCCGCTGGATATGGTCATGCACTAGAGACATATTTGGAGCCTATAGGAAACAACAAAATTAAATATTATGCTAAAGGCGATTGGGGCGAAACGAACATAATTTTGGAATCTCAATGACAAAGGAATCATTTATGCTCCAGCTAAAAAACACCCCCTTCCATGAACGAACATCCGCGTTGTGCCAGCCACAGAATTGGCGCAAGTGGGCGGGATATTTTGTCGTCGGGTCGTATGAGCATACGGTGGACCGCGAGTATTGGGCGATCCGCAATGCGGCGGCGTTGATCGATGTCTCGCCGTTGATGAAGTATATGATCAAAGGGAAGGATGCGGCGGCGTTACTGCACCGCGTCACCACGCGCAACATCCACAAGCTGAGCGTGGGACAGGTCTATTACACAGGCTGGTGCAATGACGAAGGCAAGATGATCGATGACGGCACGGTGGCGCGTCTCGATGAGACGACTTTCCGTTTGACGGCGGCGGAACCGAATCTGCGCTGGTTGCTGATGAACGCGGTGGGACTCGACGTGGAGATCACCGAAGTCACTGACAGCGTGGCGTCGCTCAGTTTACAAGGACCCAACTCACGGATAATTTTGAATCGGGTGTGCAAATCCAATCTCGATGGGCTTAAATATTTCCGTCTGATGAAGAATAAACTCGGCGGAGTCGAAGTCACGATTTCGCGTACGGGGTATACGGGCGATCTCGGTTATGAAATTTGGATGGATGCGAAAGACGCAATCAAGGTGTGGGACGCGTTGATCGAGGATGGGGACGATTACGGTATTACGCCCGTGGGTATTCTCGCGCTGGATATGGCACGCGTGGAAGCGGGCTTGTTCATGCTCGATGTGGATTACACGTCCGCGAGCCATGCGTGGATCGAGAGTCAGAAATCGTCGCCGTTTGAGTTGGGACTCGATTGGACGGTGGCGTTGGATAAGCCAGGATATTTCGTAGGACGTCGCGCGCTCGAACGTGAGAAGCGCGCAGGCTCGGCATGGAAGATGGTGGGCATCGAGATCGATTGGGTGGGAATGGAGAAGTTGTACGCGGAGGTGGGTCTGCCGCCGCAAGTGCCTGGGACGGCGATCCGTGCGAGTATGCCGATCATGGTTGGGAACCCCCATTCTGGGGGCTTTGTGCAGGTTGGATATGCCTCGACAGCGTCATGGTCGCCGCTGTTGAAGAAGTATATTGCGCTGGCACATTTGCAGAAACCTTATTATGAACTGGGCACAGATGTAAGAATGGAGATCACAGTGGAACATCACCGCCAACACGCACCTGCGAAAGTGGTCAAACTGCCGTTCTATGAGCCGGAGTGGAAGAAGAAGTAAGAGAGCAGAGAATAGAGAATTAGATATTCGTGAGTAGTAATTGGTAATTGCTGAAGATATCAAAATTAGCAATTTTCAAAGTACCTTGATAATAAAAGACTCCCAAGCTTGAACTTGAGAGTCTATGTTAAAGAGATTTAAGTTTACGAAACTGTTTCAACTCGGATCTCTTTTAGGATGGCAGAAATTTCTTTTTCCGACTTAATGTGTTGCTTGAGGACTTGCGCTGTCTTCTCCAGCACGCGGTCAGCAGATAGTTTCGCAAGATCCTGCCGCATGGATTGACCAATGTATAACTTGAGCAACGCTTCCACGGATGTATCACGACCCGCGGCGATCTTTTCGAGCGAGGCTAACGTGTTGGTAGGAATATTAATGGTAACAGGCTTGCTCTGGCGCGAACGCAATTTCAGTTCAAAGCCTTCTTCAGTTTTAGGAGTTTGTTCAGTTTGTTTCTTCATAAACGATCCTCTCAGCACGGGTCGTGGGACGGGCAGAAATAATTCGGGTTTGGTCATCGCGATCGGTATACACAGCCAATAAAAGACGCTGTGAGAAAGTATAACCGATAATAAAATCACGGGTTTCGGCGCTATTTGCAGAGGCGTCACCTGTCTGATAGAACGGGTCGAAGAAAACTTCGGCGGCTTCTTCAAAGGTCACACCATGTTTTTTGATGTTGCTTTGGGCTTTGTTCTCATCCCATTCAAAAAGGACGCCTTGCAGTTGATAGGAAATATCCATGATCTTTTCCGTACAAATAGATTTGTTCGAAACAAATTATATCCGAAGGTAAAAGGATAACTTATGACACAAAACAATTACGACGCAATCATCATCGGCGGTGGACATAACGGACTGGTCGCCGTGATAAAGTATCCCTTAACTTATTTCGGTTTGCCATCCGCGAAAACGTATCGATTTTTGCCAAGCCGCTTGGCGGCATACAGGGCTTCATCAGCCTTGAGCATTAATTCTTCGGCTGTTTTGCCATTTTGCGGATAAAGCGCAATGCCGATGCTGATGGCTGGAGATATGACGATGTCAGTATTAATTTCAAATGGCTGGTTCACCTTAGCCAGGAGCCGCTCGATCACAATGTCAACATCTTTCCAGTCATTGATCTCTGGGATCGACACCAAAAGAAATTCATCGCCGCCATAGCGCGAGATCGTGTCATATTCACGGATCGAATCCTTCATTCTTGAGGAAAGTTCCACCAACAGGCGGTCGCCTTGAACATGTCCATAGGTGTCGTTGACTTCCTTGAAATTGTCCATGTCGATCATCATGACCGCGATCAATGTTTTTTTGCGGTTCGCCAGTAAAATGGCTTGTTTAATTCGATCCACCATGAGCACGCGGTTGGGCAAACCGGTCAGAAAATCATGCACAGCCAGATGTTCTGCCTTCGTCCGCGCTCTGATTAATTCCTGTTCGAGAGCCTTCATGGGTGACACATCGGCATCCAGCACGATGAAGCCCTGCACCTTATCATCGACGATATCCGGTGTGTATATCGCAATACTATGGCGGACTTCGCCATTGGGCGTGGGAATCTCTCTTTCAAAGACCTGCTTCTCGCCCTTCAGCGCCGCCAAAATATATGGCAGGTTCTTTTCATATAATGGACCCAGGAGTTCCAGCATGGTCATGCCCATCACTTCTTGCCCGCTCTTCCCGAACCAGTCGTTATACGCCTCGTTGGCAAACAGGCAGACCTGATCTTGATCCCAATAAGAGAGCATGGCTGGCGCGTTATTGGCGACCCGCCAAAGAATATCGTTGAGCATTTTGGAGGTGAATTGAGGCGCATTGGTTTTTGACTTTTTCATACCATTATTCCTTTGAAACAACAAGTTCGACCATGAAATAATGTGAATCATACCATTTGAATCCAATATACTCAGTGATTTTGTAACAAGGAACAATTTATGACACAAAACAATTATGACGCGATCATCATCCTTAATGGAACGAGCGGGGCTGAAGCCACCTGCTCAGTGCATAGAAGCCCTGCAGGCTGGCACTCGCAACGAACGCTCGGAGTCGGCTTCAGCCGACTTCCACGAACTGAGGCAGGGACGCTACACAGTCCCACCGACCACCTTCGCAAGCTCGCGCCTGCGAAGGTGGTCAAGTTGCCGTTCTACGAACCGAAATGGAAGAAGAAATAAATGAAAAACCAATTCGACTCTTTTTTTCCAAAGAATCAGACCCAACTCATTCAGTGGACAACCTATCTGGGAATATTTATTACCTTGTCTGGGTTAGCTTTCATGGCTTACATGGGCTTATACAACCGCTATTGGTCGGATGATTGGTGCTATAACGTTGATTTTAAGAACGCAGGAATTAGTGGAACTGTGAATACTTACTTTATGACCGAGATTTCTACCGATATAGGGTATGGGTATTCAAATAATCGATATTCGTTGACGCTTTTAGCTGGCTTTCTATACATCACCGGAATCTTTGGTGCAAAAATCTCAGCTCTCTTGGTGATTGGATGCTGGTTGATTGGGCTTTTATGGGTGCTATTTAATTTGGCAAACATATTCAGATTTCCATCCAAAAGCATATTATTTCTAGGGGCGGCAGTTCTTCTGTTTTACACGCTGTATATTTCTCCGCAGAGATTCCAAGTCTTATATTGGATAGCAGGAATCCACTACAGCTTTTCGATAATCACCGGTCTTTATCTTGCCGGGCTCGTAACATATCAAATAACTCATAAAACTAGAAGCAGGATTGCAGACTACTTAACCTTCCCGTTGGCATTTATTGCAGGAGGTTTTTCTGAAACCGGCTGTGCGTACTTGTTGAGTGGCGCAGCCCTTGCGTTGCTTACAACCGTTTATTGGAAGAGAATAAAACAAGCATCCTGGGCAACGAGAGCATTTCCCATTTTATTCATTGCGTTTCTGGGGTTAGCCGGTTCTTTGGCGGCATTAGTGCTATCTCCATCCAACATAGCGCGTCTCGACTTGATATCCAAAGAACGGACTCCTTTGCTGAGCACATTATTGACATCCTTCCGGTACTCTGCCGAATTTATGTTTGACTCTTTGAAAAGCATACCTCTCCCGCATTTTGTGATTGCTGTTACCTTTGTATCTCTTTCAATATTAGCGGGCACATATCGCGCATCGACATCTGGATTGTTATGGAAGACTGTTGTTTCGATAATGGCAGTGATGATCCTTGTATGGATTTTAATTTCAGCAGTGCAAGCCCCATCAGTGTATATATACAACGTACCTCCCGACCCACGCGGACAATCTCTGGCACGCTTTACCTTGCTAACAGGTTTGGCAGTGATTGGGTGGCTTGTTGGGCAAATCATCAATTTCAAGCAGAACAATTTGATTATTCTACTGACATTGCTTGGACTTGGATTTACTGCCCTTTATACGGTTCGAGCAGTGGTGAAAACCTACACTGAACTACCAGGGTTTATCTATCGTGCAAATTTATGGGATCAGCGGAATGCTGATATTTTGAAAGCCCGAGATCAAGGTGAAACAAGATTGGAAGTCATCGTTATTGACATGAAAGATGTTGGAGTAAAGGATATTATGCAATCAAAATTGATGAGCAAGGGATGGGTTTCCACCTGTGCCAGCAAATATTATGGACTTGAAGCCATCAAAGCAGTTCAACCATGAGCCGAGATAAAAGGATTTTTGGCAATTTGCAAATTGGAATATTTCAACTTGCAAACGTATAAACGGAGAATTTATATGACACAAAACAATTACGATGCGATCATCATCGGCGGTGGACATAACGGTCTGGTCGCCGCGGCATATCTGACGCGTGCGGGCAAGAAGGTTGTGGTGCTCGAGCGTAGACATCTTGTGGGCGGGGCGACGATCACGGAAGAGATCATCCCCGGCTTCAAGTTCACGGAGTTCTCGTATGTGGTCAGCCTTTTGCGACCCGAGATCATCCGCGATTTGAAACTGCCGCAACACGGCTTGAAGATCCTACCATTGCCAAGCACATTCACGCCCATGGACAACGGCGACTACATCGCAGGCTGGGATGATCACGATCTGACCCGCCGCGAAATTTATCGTCACTCGCCCAAGGATGCGGAAGCCTACGATGAATACGGTCGCCGCATGGCGCGGCTGGCGAAAGCGATCAAGCCGATTCTGAGCATCATCCCGCCAAACCCGACCTCGTTGAGTCCGAAGGACTTGATGGGCTTGCTCAAGCTCGGTCAATTCGCTTCGACGCTCACCGAAAAAGAATTGTATGGTCTCGCCAAGATCATGACCCAATCCGCGGCGGACATGCTCGAAGAGTGGTTCGAGACCGACGCTCTGCTCGGCACAAAATCTGCCAGCGGAATCATCGGCACGTTTTTGGGTCCACGCTCACCCAGCACCGCATATGTGCTGCTCCATCACTACATGGGCGAAATCGACGGGGCCTTTCGATCGTGGGGGCTATCGCGTGGCGGAACCGGCGCCGTGTCGAATGCCATCGCCGCCGCGGCCCGCGA
>JAYUGV010000365.1:0-19188 GCA_043767565.1 Anaerolineales bacterium
GCTTTGGCATACGCGCCAAACTCCTGACCTAGCGTTACCGGTACAGCATCCTGCAAATGGGTGCGACCTGATTTGACAACATCATCAAATTCTTTTGACTTGGCTTCAAATGCGGATTGCAAATTTTTCAACGAAGTTAATAACTCATCCACGCGCCACAACGCGCCAAGACGAATGGAGGTTGGAATCACATCGTTGGTGGATTGTGCCATGTTGACATGATCGTTCGGATGTACATAATATTTGCCAAGTTCGCCGCCCAATATTTGCGTGGCACGATTCGCGATGACTTCATTGGCGTTCATGTTGTGACTCGTCCCTGCGCCCGCCTGGAATGGATCGACGACGAATTGATCGTTCCATTGTCCATTCATAATTTCTGTAGCGGCTTGTGCGATTGAGTCTGAAAGCTGTTGAGCGGTGAAATGCTTGCCCCGCTCGTTTCCTTGAATTTCTCCAGTGTTACGAGCGGGGTTGCCATCTACTTCACGGTCGTTGAATAGGCCCAACTCAAAGTTGACAAGCGCCGCGGCGCGTTTGACAGCTGCAATGGACCAGATGAACGCGCGCCACGGACGGAGTCCGCTGATAGGGAAGTTGTCCACGGCGCGTTGGGTTTGCACACCGTAATACGCCGAAGCTGGGACGTTGAGTTCGCCCAGCGAATCTTTTTCTTTGCGAAAATCGTTTTGTGCCATGCTTCCTCCACTAAATTTTGTTTGATATATTCTTATTTTACACCCTTGGAACTGCGACGTATGTCATGTTTATGGTGGATATTTTGCCATTACAATAGGGCTTATATACAGGAAATACTTTGGATAATCTGTTTCAACTCTTTTGGATGTTCCTCAAAGTGAATTTACTGAGCACATCCGGCGCTGCGTCAACAGGTCTGCTCTACAAAGAGACAGTTGGTTTGGGTCGTTTTTTAACGGAGACTCAATTTGTCCAGGCAGTTGGGCTTGCTACTTTGTTGCCGGGCAGCGATGCCTTACAACTGGCGATGTTCGTTGGCTTTACGGTGGGGGGCATCCCAGGTGGACTCGTATCCTTGTTCGCTGCCATACTCCCGCCAACCATTCTTATGTTCGGGCTTGTATCTATTCTGCATCGTATTCAACGGCAGGCGTGGGTGAGTCGTTTTGTGGAAGGGTTGACTCCGGCAGTTGCCGTGTTGATCCTCACGGTGGCATGGAAGATATTTAACAGCGGCTTGAAAGACGGTCTGGATTGGCGGTTCGTTGGTCTTGGGGCAGCCAGCTTGATCGCATATTTATTTGAACTGCCCGCGCCTTTGGTTGTTCTGGCTTGCGGTTTGCTGGGAACCATTCTTTTCAGATGAAACAATCTTCCCGCATTACATTTAATGCCTGGCTGCGTTTGTTTTGGATCTTCTTAAAGGTCAACCTGCTGACGACGGCTGGTCCCACCTCGGTTGGGCTTTTATATAAAGAAACGGTTGGACCGATCCTCACCGAAGCACAATTTGTGGAAGCAGTGGGCTTCTCCAATTTGGTGCCGGGCAGCGAGGCGCTTAAACTTGCCATGTTCATTGGTTATGCATCCGGGGGAATTCCTGGAATGTTTGCGGCATTGCTGGGTGCGATCATTCCGCCCACTGTGATCATGTTGACGGTGGCATCAATCCTGCTCCGTTTTCAGGCGCAGGATTGGATGAAGCATTTGATCAAAGGTATCACTCCGGCAGTGGGTGTGTTGATGGCTTTGATCGCGTGGCAGTTGTTCCGTGCCGGCAATCTAAAATCAAAATCTGTGAATTGGCGCGCCATACTGTTGGCTGTGTTAAGTTTTGTTGCTTTGAATTATGGCATCGCACCGCAATATGTTCTGATCGGTGCGGGTATTCTGGGAGTGATCCTGTATAGGTAGGTATTTGTGAAACTCGAATTATTACTAACAACCAATGGCTATAAAGCGACCTGGGACGCCATCGAATATGGTGCGTGGTTTGCCAATTCTCTCGATGCGAAGATTACGCTTCTGGGCGTGACCGAGAAACTGGACCCTGCGGCGATCGACGATCACCACCCTTTAGCGGCTGTGTTCGAACGCGCCGTCAGCTTGTTTAAGGATAAGGGTGTGGCATACAGCCTCGAGGTCCAGAATGGTGACGCGGAAGACGTCATTGCGAAGAAAGCCAACAGCGGAGACTTCATCACAGTGGTGAGTCCGCTTGGGCGGGCGCAGATCCGCCGGTGGTTGACCGGGCGTTCGATCCGTCATTTTATGGGGATGATCTTGGGTCCGATCCTGTATGTGCCTGCGGTGCGCCTGCCTTTAACGAAATTGTTGATCTGTGTGGGTGGGTTGGGATTCGAAGTGGATGCCGAAAATCTGGCTTTACAGATCGCGCTGAAGAGTAAGGCAGAAGTGACCTTGTTGCATATTGTCCCGCCAGTGGATCTGGATTATCCCACCTCGCGTATGGTGAATGAGCATTGGCGCGACCTGATTAACACCGATACCATGCTTGGACGTAATTTGCGCAAAGCCGTGGATACTGTGGAAGCCGCCGGATTGACCGCGCGCGTGGAGGTGCGGCGCGGACATGTGGTAGAAGAGATCACCTCGGTATTGAAGGCCGGGAATTATGATCTGTTGTGCATGGGTTCGTCGTATGGCGGTAACGCGTTACGTCAGTTATATACCCCTAACGTCACTGCGGAAATTGCTGAAGCTGCACATTGCCCGGTATTGATCGCGCGTTTTACGCGTGAGTAATATTGATTTGTTGCGCGAGATATTATCTCGCGTTACTTTAACCCGGGGGTATATTTATTTTCCCATACGGTGATCGCCGCGCGGATGGCGGCTTTGATCTCGGCATCGGGGACATCCTCGATTGCCATATATTTTGTAAGACCCACATAGACCATCACGCCGCCATCTGGTGACTGTGCCAAAAAGACGCCGCGTTCTTCGAGCGGCGTTCCATCAAGCTGTTCTTGTAGAACCGAATCGATTTGCCCAACAATGCTCGTGGCAGGTGCGGAGGGTCGGTCCTCTTTTGCGATGGTCGATGTTTTGGGCGGTGTGCTGGGACTGAGCGTTGGTTGTGCAGCTATGGGTTGTAATGGCGCTTGCGGCGCAGTTGCAGTTGGCGTCGGCGCGACAGGCATCGGCTGAGGAGGAGTCGGATGTAATGTTACTGGTGCAGGCGCGGGCTTGCCTTCCAGCCATGGGCGGATGAGTGTCAACATTTCGATCAGGCGTTTGCGCTGGTCGGCTGATAGTGCAGATGTGTCTGCACGTATGCCATCGAGATCGAGCGTCAAGAATCCGTTTTCGTTCTTGATGCGCATCAAGCCGGGATCGTCCACTTTGATGGTGGCGGGCGCTGCCGGTTTCAGGGTCACCGACGGAATTTCTTTTTTCTCCAGGGCTTCTTCCGCTTTGCGCTTTTTATAACCCTGATTGCGTCCTTCGTAGATGCCCACAAAATAAACAACGACAGCGACGATCCAACCAAGTATTGTCCAGTTCATAATTTACCTTACCGTTTGACAATGCGGGCAAACGTGCGTGCCGCGCTGCCCGACAACGATCTTTTGGATTTCCGTACCGCACACCGGGCAGGGCGTGCCTTCCCGATCATACACCCGAAAATAATTTTGGAATTGACCGCCGCGATATGCCCAATCAATGGACGCGCCGTTGCGGCGGATGCCTGCCTTTAACACCTTGCGGATCGCCTCATGCAACGCCTCAGCCTGCTTCTTTGTCACTGAATCCGATGCGGCGACTGGATGCAGTTTGGCAATATGCAGGGCTTCATCTGTGTAGATATTGCCCAGCCCGGCGAGGAAGGTCTGATCGAGCAACAATGGCTTGAGCTGACGTTTCTTACTATGAAGCGCGGTGTGCAACCATTGCGGCGTAAATTCCTTGCTGAAGGGTTCAGGTCCGAGCCTGCCAAGCACTTCCTCGATATCCGCTGTCAGCCAGACTCGACCAAATTTCCGGGTGTCGTTGAATGCCAGCGATTTGTTGCCTGATAATTTTAGTACAAGCCGGTCATGTTTTGCTGGACCAATCGTACTATTTCTGATGAGCAGGTCGCCGCTCATGCGCAGGTGAACCAAAAGGCTGAAGGCTGAAAGCTGAAGGATGAGATATTTGGCACGGCGACCCACATCCAAAATCTTTTGTCCCTCGATCTGCTCCTTGAACTTTTTGGGCGAAGCTGCGGTAAGTGTGCGGGCAAGCGTGCGGTTCCAGCGCAAGTCGGCGGCAAGGATCGTCTTACCGAGCAGGGCTGGTTTTAATTGTCGTGCAAAGGTTTCTACTTCAGGGAGTTCTGGCATGGTTCATAAGCTCTCGGCGGCGTCCTCGCCGCCGGGGACGGCGGCTAGAGCACTATTCGTTGAACATTTCTCCAACACTGCGGCCCTCGTGCGCGCGGCGGATGACTTCTCCGAGCATGGGGGCAACCGATAGAATGGTAACCCGACCTTCGAGCGGTTTCATCTTTTCGGGTGGAATGGAGACAGTGTCAGTTGTAATGATATGTTTGATCGGCAACTCTGCGAGTTTTTCGGCGGCGTCCTTTGAAAAGATCGGATGAATGAAGGCGAGATAAATATCGCGCGCGCCGTTATTCTGAACAACCTTAATTGCCTGAGCGATGGAGCCGCCGGTATCGACTTCGTCATCTACGATGATCACATCGTGACCTTCCACTTCACCGATCAAGGTCAAGGCTTCGGCATTATTGGCGGTGTTGCCGATGCGGCGCTTTTCGATAAAGGCGATCGGCAGGTCAAGGTCGAGGGCGTAGTTGCGTCCCTTTTTGGCAAAGCCCAGATCGGTGGCAACGACGACTGGGTCCTTCATATCTTTCAACATATTGACTTTGATGTGATCGCTGATCATATGGGAAGCGGTTAGCACATCACCGGGGATCGAGAAGAAGCCCTGAATTTGTCCGGCATGCGGATCAAAGGTCATGTACCGATCGGCACCGGCGCTCTCAAGCATATCTGCCACCAGGCGCGCGGTGATGGGCACACGCGGCTGGTCTTTTTTATCCGAACGTCCATAACATAAGTAGGGGACTACTGCCGTAATGCGCGCGGCAGAATCCAAACGAATGGTTTGGATCATGATCAACAGTTCCATCAGGTTGTAATGGACAGGTGAGGAGGTCGTTTGAATGACGTACACATCCTGTCCGCGGGTACTGCTGTTGAGTTTAATGAAAATATTTTCGTTGGCGAACTGGATCACTTCCCGCGGGCTTAGGTGCTGTTGCAGATAATTTGCGATCTTCTGCGCGAGGTCAGGCGAGCCTGAACCGGCATATAATTTGATCTCGCCGTACATTTTCATATCGTGATCGTGGTGTTCTTGTTGTGCCATTATTATTCCTGTTCCAAATTTAGTAATAGTTTAACCGCTTCATAAGGGGATACATTTCTTTGAAGGACTTTTTCAACGACTTCATCGTATTTTGCTGGCTGGACTCTCTCAAAGAAGCGTTTCGTCAACTCTTCCTGCAACACCGCTTCCAACTCGGACCTGAGCCGGGCACCGTCACGAAGAGCCCAATCTCCGCTTTGACGTAAGTGGGCGATATGCTTGGCGATGGAGTCGGCAAGTTCTGGGATCCCTTTGCCATCGGTGGAGATCGTTTTGTTGATGGGCGGAATCCAGATGGACATGTCACTCTGAGCGGCATCTTCACGCTGCGAAGAGTCTCCCTCATTGTCTAAGAGATTCTCACCTGCACTTGCGCGCGGTGCAAGTGTCGCTCCGCTCACATTGTCCCGATGTCCTTTCGGGAGAATGACATCCGCTGGCATTATCTGCCCGTGATGGCGGAAGACGCGTTTCGTTGGATGGGCAAGCTCAAGCGTAGAGCGAAGCGCGCGTTCCGTGTTTTCCACTCCGGGGCGATCCGCTTTGTTGACGACGAGGATGTCCGCGATTTCCAGAATCCCGGCTTTGATGGCTTGAATGTCGTCACCGAGTCCGGGTGCTTCGACAACTATTGTTGTATGAGCGAGTCTCGCAATATCCACTTCGCTTTGTCCCGCACCGACAGTTTCAATGATGATGATGTCAAAGCCCGCGGCATCAAAGACCTGCGTGAACGAGGCGGTGGTTTGCGCAAGACCGCCGACCAAGCCGCGCGAAGCCATCGAACGAATAAAGACGCCCTCATCGCCGGAAAGATCGCGCATCCGCACACGGTCACCGAGCACCGCACCGCCCGTGAATGGACTTGATGGATCGACAGCGATGATGGCGATTTTTTTACGCGAAGCGTGCTGTTTGCGATAATAGAGCGTGAGTTGATTGACGAGCGAAGACTTGCCCGTACCCGGCGCGCCGGTGACACCGATCAGATGCGCCTTGCCAGTGTGGGGAAAGAGTTCAGCTAATGCAATACGTCCATCAGGCGAATCGTTTTCGACCTGGGTTAATAGACGCGCTATGGAAAGGCGATTGCCCTCGAGGATATGGTTAATTGATAACGCTTTCATCCTGCCCTATAAATCAAAACATCAGAGGCATTCCCCGCCTGTTCAAGCATTCCAAAATACCTCAATCGCAAACGCAGATCATTTGATGTTATCAAGAAACCCAATGTGGGCGGGTTGGACAGAATCTCATCCGCAAGTTTTCTTGCTTTTATTTCATCAACAAACAAATAACTGTCAAACATAAATGCCATCAAATCAGCCTCGTTGCCCTCGTTACTCAGAATGTCGATTATGTTTTTTGTCGCATGGAAATCCGCAGTTCTATCGGGATTAAGAAAAAGCGTTTGTGAAATATTCAAAGTAGCCGTTTTGGACTTTCTGCTATCCGTCTTTTCGTAGACAAAAATCAAAAGGGAATACCCCAAGCCGTAAATTTTCTGTCGAGCCGATTTAAAGGGACATGATGATTGTGGCTGGTTAATGCTGGTGACTTTCATGTCAACTTGCAAACCAGGAAAATCTATGCCGTTTGCAGAATTACCTTCCTCGAAATTGTATTGGGCTTTCAGATGTTTTTTGAACTTATGCTCTAAATAAGTTCCAACTGCTTTGCCGTCTGTTATGCCAAATAGGCTTTTTTCGCTATGCAGAGACTCTGCGCTAGAAAATGCCTGCGCTTCTCGTTTCAAAATTTCAATAGTTAGTTTGGGCATTTTGGTCTCCAGCAATCTACTTGAATGCCTCACGGATATCCTTGACGATATCTTCGGTAGAGGCGCCGGGACCATAAATGCCGGTGATGCCCATCTCTTTGAGACGCGGCGCATCTTCATCGGGGACGATGCCGCCAATGAAAACCTTGACATCGCTCTGTCCGTTGGCTTTGAGTAATTCAAGAATGCGCGGAGCCAGCGCCATGTGTGCTCCCGAAAGGATGGATAAACCCACTACATCCACATCTTCTTGCAGTGCGGCTTCGGCGATCATTTCAGGGGTTTGGCGCAAGCCGGTGTAGATCACTTCCATACCAGCATCACGCAATGCGCGTGCGACTACTTTTGCGCCGCGATCATGTCCATCCAGCCCTGGTTTGGCAACCAGCACACGGATCTTTTTGTCTGTCATTGTTCCTCCGCGAATGAATTCTTGTTTCATTATACTATGGTGGCTGAGTCCGTTTATTTATCGATTAACAGCAACGACACTGAAATTTCCATGACCTCTGGTGGTATCAAGGTGCGAATAAAATATGCTATACTTTGCCCATGCAATCGCGTGCAGACTGGTCACACTGGGCTGAATCATTACGCCGCTTCAAATTGGATGGACTTGCTTCCTGGTTGTTGGAAGCCGGAGCCCCTCTTACTTTGTTGGGCGCACAAGCGCTTATTGCCAGTCAGCCGTTCTTACCGGGGGGGAAAATCAATGCACTTGCTCAGATGCTTGAAGAAGATGATGAAACACAGGCATTTGTCCGTTACTTGCGTGGGGAGGAAGTTTAATGCTTGCATTTCTTGCATTAGGCATCGTTCTTTTTACTGCGCTTCTTTTATTAGCGGTCACATTTTTGCGGCGTAGATCACCGGCGGTGTTGCGCCGCATTGAGGCGTTTGAAAGCTTGAATCGAGTCGTTGGTCTTGCGGTTGAAAATGGAACGCGCCTGCATATCTCGCTCGGACGCGGAAACTTGTTCACTTCACGCGGCGCGTCTGCTTTGGCGGGGCTTGCGATGTTGCGGCGTTTGGCTGAACGGACATCCATGAGCGACCGTCCGCCGATCGTGACTTCGGGGGATGCCACATTAAGTATATTATCTCAAGACACATTACAGGCTGGTTATCGTGCAGCGGGTGCGGAAGATCAATACCGCTCCAACACCGGACGTTTGACTGGTCTCACACCCTTTTCCTATGCCGCCGGTGCGATCCCCGTCACCCGTGACGAAGTGGTTTCTGCGAATGTGGTCATCGGTGATTTTGGTTCTGAGTCTGCGCTGCTAGTGGAAGCTGCAGATCGTGAAGATACACATCTCGTCGCTGCCAGCGATAACCTTTCAGCGCAGTCCATTTTGTACGCTTCGGCACAGGATCCGTTGATCGGTGAAGAGCTCTTTGCATCCGGCGCTTATATGGGCGCAGGAATTTCGCATGATGCTAGTTTGCAAGTGCAAGATGTTTTGCGCTGGCTGGTGATCGTTGCTATTGTTGGCGGTGCGTTCTTGAAACTCATAGGGTTTAACTTCTAATGCGCATATTTACTGCGGCAATTGCCATGGCTTCCGGTTTGATCGTCCTGTTGGGATATTTCTATCCATTGGATGCGCTGACCCAAATCAGAATCATGTTGACCGATTGGGCGGTCATCATCGCGGCAATGGCTGTTTTGGTGGGGATCGCGAATTTGATTATGGTTCACATGGATAAGATCCGCAAGCGCGAAAAGAACAGTATCTATGGCGCGCTGCTGGTTCTATCGTTGATCGCTACGTTCGGGCTTGGCTTGGTTTTTGGACCCGAGAATCAAATCGTGCGGCTGGCTGTGGATGCGGTCATTGTGCCGGTGGAAGCCTCGTTGATGGCGATCCTGGCTGTGACGTTGGTCTACGCCAGCATCCGCCTCTTCCGCCGTCGCACCGATGTGCTGACCGTGATCTTTCTGCTGACTGCAGTCATTTTTCTGATCGCGATCATGCCCACGCCATTTGGTCCCGTCCCAGGTGATTGGATCATCATCCAATTTGCGGGTATGTTCTCACGCGGCGGCGCGCGCGGACTCTTGATCGGCATTGCCCTGGGGACTTTGCTTACAGGCATACGCGTCTTATTCGGTATTGATCGTCCGTACGGGGGGAATTAACCATGGGCGGCGTTACTTGTCCCAATTGCGGAAAAGATAATCCAGACTTTCTCGATAACTGTCAGTTTTGCCAGGCAGTCTTGCGGAGTGAGTCCACGCTGAATATTGGCGAGAACCCGACCAAGAAGGTCACAGGTGATCTGGAGCCGATTCTGCCGGATTGGCTGCGTGATGCTCGTCAGCAGGGCCGGGATTCAGCGGAGGAAGATGCTCAGAAAGAAGCGAACAAACCCAGAGTTGAGAAAGAAGAGCCGCCTGATCTTTTAGCGGGGCTTGCCTTCCAGGCTGCGTCCGATGAAGATGACGTGCCAGATTGGTTGGCGGCAATTAATCCAGTAGAAAAGAAAACGCCTGCGCCCTCCAATCCCAAAGCAGAAGAGCCTGCAGATTTTTTTGCGCAATTCAATCAGCCCACGAAGGAATCGGCTGTGCCAACACCTGATGAAATTTCACAGAGTGCTGCCCAGCCATGGATGGCGGAACCAGAGAAGGATGAGTTGACCGGTTGGTTACCTCAGGCTTCTGGACAGTTGGATGAGCCGTTTCGTTTTGATTCGGACGTTTCGCAGCAAGGTGAGAACGATTGGATGAATAATCTGGGCGCGCCTGCTTCACAAGAGCCGGCGCCCTGGACTGAACCCGCTAAACCGGCTGAGCCGGAGGATTTAGGTTGGTTGCATGACCTTGAATCTTCGACTAAACAACAGCCTGCCGCGCCGTCAGCGGACATGGGGTGGATGTCAAATCTCGATTCATCCTCCGCACAACCCGCAGCTTCGTCACAAGATTTGGATTGGCTAAATAATTTGGGCGGCACACCTGCGCCATCGTTTGATACACCGGCACAACCCGCAGCTTCATCACAAGATTTGGACTGGTTGAATGATTTGGGTGGCACACCCACGCCATCTTTTGATACACCGGCACAACCCGCAGCTTCAGCACAAGATCTGGATTGGTTAAATAATTTGGGCGGCACACCCACGCCATCTTTTGATACACCGGCACAACCCACAGCTTCATCACAAGATTTGGACTGGTTGAATAATTTGGGTGGCACGCCTGCGCCGTCTTTCGACGCGCCTGCGCAACCCACAGCTTCATCACAAGATTTGGATTGGTTAAATAATTTGGGTGGCACACCCACGCCATCCTTTGATGCGCCTGCACAACCCGCAGTTTCATCACAAGATCTGGATTGGTTAAATAATTTGGGCGGCACACCCGCGCCATCTTTTGATACACCTGCACAACCTGCTTCATCGCAAGAAGATTTGAGTTGGTTGAATAATTTAGGCGGTACACCCGCGCCATCCTTTGATACGCCTGCACAACCTGCTTCATCGCAAGAAGATTTGAGTTGGTTGAATAATTTAGGCGGCACACCTGCGCCATCCCTTGATGTGCCAACGCCAGATCCCTTTGCTCAACCTGAGACTGCAGATTGGCTAAATAATATTGATCTGCCGCCAGTCCCGGCTACTCCTTTATCGCCGCGTCATACAGCGCCGCTTAGCGAAGAAGCCCAAGATTCAATGCCTGATTGGCTCAAGAGCGCAACACAAGAGTCTTCCATGCCTCCGCTAGGTGCGGCGGCTTCCATGGATTGGTTCGCCTCCAAAGATAAAGCTGTGGATGATGCTAAGAGCGGACTTTTCACATCCCCGAACTTCGATCAGACTCAGGATAGGCTTGTTTCTGCTGAACAGAACTTGTCCGCCACTCCAAGCACTGCCTCCTCCTTGTCTCATCAGGATATCGACTCGCTCTTTGCAGCAAACACTATGCCTGACTGGCTTTCCCAAACTGCGCCTGCTTCAGAATCAGCGTCGGCTCAGGGCAGCATCCCATCAGGCTTGGACGACTCGCTTGCGCCTGTGAACCTGCCTTCCTGGGTGCAAGCCATGCGCCCGGTTGAATCGGCGATCAGTAATGATGTGTCGGCTGTTTCGCCGGATCAAAATACCGAGCAGGAAGGTCCGCTGGCGGGCTTGCGCGGCGTGATCCCTTTTGCGCCGATCGGTTCTGCGCTCCGACCGAGATCCATTTCGCTCAAACTTCAGGCGACAGAAGAACAACTTGCCAGCGCTGCTTTGTTTGAACAGATCATGGCTGGTGAAACGACAGCGCGTCCGCTCAAGTCCACGCCGTTTGTTGCCTCTCAGCGTGTTTTACGACGGACATTATCTGCCATCTTCCTGATCGTGCTTGGGACAATGATCGCCATGGGTACCACACAGATCCCGGTTTCTGCTGCATTGCCAATTGCAGTCAGTAACACTTCGAATGTAGTCGTAACCATGCCAGATCAAGCTCTCGTGCTGGTGGTGGTGGATTACGAACCAGCCTTATCTGGCGAAATGGAAGCGGTGGCTGGTCCGTTATTGGATCAAATGACCGTGCTGCGCCACCCGACCTATTCATTTATATCCACGTCACCCAATGGCTCGGCGCTGGCTGAACGCTTGATGACGAATACGAAGATCAATAAACCTATACCTGAAGGTCTTGGGTACCAGTTAGGTTCACAATATTTCAATTTGGGATATTTGCCCGGTGGTTCGGCAGGTGTGCGTGGATTTGCTGAACAGCCTAAAACAATATTGCCATCGGTAAATGTCAATCAATTTTCCGATTATGCTGTCGTGATCGTGATCACCGACCATGCTGAATCTGGGCTGGTATGGATCGAGCAATTGGAATTAATGAAGCAGACCAATCCTGCCCTTGCCAATCAGCCCTTGCTGGTGGTTGCGAGCGCGCAAGCGAGTCCGTTACTGCAACCTTATGTTCAATCTAAACAAGTAGCTGGCATGATTGGCGGGCTTTCAGACGCGGCGCGTTATGAGTTTGTCAATAACAGCCGTCCCGGAATCGCACGCTCCTATTGGGATGCCTTTGGGGTTGGCTTGTTCATGGCGATCCTTGCGATCGTGCTCGGAAGTTTATGGAGTTTGTTTACAGGAATTCGCGCCCGGCGCGCTGAAGCGGAGCAGGGATAGGCTATGCCCATTGAATTGATCTCCGGACTGATCGGTTTTGTGCTGACCTTGTTGATCTTCAGTTACCTGATCGGCGACAATCCGTTATTCCGCAGTGCTGTGTATATTTTCATTGGTGTTTCATCGGGATATGCGGCGGCGGTGGTCTGGCATTATGTGTTGATGCCCAAGTTGTTCCAGCCGCTGGCGTCTGCAGACCCGAACCGACTTGTGTTTTTAGTGATCCCGCTGGTGTTGAGCGTTTCGCTTCTTGCAAAACTATCCCCACGCATTTCATGGATCGGAAGTTTTGCGATGGCTTTGCTCGTGGGTGTTGGCGCGGCAACTGCGCTGAGCGGGGCGGTGATCGGCACTTTGATCCCGCAATCCCGCGCGGCGATGGATGCGTTTGTGTCGCCGACATTTTCCCAATTGATCGAAGGTGTAGTCATGCTGGCTGGGACCGTGCTAACTTTGATCTATTTCCAGTTCAGCGCGAAGCGTGCGCCAGACGGTTCGATCAAACGCAATGTCATTATCGAAGTCCTGGCATGGGGCGGACGGGTCTTTATCGCCATTACGTTCGGCGTGTTGTTTGCGGGTGTGTATATGGCGGCTCTGACTGCCATGCTCGAGCGCCTGAGTTCCATCATCCATTTTGCAAGATCATTGTTAGGTCTATAACGTATGCCTGCATCGCTTGTTCAAAACGAATCGGTTCTTGCCATTGAAGTGGGCGCGGCTGTAACGCGCGTAGTGCTGTTCGATGTGGTCGAAGGGCAGTATCGTTTTATCGCGGCTGGGCAGGCTCCGTCGACGGCTGAAGCGCCGTTCAAGGATGTTGGCATCGGTGTGCGGGAAGCGATCACCAATCTGCAGGGTGTGACCAACACGAAGATCCTTGCGCCTGATAATAATTTGATCACGCCAGCCCAGCCGGATGGCTCGGGTGTGGATGCGGTAGTGGCGGTCATCTCAGCGGGTCCGGCGGTCAAGACGGTGATCGTGGGTCTGTTGAATGAAATCTCATTGCAGAGCGCGCGGCGTTTGGCAGAGTCGACGTACAGCCGCGTGGTTGAATCGCTGGATATTAGCGATCAGCGTAAACCGGAGCAGCAACTGGACAGCATCGTGCGTTCACGCCCAGACCTGGTGATCCTCACCGGCGGCACGGATGGCGGCGCATCCCGTTCGATCCTGAAAATGCTGGAAGCAGTAGGTCTGGCTTGTTACTTGATGCCCTTGGAAAAACGCCCGATGGTTCTGTATGCGGGCAATCAAAAATTAGCAGGTGAAGTGAAGGAATTATTGGGCGGTCACGCTGGTAAACTGGAGATCAGTTACAACGTGCGCCCATCTTTAGAGACGGAAGACCTGGCGCCCGCGAGTCGTGAGCTTGCCGGGCTGGTGGCGAAGTTACGCCAGCGCCAGATCAAAGGCGTAGATGAGTTACAGATGTGGACCGGTGGAAATATCCTGCCGACCTCCTATGCCCAGGGACGCATGATCCGTTTTCTCAGCCGGTTATATGAATCGACGCGCGGTTTGTTGAGCGTGAATGTGGGCGCCTCAGCAACATCAGTGGCGGCGGGCTTTGGCGGCGAATTGGTCTTGGGTACGTATCCGCAGTTTGGGTTGGGGGAGAGCCTGGGTACATTATTACAGTACACCGAACTCGATGACATACTGCGTTGGATGACATTGGATATTTCTCCCAATATCGTGCGCGAATATTTATTCCAAAAATCTTTGTATCCGGGCGCGATCCCGGCGACCAAGGATGAACAGGCGATCTCACAAGCGGTTGCGCGGCAGGCTTTGTATCTGGCTGTGCGCACGTTGCAAAAGGATTTCCCGGCAGCGGCTCGCGCGACACGGACTGAGTTACTGCCGCCGTTAGATCTGATCATTGCGGGGGGTGGAGTGATCAGTGAAGGCGTATCGCTCGGACAAAGTTTATTGTTGTTGCTGGATGCGATTCAGCCGGTCGGTATCATGCCGATCTTGATCGATCAAAATAATTTACTGCCGTTGCTGGGGGCCGCGGCAGAACGGAATCAATACCTGCCGGTGCAGGTGGTTGATTCAGGCGCGTTCATCGGCTTGGGGACGGTGATCTCTGTCAATGCTTCAGCGAACTATGGCGATCAGGTGTTGCGCGCCAAGTTGACGTATGCCGACGGTACGGAAGCACGCCTGGATGTGAAATTTGGCGGGCTGGAGATTCTGCCCCTGCCAAATGGACAGTCCGCACGCCTGAGCTTGCAACCGCTCAATCGGGCCGATGCAGGCTTGGGATCGGGAAAGAGCGGAACAGTCCCCGTGACGGGCGGCGCGTTGGGCGTTGTCATCGATGCGCGCGGACGGCCGTTACTGCTTCCGTCCGATCCAGTCCGGCGGCGTGAGTTGATCAAGAAATGGTATTACACGGTGGGAGGTTAAATGCTGGCGCCTGTTTTGCATGTGTTACCCCTGACGACGATCGTGCGCGAACGGACCCTGCCGGTGGCGGGCAAAGTGACCGCGCATATGAACCAGCGTGTGAATCCAACAGATGTTGTTGCCGAGGCAAGTTATGCGCGCGAGCATGTGTTGTTGGATGTGGCGCGGACTTTCGGTATTTCGGCGAACGCGGCTGATAAACTGTTGAAAGTTAAAGAAGGCGACCGGCTGACGCAAGGCGGGCTGGTGGCTGAAATGAGCGGTATGCTGGCGCGTTCGATCAAAGCGCCGCGCCCCGGGCGTGTGATGGTAGCTGGGGGCGGACAGGTGTTGATGGAAGTGGGCGACGCCCGTATCGAGTTAAAGGCGGGCATGCCGGGTACGGTCATTCAGGTGATGAATGAGCGTGGTGTTGTGATCCGCACGGCGGGCGCGTTGATCCAGGGCACGTGGGGGAACGGCCGCATTGATAACGGGTTGATGGTGAGCCTGATCGATAAACCGGATGCGGTGCTGGCGGCTGAGCGTTTGGATATCAACATGCGCGGTTCGGTGATCTTGGGCGGGCATGTGCGCGATATGGAGACCCTGCGCGTGGCGGCGGAATTGCCCGTGCGCGGCTTGATCATTTCGAGTCTACTTTCTGCGCTGTTGCAAACCGCGGTGCAGATGCGCTATCCCATTTTGGTGCTGGATGGTTTTGGCGCGATGCCGATGAACACCGCTGCCTACGATCTATTGACGAGCAATAACAAACGCGAAGTGACCGTGAACGCGGAACACTTCGATCGTTATAACGGGAATCGTCCTGAGGTGATCATCCCTCTGCCGATTTCCAATGAGCCGGATGAACCGAACGCCTATGAAACCTTTGCCGCGGGTCAACGTGTGCGGATGCGCCGTTCACCGCATGCGGGTATGATCGGCACGATCTCAAGCCTGCCCCCCGGTATGAGTATTTTGGCGAGCGGCTTGCGCGCACCCGCCGCGGATGTGAAGTTGGAAAATGGCACGAGCGTGCTTGTGCCTTTGGTAAATCTTGAAGTTGTGGGATAATCACATAAACGTAATGAAGAGGAGAGTGGATTATGTCAATGTATGGTGATGATAACAACGTAGATACTTTTGATGACGGCGAAGACATCCCGCCAGAGGAATCAAATAACCGTACGTTTTTGTTCATTGCAGGCGGTCTGGGATTTTTGGTTTTGCTCGGGCTTTGCGCGGCGGTGGGATATTTCTTCCTCAACAGCAATAAAACCCAGCAAACCGAAGTGACCGCTCAGGTGCAAGCCACCTTTCAACAGGCGACGATTGCAGTGGGCTTGACACAAAACTCCATAAACGTGGCGCAGACCCAAGCCGCGGGCGTGACGGCTACGCTGCCTCCTACGAGTACGCCTGTGATCGCCCAAGCCACTGTGACTGCTTCACCCACACAGAATCCTGCCACTGCCACGGTGGGCGCGGCATTCACCCAGATCGCTGCCGCATCTACTGCCTCTACGCAGACAACGCTGACTGTGATCGCCACATCCACGGCGTTGCCGAACACCGGCTTCGCGGATGATATCGGTCTGCCCGGCATGTTCGCGATGGCGTTCGCCTTCGTGATCGTGATCTTCCTAGTGAGAAGGTTGCGCGCGGTTCCGGCGAGATAAAGAAAGCCCTAAAAAATAAATTCAACGGGACAGTGATCGACCTGCTGTCCCGTTTTCGTTTGGCTGCAACAATAAAATGGTTTGGATGGTTAAGCAGGTGCACCCTGTTCGTATAAAAACCTTTGAAAGCCGACGAATAAATTACGGATAGTTTCAACCGTTCCCAACATTGCTTTTGCGTCATCGAGCGCCTGATATTTCAAGGTCAAAAGATGGGGGAGCTTTTCCTGATCAAGTTCTTCAACGCCGGTTTCAATGTACTTCGAGAGTACAAATTCCACGAATTGTTTTTGTTCATTGCTGAGCGCTGCGAATATTTTGGATTGAGCATTGGCAACCCGCTTTTCACGCGTGATGGGTTGCCGCACGAATGACACATATTCCAATACATCGAAGAGGTCGCTGTTTTCAGCGTTGATGAGGGATTGCATCATGGACAGTTCTTCTGCGCCGAAGCCGACTTGCTCGAGTTGATCGAGTAGGACTTTGCGGGTAATGGGATTCGACCAAAGTATGCGGAGTTCTGCTTCGCTTTTGAAGAAGGCAGGCAGGACGCCGAAAAGATTTTCGAGAAATTGTTGTGCTGAGATTGGTCTGCCATCGGCACTATAAAATAGTGTGGATGACATGTGTTGAATCTCGCGCTCTTTGCCGTCGCGCAGTTTGATTTTAACTTTGATTTTCGGCTCGTAAGGTTCTGGTGGTTCGCTGACTGGCGGCTTGGGTGTTTTCGGTGGTTTCTCAATGGGTGGTTCTTCGGGGTCGCCATCCCATTCAGGATCGGCAAAGTGATGATGGGCGTCTACAAAATCATAGATGGTGAAGTATTCCTTACCGTCGAAGAGACGTGTGCCGCGCCCGATGATCTGTTTGAATTCGATCATCGAGTTAATGGGACGCATGAGGATGATGTTACGGATGTTGCGAGCGTCCACACCTGTAGACAGTTTTTGCGAAGTCGTCAGAATGGTGGGGATAGTTCTTTCGTTATCCTGAAATTGGCGCAAATATTCTTCGCCCAATGCAGCATCATTTGCAGTCACGCGGACACAATACATTGGGTCAGGATTTTTCTTGTATTGGTTTATGAGGTCGCGGACGGCGGCGGCGTGGTCTTGTGTGGCGCAGAAGACAATGCCCTTTTCATTTTGATTGATCTCATCCATGAAAAGCTGAACTCTTTTGGCTTCACGGGCTTTGATCTCAATGATGCGGTTGAAGTCGGCTTCTTTATAGACTTTGCCTTCTTCGATTTCACCTTCGATAATCATGTCGTCTGATGTGTAAATGTATTCATCGAGTGAGGTCTTCATACGACGAACTTTGAACGGGGTGAGGAAGCCGTCGTTGATGCCTTCTTTGAGCGAATAGAGATAAACCGGATCGCCGAAATACGCATAAGTGTCCACGTTGTCTTTGCGCTTTGGCGTAGCCGTCAAACCAAGCTGCACTGCCGGAGCAAAATATTTGAGAATGTCGCGCCAGGTGCTTTCGTCGTTCGCGCCACCCCGATGACATTCGTCAATGATGATGAGGTCGAAGAAGTCCGGCGGATATTCGCCGAAATAAGATGAATCGCCCGGCCCGCTCATGAAAGTCTGAAAGATGGTGAAGAAAAGGCTGCCGTTCTTCGGTACTTTGCCTTTCTTTTTGATGTCGCCCGGTTCGATCCGCACCAACGCATCTTCAGGAAAAGCGGAAAAAGCGTTGTAAGCCTGATTCGCCAGAATGTTGCGATCAGCCAGAAACAGAATGCGTGGGCGGCGCGTGGGTTCGCGGCTTAAGTTCCAGCGACTGTGAAAGAGCTTCCACGCCAGTTGAAAGGCAATGAACGTTTTGCCCGTCCCGGTCGCCAGCGTCAGCAGGATGCGTTCGTGTCCATCGGCAATGGCTTCCAGCACGCGCTCAATGGCGATGTCCTGATAATAACGCCCCTGGAAATATCCGCCCCGGTCTTCAAACGGCACCGACGCGAATCGGTCGCGCCAGTTGTTCTGTGTGGCAAAGGTCATCTGCCAGAGTTCTTCCGGCGTGGGGTAATGCGGCTGCTCGCCTTCCGTGCCCTCCTGCATGTCAATGCCGTAAATGCCCTGCCCGTTGGTCGCATAGGTAAAACGAATCGCCAGTTTGCCCGCGTAATCTTTGGCCTGGGCGACGCCTTCGGTCAGCGGACTGTCCCAGGCTTTGGCTTCGATGACGGCTAGTTTGTGGTTGCGGTATTCCAGCACGTAATCGGCGCTCAGCGACTTGCCGCGCCGCCCGTGGCTTTCCAGCCGGCCCAGCGTGATCGGATATTCGCGGCGAATGCGACTGCCCGCGACGACGCCCCAACCCGCGGTTTTCAGCGCCGGGTCAATGTGTTCGGCTCTGGTTTCGGCTTCGTTCATAGCGTGTTACTGAAGCAGGGCGTGATGAATTCGCGGGGCGTGTTTTACGAAAGCGCAATAATCTTACCATTGGTTACGCTTCTTCGTCTCGGAGAGACGGCTGACTTTAGGCAGGTCTTTACCATTGGTCAAGCCTCTTCGTCTCGGAGAGACGGCTGACTTTAGGCAGGTCGTTTACGGCCTGTAATCGCAACAACATTCCCGTCCCAGCGGGACGATTGAGATCCGTTCCGCGCATTTCATCAGCCCTACACATAACGTTCGTCGTAATCAATGCCGTGCTTTTGCAAAAACTCCAAATATTCTTCCTGGAAAGTCTGTTTCTGATGATGTTCGCGCTGTTTTTTAATGTAGCTGACTACCGATTCCAGATTCGATTGGCTGACTGTGAAGGCGCCGTAACCTTCCTGCC
>JAYUGV010000366.1:0-19141 GCA_043767565.1 Anaerolineales bacterium
TTAAAAAATGCTGCCGCATTCGTTCATCACTGTTTTTGACCACCCACCAAGCGACTGAAGTCGCCACTACGGGAACTTTTTCGTGAAGTACTGATTATCGATAAAGTCTAATATATAAACCGTGACCGTGTCGGTGTTTTCTCGGATGAAAGATGAAAGGCAGAATCAATGCACAAAAGAGTTGGTTTGTGGCTCGACCGTAACAAAGCAGTGATTGTAAGTATTGTTAATAATATTGAGGCAAGAAGAATAATCACTTCTGATATGGAACATTATGTCCTTTATTCCACGATTGTCCCTGGAGATGGTTCTCCAGAAAATATACGCGACAGGCGTTTTTGGAATCACCTCGGCGAATATTATGACAACATCATTGAATATATTCGTGACGCCGCAGAGATCCAAATTTTTGGACCAAAGGCTGCTAAATATGAACTTCAAAAGCGCCTTGAGCGTGAAGGTCTCGCAGAACATATCGTCAGCATTGAGGATTCGGAAAAATTAACAGATTTCCAGATCGCTACGAAAGTTCAAAAGCGTTTCCCGATGCGACCTCGATTTGACCTTTCCTGAATGAGTTGTTCTCCTTTTCTCAGATAACGGACGGCAAGATTCGCGACTGCTGAAAATGATGCACCCCATCCTGGTGTTGCCAAGGAAAAATAATGAAACTGAATTTACTCTTTATCATGATGGATTTGTTTACCATATTGATTTATCCATTTGTATTTGTGCATGGCAAATTACGCCAACTTGCATCAGAAATAATGAACTTAGGGTCAGAAAATAAATAACTTCCCGTGATGTCTTTGCGAGCCGCCGCACTTGCCTGTGGGTGGCGAAGCAATCTCCGTATTGTAAGGCGGGATTGCTTCGGGCAAGAACACACCTGCCTGATTTGCCAAGCAAATCACGGGCGGTGCCAGGGAGAGCGCCCTCGCAAAGACATCGTCTTGTTAGCGAGTGATGGAACTTATATTTTCATGAACCCTAATCGAAAGAAAGGCAATTATGAGAACTCAAAATATTTATTTTTCACATCAAAAACCACTTTGTGTTTTTCCTAACGAGCGTTCACAGCTCGCGAAGGTCTCCTCAGTATTAAAGCTGGAGGGAAGTTATCCTGTCATCGTTTTGATCGGCGGTGATATTAACGAACAGGAAGCGGATGTGACCCGGCAGGCTATTGAAACCATTGCAAGGATCGCAGAAGAAATGCATATCGTGATTGTTTGCGGAGGAACCGATATGGGAATTATGGCTGAAATCGGTCAGGTCAGACAGCAAAATCATTATAAATTCCCATTGATTGGTGTAGCACCTGAAGAGCTGGTAGCCTGGCCTGGTGGGCCGCGTAGTACAAAATTCTTATGGTGGGGGAAACAGCGTTGGCAATTAGAGCCTCATCATTCGCATTTCATCCTTGTGCCGGGCAGTCGGTTTGGAGATGAGTCTCCATGGATCGTCGATACTGCAACCATGTTGTCAAAAGGCCGCAAGGCTGTAACGGTTTTGATCAATGGTGGTGATGTTTCCAGGAAAGACATTGAATTGAGCTTGGATATGGGGCGTCCTGTTATTGCTTTGAGTCATACGGGGCGTCTGGCAGATGAGTTAACCAGAGAGCCTGATCGAAACAAATTGATCACGATAGTCCCGGCAAACTCTGAACAGCGGATCGTTGAAGCGATTCAAGCGGCGCTAGCGGTCTATGAAAGAAGTGGAACAGCCGTCCCCGCGATCGAGCGGATCGTAAATCATGAGGAGCGCGAATATGGAAGGTGAAAGCAAAGATTCCCGTGATGGTGGAGGAACCATGGCCATGATATCTCCATCTGAGCCGAGCCAACCTCAGCCTGTTCAGGTTAGCGACTTGGTTATCCGTGCTGAGCATTTGACAAAAAAATTTGGCGATGAGACAGTAGTAGAGGATGTTTCTTTTGAGGTACCTCGCGCTTCCATCTTCGGTTTTATTGGGCCCAGTGGCTCGGGGAAAACTACCACGATGCGCTTATTGACAGGTGTCTACACACCCACCGATGGTCAGGCAATTGTGTTCGATCAAAAACCGGACAAGTTCAGCCAGCGTGAGCGGGCACGTATCGGCTATATGCCGCAGCTTTTCGTGCTCTACCCCAACTTGACTGTCTGGGAAAATCTTAACTTTGTCGCTTCTCTATATGGCATGGGTTTGTTTCGGGGAAAACGCTTGAAGGCTGCCCTGAATTTTGTAGAATTATACGAGCACCGTAGGAAACTGGCACGTAATATTTCGGGAGGGATGTTGCGACGTCTCAGCCTGGCAGCCACTCTGGTTCATGATCCACAACTGCTCTTTCTCGATGAACCAACCGCTGGGATCGATCCCATACTGAGGAGCAAATTTTGGGATCATTTCAGGGAGCTTAAAGACCAAGGACGCACGATATTTATCACAACCCAATATGTAACCGAAGCGGATAACTGTGACTTGGTAGGCGTGCAAAGCAATGGAAAGTTGTTGCTTGTAGATACTCCGCAAGGATTAAGACATCATGCCTATGGCGGCGATATGGTCGACTTTCGTACATCCCAGGAATTTAATTTTCAGTACGAGGCGGCTTTGCGTTCCCTGCCATTCGTACGGGCTAAAACTTTTCGCACGAGTTCCAATAGCATGCGCATCATCGTAGCGGAAGCCAGCACCGATACCCCCGAACTGATGAGCTGGGCACTGCAACAGAATATCCAGGTAGAGGCGGTGGAGGAATATATACCATCTTTTGAAGATGTCTTTGTGGAACTGGTGCGTCCGGAGGTGAAGGATGAGTAACTTTTTTCGAGGCATTATTCGAGCTTCCTCCTTTTTTCGGAAGGAAATTTTTGAGATCTTGCGTCAGCCGCGGTTGATCGCCACGTTGGTGCTGGGACCATTCTTAATCTTGTTGATCTTTGGAATTGGCTATCGTGACAAATCTCGCAGCTTGCGTACGCTGTTTGTAACACAACCCAGCAGCGCCATCTCGGAACAGGATATCCAACAGTTTGGGAAATCGATGGGTTCATTGTTTATTTATGCCGGGATGACTAGTGATCTGAATGAAGCCCTTGATCGATTGCGTCAAGGAAAAGTTGACCTGGTTATTGCCGAGCCCATCGACCCAATTAGCACGGTCAAGAGCAATCAACAAGCTGTCTTTACCCTGTATCACCATGAAATCGATCCTGCACAGGTGGGCTACGTCAAATATTTGGGGTGGTTGTATGTGAGCGCCGTAAATCAACAAGTCCTGCACTCTTTTGCTCTTCAGGGGCAGAGGGATGCAGTCGACTTGCATGCAGGTCTGCAAGACACCCATCAAAACATATCTGCCATGCGCGGAGCATTACAGAGTGGCGATGAAGCGCTTGCCAGGCAAACACAGCAAGAGTTAATTGGTAACGTGGATGCCGTATCCTTGGCAGTCGGTACCAGCCTTGCTTTGTTGGACAGTCTGGGATCAACGAAAAGCACGAATGAAGGAACCGTTGCCTCAGCACAAAGTACGCTTGCTGATTTGCACCAAAACATTAGTGAGCTTGGCAACACTACAGACAATAAAGATGAACGGCTGGCACGCATCGATAAGATCGATCAAGACATCACTGACCTGGACGGCAAACTAGCCGAGTTTCAGAGCGTTGACCCTTCCATCATCGTCAGCCCATTCCGCAGTGAGACGAAGAGCGTGGCGAACATCCAGCCTTCTGTTTCGGATTTCTTCGCTCCGGCCGTACTCGCACTTTTGCTTCAACATCTGGCAGTTACGTTTGCAGCCTTATCCATTGTTCGCGAACGTAACGTGGGCACTATGGAACTCTTTCGAGTTTCACCTCTATCGGCCGCCGAAGCCCTCTTCGGAAAATACATCAGTTATATGCTGTTCGGCGGCGTGATTGCAGCTGCCCTTTCTGCGCTTTTGGTCTTTGTCTTGCATGTGCCCATGTTGGGAAACTGGTGGTATTTCGCCCTCGTAATCGCTGCCGTATTGTTCACCTCCATGGGGATTGGCTTTGTCATCTCGATCGTTTCGCAGACAGATAGTCAGGCTGTGCAATACAGCATGATCATTTTACTCGCCAGCGTCTTTTTCAGTGGATTCATCATGAGTCTGGATATGCTTTTGCCGTCGGTACGAGTCATCTCCTGGATGCTGCCTACCACCTACGGTACGCTCTTGTTGCGGGAGATTGCCCTGCGCGGAGTTGATCCCACTTGGACATTGCTGGGCGGGCTGACAGCTATTGGCTTTTTCCTGATGTTCATCTCCTGGCGGCTCATGCATCGTCTGATTACATCTCCGCAATGATCCCTACTGGCAGCGATAAAGTGATGTGCTGTTTGATACATAGATTGCTTACGATGAAGAACAACCTCATAAATGATCCAGCAGGAGAATTCTGTGAATCGTAGCGTAACCCGGCGGGGCGTCACATTGATGACTGTAAGTGTCGTAGTAGTTATTGTGTTGACGTTAAGTCTTTCGGTCTATTTCACTCCTGCTAAAGCTAATTCAGTTTTTGTCGCACCGCTGTGTGGTAATGGTTCTGCCCCAGATTATGGGTTCACCTACGATATGCAGCAGGCACATTGGACAGTGGATTGGGAAAATTATGTATCGGAGCAAACAGTGATTGAGGTGGATACGATTCTTGATCAACTGAATGCTGATGCTATTGCACAGACGATGATCCTCATTCAGTCACAAGATCAAGTCGGTAACCGAGTCAACTGTGCTGTGCATTTTTTGCGTTACATGCAGCTTGGCTTGCCAACTGGTGAGCGCAAGGACAATGGTTTTGCTTTTTTGATCGTTGTTGAACCCACCCGCATTGATGTGCATTATGGTGTGGGACTGGGGCTTCCGGCGCTGACCGCCTCTGAGTTGACGAACCTTAATCGCGCCGCTGAGGATGTTTATCAATCCACCCACAGCATGGATCAGGTTTTGCTCGCTCTGGTGCGGGGTTTCGATACGGTTGCACGTAACAACTATGCACCGCTGATCTCTTCGACGCCAACCCCTGAGACGGTCAACCCGCCTTCATTGCCAGCAGGTCCGCTGGGTATTGCGACCATCTGTGGTCAACTGTGTTTGGGTTTGATCCTGTTACTGTTTCTCATCTGGGGGCTGACCCAGGCAGCCCGCGGAGGAATCAACTTCAATCCCGGTGTAGGCGGTTTTGGAGGCTCAAGAGGATCAGGATTTCCATTGGGCGGGGGCAGAGGCGGCGGTTCATCAACACGCGGCGGCAGCGGCAGCGGGCGTTCCAACCGCGGTAATTAAATAAGAATAAGGAGATTTATATGAAACGTTCTATGAAACAAATTATGTCCATTTTGATGGTGGTCGTCGTGTTCTTCGGGCTCTCCAGTTGCGGTGTTGTAAATTCGGGCACAACGGAATACAACGAGTTGGTTGCGTTGGTGCAGGGTGTGCAATCTGCAGCTTCTAATTTTCAGTTGGTGACGGATACACAATATGCAAAGATCCAGGCGAAGACACAAATCACAAAAGACTATTACGATGCGGTCAACAATAGCGGCGAGGTTTGGACGGGCAACTTCCGTTCACAGGCAGATGCGTTGACCAATATGCTGAATAATTACCGTGACTCAAACGGTCAGCCATTGGATCCGACCAAGTTGAACTTGAGCGAACTGCAAAGTAAGGGCGCACTACCCAGCAACTTGGGTCAGGGCTTTTCGCTGTATGTCAACGCCATTACTCAGGCTCCGCCGCCTGTGCCGGATGCTCAAGTCACGCTGGCACTTGGTGACACGGTTGATGAGGCGATGAATACGATTCAATTGGGAGGCACTGATTGGAACGACGCCGTCAAAGCCTACAACACCCGTCGTGCGCAGATCAAAGGTGAGGTTGTGGCACGCGTCTCGAAATATTTTGGGTTTGACCTGCCACTGACCTTTCCCTACTATCAAGGCGGCAACGCCGGTCAGCCCATCCAGAATCCGCTGGCGACGCCAAAGCCATGAGCAAAAAATCGATTTTGTTTATTCTTCTTACGACCATTGTGATAATTTCTGTCCTTGTCATCGGTCCATCAATATTTGGCAGATCAGCACAACTACCAGCTTCCAGTGGTTTCGGCCCTCACCCGGAGCTGGCACTTCCCGATCAATCGTTTATTCCAATAATAAAAGTTGCCAAGGCCATTGGCTGGACGGCTGACGAGAAACCCACTGCGGCCGATGGGATCGGCGTTATCGCGTTTGCACGCGGGTTGGATCATCCTCGCTGGCTTTATGTACTTCCTAACGGCGATGTGCTCGTTGCGGAAACCAATGCGCCGACGCGGCCTGAAGACGCAAAAGGAATCAAGGGCTGGTTCTTTAAGCAATTTCAGAAGAAGGCCGGAGCCGCAGTTCCCAGCGCCAATCGCATTACGCTATTGCGTGATGCTGATGGAGATGGTGTTGCAGAGACGCGCTCGGTGTTCCTCGCAAATCTGAACTCACCCTTCGGAATGGCTCTGGTGGGAAATAAACTCTATGTAGCGAATACCGATGCACTCGTATGGTTTCCTTATGAGGAGGGCCAGATGGAGATCACCGCTGCCGCTACCAAAGTGACAGATCTTCCGGCTGGTCCGCTCAATCACCATTGGACCAAGAATCTCGTTACCAATGCAGACGGCTCCAAGCTGTATGTGTCCGTTGGCTCCAATAGCAATGTCGCAGAGAATGGACTTGAACAGGAGGTCGAGCGCGCTGCGATTTGGGAGATCGATCCCCAGACAGGCAGTCATCGCATCTTTGCTTCCGGTTTGCGAAATCCGGTTGGAATGGCGTGGGAACCAGAGTCTGGAGCCTTGTGGGTGGCAGTGAATGAACGTGATGAATTGGGCAGCGATCTGGTGCCTGATTACATGACAGCAGTTCAGGATGGCGGTTTCTATGGCTGGCCATTCAGCTACTATGGGAATCATATCGACACACGGATCGTATCGCAGAATCCTGATCTGGTAGCGACGGCCATTGTGCCTGATTACGCATTGGGAGCGCATACGGCCTCGTTAGGACTTGCTTCCTCGCTTGGTACAACACTTCCCACTCGCTTTGAAAATGGAATGTTTATTGGACAGCATGGTTCGTGGAACCGTATACCGATCAGTGGCTATAAAGTGATATTCGTGCCGTTTACTGCAGGCGTTCCATCAGGCGAACCGATGGATGTCCTGATAGATTTTGTCAAGGAGAATGGCGAAGCGATGGGTCGACCTGTAGGTGTGATCATCGATAAACTCGGCGCGCTATTGGTGGCAGATGATGTTGGCAACATCATCTGGCGGTTGACAGCGACGAGTCCGTAATTGCTTTACATGTTGAAAAATAGCCACAGAGCACACAGAGATTTTTTAGAAAACCAATTAGAACCTCTTTTTCTCTGTGGCAAAGATTACTTTGAAAAGGACTATCTACGACGAAATAAAATTCGTCAACTGGAGAAATTGCCATGAAAGGTTATGTACATAACATCGAAGAGATCTCTGTCAAGAATAAAGATTTTCGGCAGGTGCTTTACACTGCTAAAAATTGTCAGTTGGTTGTTATGGCATTAAAACCCAAGGAAGAGATCGGGATGGAAGTGCATAAGCTCGATCAGTTCTTTCGTGTGGAAGAGGGGGTAGGAGAAGCTATCCTCGATGGTGTTAGTACCGCAATCAGTGCGGGCTTCGCTGTACTTGTCCCTGCTGGAGCGAATCATAACATCATCAATACCGGCAGCGCTCCATTGAAACTCTATACGCTCTATTCACCGCCGAATCATCGTGATGGCGTTGTGCACCACACCCGCAAAGAAGCGGAAGCGGATAACGAAGAGTTCGACGGTAAAACAACGGAATAGCAGTGGCCAAGTATACATCCCTTCAACTATGGGATCTTTGGTATCCCCAGGCAGGCGCAACCGGGTTGGCCTTCGCTCGGGGCCGCCTGGCGTCCACCGACACTCTCATCGTGCATGCCCCACCCCCTTTTATAACAGTAGAGATTCGGAGCGATAAGGGCCGTCGATTGGCATATAGCCAGAATTTGGCGCAGACCGCAGACCGACCAATGGCAGTCCTGACCCGACAAGAGGATCGGGTGACGCGTCAGGACCGCTGGCCGACCAAGGCGGACATTGGTCAGTTGGTACTCTTGCCCGGAGGTGAGGTTGGCGTACTGGTGCAATGGTGGAATGCGGAAGATGGAAGCGAATGGCGCTGGCAAGTCGAATTCTATAACCACCGTTAGAAATAGGATAAAACATCCATGACCAAAAACGAATATGACTTGATCGTAATTGGCTCAGGCGGCGCCGGGAGCACTGCGGCAACCACCGTAGCAGGTGGCAGGGTTTACAAATAGAGATTTGACTTGAGCCTAATAATTTACCTTTCGCGAAGCAGATATTCTTAGGATAAGACCATGAGATTCATAACCGATAATACTAAAAATCCGAAAGCCATTTGGAATTTAATGAAAAATACGGCCACCAAGTTGAGTGTGGATCAGGCTCCCAGATTGGGTGCGGCTTTAGCCTATTATGCAACATTCTCGCTTGCTCCACTTTTAATTATTGCGATCGCAATCAGTGGGTTGGTTTTTGGCCGCGAAGCAGCGTCCGGTCAGATTGTCGGGCAAATTCAAGGTCTGGTTGGACAGGATACTGCCTCGGCAATTCAGGCAATGATCGCAAAATCTAATCAACCAGTAACCAGCATCCTTACCAGCCTTATTGGTCTCTTAACACTTTTCTTGGGTGCGTCCGGCGTATTTGGTGAACTTCAGCAAAGTCTTAACGAGATTTGGGGTGTTAAGCCAAAGCCTAAACGTGGATTATTGGCAACACTGAAAGACAGGTTCTTTTCGTTTGGCATGGTCTTGGGATCTGGTTTTCTCTTGCTTATTTCCCTGGTGGTTAGCGCTGGCTTAGCGGCACTGAGTAATGTCTTCGCAGGACTGATGCCCGGCTGGGGTGTAATAACTCAAATTATCAACTTCATCATTTCCATGGCGGTGATCACAGTCCTGTTCGCCCTGATTTTTAAATACGTACCGGATACAAAAATTATCTGGGCTGATGTTTGGAGCGGCGCAGCGCTGACCGCCCTGCTATTCACAATTGGTAAGGCATTGATCGGTTTTTACATCGGGTATAGCTCTTTGGCTTCAACCTATGGCGCAGGGGCTTCACTGGCTGTGATTTTGCTGTGGGTCTATTATTCGGCCCAGATATTATTTTTCGGAGCTGAATTTACCCAGGTGTATGCCACCATGTATGGTTCTCGCAGCCATTCCGAAAGCATAGGCAAGCTCACCAAGCCAACCAATAGCCCGGCAGCGAGCACGGTAGGTCAGAGAGCAAGCCCTGGATAAAGCACACTCCTCCGGTGGATTTCTTTACTGCCATTACAGGAGGCGCAATCCGCATCTCTACCATTATGGACCATACGATGGCCATGAGTCGCGCTGTCAGCACCGTTTACAAAAGACCTGGGAGTCGATGAGTCCGCCGCTGAGACAATCCTGCACTTGTGCAGACTGATCATTGAATCACAGTCTCACACTCGCCAGTGGAAGGCCGAACTTGCCGCCCAATATGATAGCGAGAGCATGGATATGGCTCGCTATCACGAAGTCTATTATGAAGCCACCTGGATTGAAGCGGAATTTCAAGAATGATGGGAATTTGCCAAAACAAAAATTTGAATTTGAGAAAGAAGGCAAAGATGTATATTAGATTCGCAAACGATCATAGTCGTCAGCTCTTCAAGAGACAAATCCTCATATCGGAACAGGTGATGCCATGAATGTTTCTTCATCTATCACAACGCTATTTCTGGATATAGGCGGTGTTTTGCTCACGAATGGCTGGGACCGCGGCATCCGGACTCACGCCGCCGAGAAATTTGGACTGAACTACGAAGAGATGAATGAGCGTCATCACCTGACCTTTGATACGTACGAGGAGGGTAAGCTCAGCCTGGATCAGTATCTAGACCGCGTGGTCTTTTATCAGGAACGCGAATTCTCGCGGGAAGAGTTCAAAGCGTTCATGTATGCCCAATCCCAACCTTATCCAGATATGATCGAGCTGATGCGCGCACTCAAGACTCAATACAACCTTCAAGTCGCGGCTGTCAGCAATGAAGGCCGTGAACTTACCGAGTTTCGCGTTCAACAATTCAAGCTGAGAACATTCGTAGATTTCTTCGTTTCGTCCTGTTTTGTCCATTACCGCAAACCAGATGAAGATATATACCGTATCGCCCTGGACATTTCCCAAGTGCAACCCGAACAAGTGGTTTATATTGACGACCGGGCTATGTTTGTCGAAGTGGCGCGCGGTTTGGGAATAAATGGAATCATTCATAACAGTCATGATGCGACGCGGACGATCCTTGAAGGGTGGAATCTTCGGTTACCTAACTGAGAATTACACAAAAGATACGTTCGTAATGGTTGGCATTTAGATCTTAAAGAGGAGAATATATATGCAACTTGGCATGATTGGATTGGGGCGCATGGGTTCTACTATGGTGCAGCGTCTGATGCAGGACGGCCACGAATGCGTAGTCTATGATATTCACGCTCAGGCGATTGAGACACTTGTGAATGAAGGCGCCATCGGAGCGGCTTCACTTGGAGATTTTGTTTCCCGGCTTTCCAAACCGCGTGCTGTTTGGTTAATGATCCCTGCCGCTTTTGTTGATCAAGAACTAGCAGCGTTAGTTCCGCTACTCGAAGCGGGAGATATTTTGATTGATGGCGGCAACTCCTATTACCGCGATGATGTTCGGCGTGGCGTTGAGCTGAAGCAGCGTGGCATCCACTATATAGATGTTGGAACAAGTGGCGGGGTAGCCGGATTCGAGCGTGGTTACTGTCTGATGATCGGTGGCGAAAAAGAGATCATCCAACGCCTGGCTCCAATATTTGTCAGTCTTGCTCCAGGCGTTAGCACAGCAGCTCTTACGCCTGGTCGAAAGAAGCGTGAGAGTACAGCGGAACAGGGTTACTTGCATTGCGGGCCGCAAGGAGCCGGTCACTTCGTCAAGATGATCCACAACGGCATTGAATATGGTCTCATGGCGGCTTATGCTGAAGGCTTGAACGTCCTGCATAAAGCAAACGCTGGCAAGCAGTCAAATGCCAAGGATGCTGAAACGGCACCGATCCAAAACCCGGAGTTTTATCAATATGAATTTGATCTGCCAGAGATCGCGGAGGTCTGGCGTCGAGGCAGTGTGATCGGATCGTGGTTGTTGGACCTCACCGCAATTGCACTCCTCGATAACCCTGAATTGAAAAACTACACGGGCCGCGTGTCAGATTCTGGCGAAGGACGCTGGACGATTGCGTCTGCAGTGGATGAAGGCGTTCCGGTTCCAGTAATGAGCGCAGCACTCTTCGGACGCTTTGAGTCGCGGGGCGATGCCGACTACGCCGATAAAATCCTCTCGGCGATGAGAAAGCAGTTTGGCGGACATGATGAGAAAAAGTGAAAAAGTGAATGGCAAGGCAACGCAGTCTGATGCGCTGGTGCTCTTTGGTGTCACAGGTGATCTTGCGCACAAGATGATCTTCCCCGCATTGTATGCGATGGCAAAACGAGGGGTATTGAATGTCCCAGTGATTGGGGTCGCCTTCCCAAAATGGAGTCTGACTCAATTGCATACACGCGTAAAGGATAGTATTAAACAATCAGGCGGGATCGATGACAAGAAAGCTTTCAGCCGCCTTCTTTCCCAGCTCAAGTATGTGAGCGGCGACTATAACCATGCAGACACGTTCACTGATATAAAAAAAGCGCTGGCTAAAGCCCGGCGCCCAGCGCACTACCTCGCCATCCCGCCTGCTCTATTTGCGACTGTCATCCAGGGACTTGGGGCTGCAGGTCTGGCTAAGAATGCGCGTGTCATCGTTGAAAAACCATTCGGACGTGACTTAGCCTCCGCACAAGATCTCAATCGCGTTGCACACTCCGTGTTTCCCGAAGATTCGATCTTCCGCATCGATCACTATCTCGGAAAAGAAGCGATCATGAATATCCTTTATTTCCGCTTTGCCAATTCATTCCTGGAGCCGATCTGGAACCGCAACTTTATAGCCAGCGTACAGATTACGCTTTCTGAAAATTTTGGTGTGGAAAATCGAGGCTCATTTTACGAGACCGCTGGTTGCCTGCGCGATGTTATTCAAAATCACCTCTTCCAGGTGGTCGCGTTACTCGCAATGGAACCTCCTGCTTATCGGGGCTTTGGAGCCGTGCATAGCGAGAAAGCCAAGGTGTTCCAGGCGATGCGTCCATTGCGGTCGGAAGATCTGGTGCGCGGTCAGTACGCTGGCTATTTGAAAGAGCCAGACGTGGCGAAGAACTCCGATGTTGAGACGTTCTGCGCCCTGCGGCTTTTCATCGACTCATGGCGCTGGGAAGGAGTGCCATGGTATCTGCGCTCTGGCAAATGCCTTGCCAAAACGGCGGTGGAGGTCTTGGTGGAACTAAAGCCGCCACCACAAGCGCTGTTTGCAGACTCAGCACCGGTAGCTGGTCGAGCAAACTATCTGCGCTTTCGCCTTTCCCCCAGTTCGGCTGTCGCTCTCGCCGCTCGCGTCAAGAGCAAAGGGAAAGAGTTCATCGGCGAACAACAGGAACTTTACCTGCTCGAGGAGGAGCCTGGAGAGGAAGCACCCTATGAGCGGCTTTTGGGAGATGCAATGGCTGGTGATGGGGCGCTCTTCACTCGTGAGGATGCAGTCGAAGCTGCCTGGGCGGTAGTCGAGCCAGTCTTAAAAACCCACCATCGAGTTATCCCTTACAAACGTGGTGGCTGGGGTCCAAAAGACGCTGATGCGCTCATCGCAACAGATGGCAACTGGCACAATCCAAAACTGGAGCGGACAAAGGAATAGTCATATAAGTTCCGCGTGGGTTCGAACGAGTTACCGTATAAATTTGAAACCGGCACACAAAACCACGCAGGTGCGTACGCCCAACGTTGTGACCGGATTGTCGAAATTGCGTCAGATCATAAGTTCAATCTTCCAGAGCTTCCAGATTTAAAAGCGTTGGAGGAATTTCTCGTCAAGCAAAAAACGAGAAAGAAGGACTCAAAGGGCGCGTTGTCGAGGTTGAAACGGTGGATAAGATGACAGCTCGACAGATTGCGGCGAAAGTTCGAGAAAACTTTCAAAAATAAACAAGAACCCCGAGATTTTTAAAATCTCGGGGTTCGATATATTCAACTTGATAAATATTTCGAGCTGTTTCGATTTTATGGTACAACAGCCTGTATGATAAGCGACCCCAACCAAATTTCTCATGAAGCATGGGACGCCAACGCCGAACACTGGGATTCCCGTATGGGCGACAATGGCAACGACTTTTTCAACATTCTCTGCTGGCCCGTCCTCGCCTCTCTTCTAGATCCGAAACCTGATTCAGCGATCCTGGATATTGCCTGTGGCAACGGGCTGACCTCGCGCCGCCTCGCCGCACTGGGCGCAAAAGTGACCGCGTTTGACTTTTCCGCCAACCTGATTGAGAGAGCAAAAGTTCGTGCCACCGCTTACCAATCCCTAATTACCTATCAAGTTCTTGATGCAACGAATGAACAGGCGCTCTGCTCCCTCGGTGAACGTCAATTCGACTCTGCCCTCTCCAACATGGCTTTATTCGATATGGCCGAGATCGAGCCTTTGTTCAAAGCCTTGAGCAAACTTCTGAAACCAAATGGAGTCTTTGTCTTTTCACTCATGCATCCCGCTTTCAATAATCCTTCTGTTGCGCTGATGGCTGAAGAATGGGATGATGGACAACTCCACGAGCGGTATGCCGTGAAAGTGCCGCGTTACATTAATCAATTCCAATCGCAGGGACTTGCCTTACGCAATCAGCCCAAGCCACAACTTTATTTTCACCGTCCTATCAAAGAGTATATGAACGTCGCGTTCCAAAACGGATTCATCCTCGATGGCTTCGATGAACGTGCCTTTCCGCCTGAACATCCGCAAACCGCAACTTTGGGGTGGGGAGGCAAGTTCAGTGAAATCCCGCCTGTCCTTGTGATCAGGATGATGTTGAAATAAGTTGCTCCTTGCGCCGTCCTTTGCGAAGCACCCTGTGGGCGGTGCAAGGGTTACTCGCAAAACACTGCCGATGATGGCGGTTGGAGCATAAATAAATAAATTGGCGATATGCTTTTCAACACATCGCCAATTTATTTGTTGATTCGATCAAATTTACTTGCGGTAAGCCACATTGATATTATATCGACTGGCTTTGAAATACTCTGCCGCGAATTTTGCCGCATCTTCTGAGTCGTAGGGGGCACAGCTAAACACATCTAGATAGATGGCGCGGCTCGCATCTGCAAAGTGCGCTGAGATCAGGGATGTTTCCAATGAGCTGGGTCATGCTAAAGCCCTGCACACGCGGCTCATCGCCAAAAAACACAACCTGGGTTTCGCCGTAACGTCGCATTTTGATGCGGTCACACAGGATCTTCACGAACTCGCGGATCGCATCCGCGTTTTGCATGAGCGACAGATCGCATTCATACAAGTCAATGCTCGATGAGACTCCCCAAACTTCAGTTTCGTTTTCCATGTCTGTCTTTATTGCTTCTAAAGGTGCGGTCATCCGTATAACTCTTTTCTAAAAAACTCCGGGAGGGCAAATGCCGCTTTGTGAATCTCGGAGTTGATATATTTATTCTCACCGGGTGGATAGGGTGTGGTGAGTCCGTTTGTCCATGGCGTATCAGATACATACATAAACCCAATGCCACCACCTGGGTAGGTGGGGATGTTAGCGTAGTAGTATGCAGGATTCTTCGTCAGTGTTTTGGCAGATTGATAAATCTGCTTGATCAATGCGGTATCGAAATACGGTTGCTCACATTGAGTCGCCGCCGCGCCGCCTGGTACGAGCGCACGCACGAGCAGCTTTTGGAACTCATCCGAGAAGAGACGCTCTGCCATGCCGATGGGGTCGGTGGTATCGGAGATGATCACATCGAATTGACCGGGGTTCTCTTCGAGAAAGCCAAAGGCGTCGCGGACGAGCAGTTTGGAACGAGGATCAGCCCACGGGTCGCCAAAAGCAGCGGCGAAGTGTTCACGGGATAAGTCCACCACGCGCTGGTCCAATTCGCAGACGACGGCTTCTACCACAGAGTCATATCGCAAAACTTGTTGCAGAGAACCGCCATCCCCGCCGCCGACGATGAGCACACGCTTGGGCTTTCCAACCGCTAACATTGGCACATGCACGATCATCTCGTGGTAGCCCATGTTATCGCGTTCGGTGAGTTGGATGATGCCGTCCAGGATCATCGCGTTGCCGAAAAATTCGGTTTCGACAAATTGCAGATGTTGATATTGAGTTTGTTCATCGGCAAGGACGCGTTTGACGCGCACACCCTTGCGATAGTAGGGGTGTAGTTCTTCTGTAAACCAGATACTCATTCTACACAGCCACCGGTAACGTTGTTTCTAACTCTGCATCGCGATCAATTTTTCGCAGTGTAAATTTATCGGCGCCAAAGGCTTCCTTGATGCGCAAAATTAAAGGCATCATATCCTTGCCGATCGCGCAGGTGAAAAGGTCAATGGCGCAATAGCCATATTCGGGCCAGGCATGCAAACTTGCATGCGACTCTGCGAGCAGCAAAAAACAGGTAAAGCCATGCGGGCTAAACTTGTAAAAGCCCTCATCCACAACCGTCAAGCCGCTTTCACGCACGGCTTGCGCAAACAGCGAGTACGATTTCTCGCTATCCATGAGAATCTCATGGTCGCAGTCGGAGAGATCAAAGATAAAATGCTCTCCTAATTTCAAAGTCGCGTTCACTCACACCTCCATTGGGTTAAAAAGATAAAGAACCCATCCGAAAGCACGAACTTTTTACTTCAAATCGATCCACAAGATGTTTGCCTTGTGTAACGAGTGAAGCGCTTTCGAATAGACTCTGTTATCGATATTTATACTATGTTATGGCTGAATGTCAATCTTTTTGTGAAATGAATTTAACATATACTATAATGACAATAATGAATACCTCCCTCTATTTTCATATTCCATTTTGCACGCACCGCTGCGCCTATTGCGATTTCAACACTTTTGCAGGACAGGAAGAAATGATTCCAGACTATGTGGATGCATTGTGCAAAGAAATTGAATTCGTTGGCGCAAGATTCCCCTCTCCCTCAGGGAGAGGGGTTAGGGGTGAGGGTGACGTGCCAGTGCATACCATTTTCTTTGGCGGCGGAACGCCCTCGCTTCTTTCCCCACTTCAATTTGATTCGATTTTCAAAAGCATTCGCGCCGCCTTCACCTTGACCGCAGACGCCGAGATCACCATCGAAGCCAATCCTGGCACGGTCTCTTACGAGAACCTGCTCGCGCTGCGTAAGATCGGAATCAACCGCATCAGCTTCGGGGTCCAATCTGCGAATATGGAAGAACTCCGCATGTTGGAACGCACGCACGATTTCTTCACAGTCATCGAAGCCGTGACCTCCGCCCGCAAAGCCGGTTTTGACAATTTAAATCTCGACCTGATCTATGGCTTACCCGAACAGACTCTGCAAACTTGGCAAACCACCGTCAAACGAATTCTCGATCTGCACCCCGAACATATCTCTGCCTATGCACTGACTCTCGAACACGGCACGCCCTTTGGACGCTGGGCATCGAAAGGCTTGTTACCTCTCCCTGACCCCGACCTCGCCGCGGAAATGTATGAATGGGCGAGTGAAGAACTTGAAGAAAACGGCTATATCAATTATGAAATCAGCAATTGGGCGAAAATAAATGCAGAAGTCAGAATGATGAATGCAGAATCAAATTCATCATTTATCATTCATCATTCATCATTTCAATGCCTTCACAACCTCCAATACTGGCGCGGACTTCCTTATCTCGCCTTCGGTGCAGGCGCACACGGATATGCCAACGGTTATCGTTATTCAAACGTCCTGCGAATCAAAACCTACATCGAAAGACTTACAAATTACGAATTACGCAATACGCAATACGATTTTCCTCTTTCCCCCGCCACTGTCAACCAACATAAACAAACCATCAAAGATGACATGTCCGAATTCATGATGACAGGCTTCCGCCTGACGCAAGAAGGCATTTCAGAAAACGAGTTTCAAGCCCGTTTCGGGAAATCCTTGCGTGATGTTTATAAAAATGAAATTGAAGAATTGTTGAAGTTGGGGTTGATTGAAAGACAGACTTCCGAAGTCTCTGAGACTTCGGAAGTCTTGAGACTTACCCAACGCGGACGCCTGCTCGGCAATCAAGTCTTTATGCGGTTTGTGTAGAACCTATCTCAAAAACACCTTGTCACTCTGAGGGAGCGTTCGTTGCGACCGAAGAGTCTCTTACTTGTCTTGGGAGAGACCCTTCGCTATCGCTCAGGTGACATTTTGAGATGGCTTGTAATTAATGGGTGTTATTCAGCACGATTTGTCCATCGGCAGCGCGGTGATTTGCATAAGCAAATCTCCAACGTCGTTTCATTGTAATAATCCGCGGTGACTTCCTCACCAGCAAGGATATTCCGTGCCGCAACGTATTGCGTGGAGTTGGGACTCCGCGAAAGATCAACGGCGTTTGAGTCACAGGAGTGATTGATGTAGTACTGAAACAACATTGGTGTGAGTATAAATAAATTATCAGCCAATGTTTCTTGGTTATACATATTGGGTGCCAGTTGGAGCCAGCCAGATTTTCGGTCCTCCTCAGTGACAACAATCCCGCCTGTGACAAGCATCAACAGTTCGCCTGCGTTAATATCGTGCGTGGCAAATGTGCCGATATTATGAATAGGGGATTTTCGCAGCACGAGGCGTCGGTCAAACCACATGGTGATGGGTTCAGTTTGATAAGTCATAAATACTCCGCTGCACCATTGTTAGCCTGCGGCTTGGCGTTCTTGCAACTCGGTGCCTAAAACTCGACTAATCACCATAACGGTTCCACCATTGCTCGAAATAAATCATACTTAGCACAAGCCATACAATGCTTAAAAAGAGGGCAATCCAGTCTCGCAAATTGCGTTGTGTATTGATGGATTTGAGCCCACCAATGAATGCTATTCCTACACCGATTGGGAGACAATAGAGACTAAAAAAGGAAAGGATGTTCAGTAGTGGGAATGAAATTAGTGGCCAAGCCAGTGCCAAGTTTCCTAGTGTTGAAAAGTAGCGTTCATCTCTGCGGATAGCACGCCAAAGAAATACCGCCGACATTGCGAGAATAATGACGATGGGTATGCTAAAGGAAGAAAACAAAGAATGGCCAAGCACTGTCCACGACTGTTCATATGTCCATCCACATGGAATCGGTTCTCCATTTATTTCTGCGCCACAAGGATATGGGAGAGTCCCCCGAAGGATACTGCGAAAGCCTATCCATGTTGCCATTCCCGTCAAAATTGCAATCAAGATTTCTGGTTTACTTAAACGAAACACGGAAAGACTAGTAGAGATAATGGATTGACGTTCCCCAGCTACAATATCTATATTTTCAATAGGTGAATCTTTCATTGATCTGAAATCATCCTTCTAATAGAATAAATAATTGTATCTGACCACATTTGAACGGTCAATTCACTAGCTACTTTCACCAGTTATCATCATCTTCCAAATTGCTGGAGCAATATCCGTTATAGCCTTCATGTCCCTCGTAAACTCAGCGCGAGCATTCTTCTCCCCAATCACCAACGCCGGGACATTCGCATCCGTGTGCCTGCGTGTTGATAAATCCTCCATATTCCCATGGTCTGAGGTAATAACCACAAGTAATTCATCCTTCATCATTTCCACAAGCCCTCCAATCACTCCATCATATGTTTCCATTAAACCCACCGCTGTTTCCATCTGCTGTTTGTGACCCGCGTAATCGCTTGCCCAGTATTCGAATAAAGCGAAGTCATATTCTTTCGCAAGCGCAGCAAGCTTACGTCCAGCTTGAGGCGCGTCCATGACGGGTGCATCGGGGAAGCCCAGCATTGTCCGCCAGCCTTCGCCGGTGAAATCTGCCGAGAGGGCGCGTCCTGCAAAATAATCTTCGTGCTTGAAAAGTTCCAAGCCCGCATT
>JAYUGV010000367.1:0-2983 GCA_043767565.1 Anaerolineales bacterium
AATTAAATGTATCTTTATTTCAGTTCAAAGGAAAAGAACGTACCCTCAACACGATAGGAGCCGCTTAAGCCCTTATATCCCAAGAAAAGCCATTTTTGAGCAGAAGGCAGTGAAATTGGATTTGTCACAAATACACTTGGGTTCACCGTACTACTAGCAGACAACGAATCGAATTTAAATGTGATCGAAAAACCATCGCCCTGATCAAGCTTGATGGTATTCTTCAACGTATTATAGTCCGTGACATTGTCCTTCTGTACGATGATTGTTTTCTTGAGGTTACCACTGGGGATCGTCATCAACAAGCCGTCTGAAGCCAGATCGGATGTGGTATATACACCCATTAAAATATCCACATTACTCAAATCCCGCAACCGAACCTTGAACATCACGGTTCCATTTTCAGGCAGAAGCACAAACAAACCACGAATGTCAGTCGTCCCGGCTCCGTTTCGTTCAGCGAGAAAATCGAGGTCACCATTCTCAGCAGAAAAGACAATCACCGGCTCCTGCCAGCAGCCATTTCCTTTTTCAGTAAGTTGGGTATTTGCAGGATACGGCTTCCATAAAGTACTGATACAACCTTTTATCCAGTCTTCACCCAACACAACGGGAGGCACAGCCGTAAAAGTAGGTACGGGCGTATCGGTCGCTGGCGCAGGCGTTGAGGTCGGGTCGCCAGGCGGCACAGTATCGGTTGGGATCACCAGAGCTTGCGTGGGAGACGCAACAATGCTAATTGATGTTTGGGTCGGAAGACCATTTTGTTTCAACTGTTCCTGGATAATTGGCGCAAAAATTGTCGCCATAATACCTAATAACACACCAACAAAACCAAGGATTCCCAAAATTAGTTGGATTCGTGTTGAGTCAGATTCTTTCGTCATTTTTGATTTCCTTTTCTTCCCTTATTATTCAAATTTTTATCAATTCTACGCCAAATGCCCTGCGCACTCAAGTGCGATTTCACTGCGTAATTCGGTTTGCGATCTGGCGGTCAACCTTACCCATCGGGTATTCATCCAGGTCTTTCAGCGTAACCCACTTCAAATTCTCCGGTTTGGGATCGGAGATCAATTCGCACCGGAACGCATGGACCGTAACCTTGAAATGAGTGTACGCATGTTGGACGACAATCACCGCCTCTTTTTTTCTGACCTTGAGGCTATATTCGGACTTAATAACCTTTGCCAACTCTGTAGCCGGATCCTGATCTACCCGCCCATTCGGGAATTCCCACATCCCGCCGAGTAGCCCGGTTGACGGACGCTGCGCCAACAAAACTCCACCCTGCTTGATGATCACCGCCGCCGCTTGAATATATTGCGGCACAGTCTTCTTCATCTTCCTCACTGGGCGCAAGTCCTGTGTGCCATTTGCACGAGCCTGACAATCTTTCAGCACCGGGCAGATCAAACAACGTGGATTCTTCGGTACGCAGATCATCGCACCCAGATCCATCAATGCCTGATTGAAGTCGGCGGCTTTGCCTTTGGGCAAATTATCTTTGGCCAGTTGCCATAAAATCTTTTCACCCTCCGCCGAATCAATAGGCTCGCTCACATCAAACAACCGCGCATAGACTCGTTTTAGGTTGCCATCGAGCGCAGGCTCGTCCATGCCGAACACGATCGAAGCGAGCGCACCAACGGTGTAACGACCAATACCGGGCAATGTTAGCAGTTCATCCAAATCGCGCGGCAGTTCGCCGTTATATTTTTCAACCACAATTTTTGCGGCTTTATGGAAGTTGCGTGCGCGGCTGTAGTAACCGAGTCCTTCCCAGGCGTTCAACACAGCATGCTCGGATGCTTTTGCCAACGCTTGAACGGTTGGGAACAGACGCAGCCATTTTTCATAATACGGAATGACCGTCTCCACCCGTGTTTGCTGAAGCATGATCTCAGAGACCCACACCGCGTAGGGATTGAGACCCGGAAGACGCCAGGGGAGAGTCCGTTTATTCTGGTTGTACCAGCTCAAGAGTCGGGAAGAGAGGCGGGGCATTTTATCAGCCGTTATTGTTCGTGAGCAGTTGCACTGCGAACAGGATGTACGCTTCGCGCAACTGCATCCAAAACAATAGGTTAAATAAAAATCACGGAGAGTATGTCCATCTCCGTGATTCGGTAATTAGAATTGAAATCCAGGTCGTGATGGGACAACTTTGTAGGAAAAGTTTCTGACGTAGTTGGTAAGCCGTTCGTGCAGGATGTGCCACTCGCCTGAATCAAGAATCTGACGCGCCTGCATGGCATCGGTTGCGAGCAAGCCGACCTGGATCTGCGGGTACGAGCCATAGACGGTCGCCCAGGCTTCGGCAGGCTGCAAGCCGAGTTTTTGCACACCCGGAATAAACTCGCCGATCACGAATTCGAAATATTCCTGATCGCGGTCACCGGCGATATCCCATGTCATCAACACTTTAACAGCCATAATATCCTCTATGTCACTCTGAGGGAGCGTTCTTCGCGACCGAAGAGTCTCAATTATCATGGTAGAGATTCTCACCTGCACTTGTCCCGTAGGGACGGTGCAAGTGTCGCTTCGCTCAGAATGACATTTCTATAACATCAACTCGCTTGATATTCCAATACCACGACATGGGTTTCATCGGGCAGACCGCTGCGCGTCACTTTCAGGGACGGCTGAGCATCGACCTTGGAGAGACCCATTTCTTTGAGGAATTTACTGAGCGCATCGAGCGGGAGTTTGGTAGCCGGTGTCGAATAATGCATCGGGATAACTAGATTCGGCTCGAGCATGCTGATGACCTCCGCCGCTTTCGCCGCGTTCAAAGCGGCACCGCCACCCACCGGCACAAGCGCCACATTGACTGTGCCAAGGGATTCGATCTCAGATTGTGTGGGGGCATGTTTCAGATCGCCCAAATGCGCGACCGTGATGCCGTCATAATCAAAGACATAGATCGTATTGCTGGCTCCGACCTCTTTGCTCTTTTTCTTGCTGCTGCCGCCATCGG
>JAYUGV010000368.1:0-18898 GCA_043767565.1 Anaerolineales bacterium
CGCCGCAGCGGACTTGAACAACGACGGCATCATCAACGTGATCGACTTGGAACTGTTGGCGCAAAATTATCGCAAGACCGGTCTGGTTGCCTGGCAATAACGTAGAAAAATATAAGCAGGCTGATCCTTTTCGATCCGGAAGCCGAGGAGTATCTGTCTAAAGCAAAAGTCCTTGAAAGTTTTGTGACATTCAAGGACTTTTTATCTTTTGACTTTATCGGAAATAAATTCGGGACGCTGACGCGAAGCGCGCTGACGAACGCAGATTTTCCTTTTTTGAATCAGCGAAAATCAGCGTTTATCAGCGTCCAACAAACGGATTTTCATTATTACCGATAAAGTCTATTGTATTGTTCAGCGGGGCAGTGAAAAACTCAATGTCATGCCGTCTTCAGTCTCTTGCGGCTCGTGCAGGACGCCCCCGTGCAATTTGATCAATGAACCGGCGATAAAGCCGAGCATCGCTGAATCCATTTCCATTTTGTCCGGTCCTTTTTTCCCTGTGCTTTGAATCGACACCTGCACGCCCTGTTCATTCTCCGCCGCTAAAAGGGACACGGTCCCTTCCGTCACGCGGATGGCGGCAAACGTCAGCAAGTGGCTGATGATCTGACGCATTTGCTGAGGGTCCACACTGTAGGTAGGGGAGCTGATCTGAATATCGAACGTTAACGGTTTGGCGGGATTTTGTGTTTTCCAGCGTTCGGCGTTTTCAGTGATGATAGTCGCAAGATTCTTTTCCTCGCGCGCGAGTGTGATGCCGTTGTTCAAGCGGGCAATTTCCACCAGGCTGCTGAGTAAACTTAACATACGTTGACCGCCATTGAAGACGGTGGTGAGGTCGGTGTTTTGGGTTTCGTTGATGGGACCATCGATCCCCTTAATGACCAGCTTGCTGAATCCAATCACGGCATTGAGTGGGGTCTTGAGATCGTGCGAAGCCCAATCGAGGAACTCATCCAGGTTAAAGTGACCTGTTTCACGGTTATTCCAGACCAGCGTTTCGATGGCTTTCGGATTCCCCGCCATTTCAGCGGCTTGTTTATCGTTCAGTTTGTGCAGTTGATACAGACGGATCGCCAGTTCGGTCCTGGCTTCCTCCGGTGTCAGCTTTGCCGCTTGTAACAATTCAGTTGGGATTTCGAGAAGGGTTTTATCCATGCCAGCCTTGCCTAGGGGGTGAGATTAACCGAGTATAGCATGGGTAGGTCGAGGAAAGCGTGCCTACCGTAGCATGTAAACTGTTTGTAGAGTGTTGATATAACAACCCTATTTAGGGAAGAATGATACGGAGATCGGCTCTATAAAGCCTTTTTGGGTTGCCCGCTTATTGCTGAATGGAATAAAATACGACGGTCCAGACGTTAGATTATTTGTTTTAGTGTAATGAGGAGTTACATATGGCTGAACGGCAGATCTATTTTCAGTGGCAGAACGAAGTGTTGGAGAAGACCATCTACCCGCTGCGCCGGATGAACCTGCGCAACGCGTTGGAATACTTCATGGAGATCGACCTGTGGGCGCAATATAAAAGCAAAACCATCGCAGACCTACCCACTGAGATCACCGCGTATCACAACCGCAAGAAGCTGGTCATCACCAAGGCGGTTGCGGATTACAAAGATGTGCTCGCTTATTTCATGCGGGACTATGTAAACGCTGCCAGCGCCGACAAACCAGTCGATGCCGAAACCCTGAAAAGGCTTGCCGAACTCCACGCTGTATTCAAAACCTATTACGAAAGCCTCAAGGATGCCCGCAAGGAATCTTATTTTATTTCCCAGCGGCTCGAAGTGCTGGATAAGGTCCGCGTTCAATTGGATAAGGATAGCGTGATGCAGATGCGGCGGGTGAATGCCATCAAGGCGACCAACCCGAACCATCCCAAGCTTCCGGCTGAAACTCAAAGGCTTGAGACCCTCCAAAATTCCAGACCCGCCATCGAAGCCGAGCGCAACAAACTCAAGGACCTCATCTCTGCCCACGAGAAACTTGCCAGCCGCAAATTGGATTTTGCCAAAAAAGTGGAGATGGCGCTCAAACAACAAAAAGAACTTGAGACCCGCCTTGCACCCATTCAACAGCGGATCAATATGCAGGCGGCGAAACTCAAAGAAATGCAGGATGAAGTGCAGCGCCTCCGGACTCAGCCGGAGCGGGCTTCGGTCGAAAAATATTTTTCCATTCTGGATGTGGTGGACGATATCCGTCAGCGGTTTCAGCAGATTGACCAGGAAGTGACCAAAAAGATTAACGAGCTCCACAGGTATCTCTCTGCATTGAAAGATGATGCGGTGAAACTGGTGACGCTCAAGAATCAGATATTCAATATGCAATTGGAGAAGACCCGCTTCGAGCGGCGGACAGGCGTCAATGCGACTTTCAAAGAAAACACCGTGAAAGCCTTCGAGGATGAGTTGAACCGCTTGAAAGATTTTAAACTCATTCTTGAAAACGCCAAACGGACTCCGGCGGAATTAACCCAAATCATCAATTCAGCAGAGACGCAAATAGCCCAGGTACAGCAAGCCCTCGCCGGTCCAGGAACAGAGGCGGGCGCTTTGAAGAGTCAGCTCGATGCGTTGGATGACGTCCTATTTGTCACCGAAGAAAAATATGTTTCCGAGTACACGCCCGTCCAGCCGTCTGTGAAGGAGATCGTCCTGTTGAAATTGGATGAATATAAAGCCACGTTGCTGGAGTTGGATCAGTATCAGTTGTTGGCGTTGCTGGTGGCGCGGTTCAAGAGCGAACCGCAGCGTTACCCGCGCTGGCTGCAATATATGATCGTCCATTTTTCGGGGATGCGCTATGCGAGCGCGCACGGTTCGTGGGCAGACCCGAAGGATCTGTATTTGAATCTGCGGACATCGGCGATCGAAGAAGATGTAAAACACTTGGATGATGATGGTGTGATGGCAATGTGTAATCAAAAACTGGTGTGGTATCAACCGACCGTAACGGCTGGCGAACCGCTGCCCGGACCCAAAGTGGAGCCGCCCAAACTCGCCAGTGCGCAGGTTGCAAAGTGGAAAGATAAAGTTGTTATCCATCTGGCGCGCATGAAAATGGATAACCCATATTCGCGCCGCGCCGGTCTGCTTAACTTGCTGCTCGATGAAGAGAGTTATGCAGTGGACGCCATGACTGTGGACGAGGCGCTGGCAGAATTGGAACAGATCAAAGACACATTGCCCGATTGGATGTGGAAGGAGATTAGCGCAGTCACGAACCTGCGCCTCAAAGAAGCAAAGGATGCCACCTGGGAAAAACTGACGCCCGATCAACAACAGCAACGCAGTTCTGCCGAAGCGGCGAAATATCGCGAGATCATGAACAAGTGGAAACAGGATCACCTGACCGGCTGGCGCAAGGAACATGAACAGAACGCGGAGATGGTCGTGAGCCGCGCGGTATGCAACGAAGTGGCGGAATTCATCCAACACCTGCGCGGACACGTGGGCGGCGCGGGACTTGCCTCCAAACCGGATTGGTATCGCGGTGAGGAGAACAAAGCCAAAGGTTCGACCAATCCCGATAAAGCGTATTACATCAAACCGCGCAAAGCGGAAGACTATCGCGTGGGTGCCAGTATATTGTGGGTGCGTTATCGCAATGACCCGCCGCCGATGTGGAACGAGGTCAAAGATTCAACCACCTCAGGCGGTGACCGGTTGGTGCCGCCCGCCTATCTGAGTGGAACGACCGGCAGTGCATGGACGTATAAAGGCGGCGGCACCGTCCGAACAAACTCGGTCACGCGCAAGCCCCAGTATTTGGGCTGGCTCCATGAAGCGACGGTCGCTGCGATCGCTGAGACCGCCGAAGGACGCGTGATCTTAACGTACGAAACCAGTCTGCCCTACGAAGACCGCCGCCTTTCGTGTGTGGGACTATTCAAGCATACCGATTACAACCTGCTGTATGATGGTGGGGAGGAAACGTACAACGGTTCGTTCGTGGGTTATGTGCCAGAAAACCCGGCGGGCATCCCTACCAAGGATTTGGATGATATGCTGAATTGGGAGCATGTGTTGTTGAAGAGTTAGCATTTGCCACAGAGACCACAGAGATTTTGAGAAAATAACTCAAAGAATTCTGTGGTCTCTGTGGCTGAATATTCCCCTGCAACTTTTTCGCCCTGTCGCCTGTATTACACTATAGCCATGACCGCGTCCACCGACCGCGACCTTATCTTGCGTGCCCGTCGCGGAGCCAGTGACGCGTTCGGCGAGCTGGTCACGCGCTATCAAACGGGCGTGTTCAACGTCTGTTACCGCATGTTGCACGAACGCGGCGAAGCCGAAGACCTGGCACAGGAAACCTTTATGCGAGCCTACGACCGCCTCCACACCTATGACCTTGAACGTGAGTTCGGTCCGTGGATCCGGCGGGTCGCTGCGAACCTGTGCCTTAATCACCTCGAGTCGCAAAAGGTCACCGCGCCGCTCGATGACGAACGGGATGCGGATGAAAGCGCGAGACCCGAGAAGCAGGTTGAGGTCAAAGAAAGAAGCGCGCAAATCCATAAGGCGTTATTATCCCTGCCGCCGCAGTATCGCGCCGTCGTCGAATTGCGGCATTATCAAGAACTATCCTACGACGAGATCGCGGCGGAACTAAACATCCCCCTGAGCGACGTGAAGAGTCACCTCTTCCGCGCCCGCAAAATTTTGGCGGAGCAACTCCATGCACCTGACTGACGAGCAACTCAACGAATATGTAGATAATGAATCTGCTGAACGCGTTCAAATTGAAGCGCATCTTTCCGCATGCGACGAATGTGCGGCGCGACTCACTGCGCTGCAAACTATATTCGCCGAAATCGAATCGCTCCCCGAATTGGAATGGACTCGTCCGATCGCCGCCCGCTTTGTTTCGACTAAGCTCAACGCAAGCGCTCCGACCCCCAGCCTGACTCCGCAACTCCCACGCTGGCTCACGCTGACAGCGACTCTGCAAGCCGCCGTCGCGTTGGTTACCCTCGTTCTTGCTGCGCCCTTCATTACGAATCTTTTACCCGCTGTTCAAATGCCCTCACTGACCAATGTATTCCTGCAACTGCAATCTCAATGGGCAGCGTGGCTTGACTTGTTATCCACCCTTCGACTGGGCTCAGGGCAGGCTTTCCAAATGCCGACTCTGCCGCAACTCCCTGCACTTGAAGTATCCAGTTTGATGCTTATCTCGACGCTTGCGATTGTATCCATGCTCTGGCTGGTGGGGAATGGGTTGTTGCTGCGGAATCAAATGAAATAAATTCAGTTTGTCATTCTGAGCCGCGAAGCGGCGAAGAATCTTCTTACCGAAGTAGAGACTCTTCGCTCTGCTCAGAGTGACATAACCAGGAGACAATTAATGAACGACATCGTACGCTTACTGCTCATCGTCATCCTGCTGACCATCAGCCTCGCCGCATACTTTCTCGTGATTGGCGCGTTATTCCCCCATCGTTTGGAAAAGACGCAGCGTGTCATTAACCAAATGCCGGGCAGGGCTTTTGGCATCGGGTTAGTGAATCTCCTGTTCTTTGGAGTGATCCTGATTGTATTGATCACGATCACAGATGGCAATGCCAACCGCGTCAATTCGGTGGTGCGTGCCATTCTCCTGATCCCAACGCTGATCCTTGCCGGTCTGTTGACAGCGGTCTTAAGTGTTGGCTTTGTGGGCATGGTCCGCGTTTTGGGAGAAAGAATCCTTTCAGAGCTCACACCATTGAAGCGCAATGTGTGGGGGACGGTGATTTTATCTTTTGCCTGCGCATTGCCGTTCGTAGGTTGGTTCCTGTTGTTACCATACACAGGGATTGTCGGCTTTGGCGCAACGCTCCTGGGATTCTTCCAACCCGATAGTTAATAAACCGCGAAGCACGCTAAATCCGCCAAGATTCTTTCTTCTTTCTACACAAGGACGCGCAACCTGCGCGTCCTTTGTTTTAAAAACCCTTTGTGCCCTTCGTGTCCTTCGTGTTTAAAAAAATCCCCTGCAACTTTTCCCAACCCTTCCCTGTATCCCTTACATCAAACAAATAGAAAGGCTATTTCTCATGGCAGACATTTCCGCGATCTTCTTCATTCTCTTGATCATCGGCATTGCATTTCCCGCAATGCTCACTGCATGGTGGCTTCTGTTTCCAGCACTCATTACCCGCGCAGAGACACGCATCGAAAAATCTCTCGCCTCAGCCTTCTGGCTGGGACTCATCGTCGTCATTGCGCTTGCCATCCCCATTATTGTTTTGCTCAGTCTGCCCTTTGGACCCGCCAAATTCATCGGCTGGATTCTGCTCGGCTTGACGCTTGCGATCTCATCAATCGGTTCAGCCGGGATTGCCGCCCATCTCGGTGCAAGACTCAGGCAACAAAGCAACGTCTCGCCCTTGAGTGGATTCATCCGCGGCGCAGTCATTCTTGAGCTCGCGGCGTTCTTTCCCGTCATTGGCTGGCTCTTCATCTGGCTGCCTACGCTCATCATTGCTTTTGGCACAACTGCTTTTGCCCTCCTGAACTGGATGCCGCGCGAGAAGATTCAGATCTCTTCTCCCGTCACTTCTCCCTCACACGCTTAAAACCTTAGTGCTCTTTGTGTCCTTCGTAGTAAAAAAATGACCCTCTCCCGACGTGACTTCCTCAAACTCGGCGCCCTCGTCACTGCCAGCGCGGCGCTTGCCTCCTGCGCGCCCGCTTACGCGTACCGTAGACTCGCTGGCGATTTGCCATCCGTGCCATGGACTGCAATGAATGCGCAGGGCTTTCTCGCGCTCAACCGTCTCACCTTCGGTCCGCGGGTGGCGGAGCGTGCACACTTTATCGAGATTGGCTTGCAAGCCTACATCGAAGAACAACTCGACTTCACCACAATCAACGACTTTGCTTGTGACCTTAGACTTTCGACATTCGACACATTGAAAATGCAAGCGAACGAACTGGAAGGCATCAGCAATCAACTCTTCGATAATTACGACCGTGAGAAAGTTCCAGTCGAATTACGCCAAGCCACATTGATACGTCAGCTTTATAGTAAGTGGCAACTCTATGAAGTCATGGTTGAATTTTGGAGCGATCACTTCAACATCTTCATCGAAAAAGGCAGCGGCTTTTATCTGAAGACTGTGGATGACCGTGAAGTGATCCGCAAGCATGCGCTCGGTTCGTTCCGTGATCTGGTCTGGGCATCTTCCCATTCGCCAGCGATGATGATCTATCTCGATAATCAAGCCAACGAGAAGAGTCATCCCAATGAAAATTATGCGCGCGAACTGATGGAACTCCACACCCTCGGCGTAGACGGCGGTTACTCTCAACAGGATGTGATGGAACTCGCGCGGTGTCTCACGGGTTGGAATGTCAAAGAACATTTTTGGCTGGGCGATTTTGTTTTCAAGGACGACCTCCATGATACCGGCGAGAAAAAAGTTTTGGGGCTCACGATTCAGCCGTCGGGCGCCGCCCTGAGCGAGTCGAAGGGTCAGCGTGAAGCGGAGCAAGTCATTGAACATCTGGTTTCGCATCCCAGCACAGCGCGGTTTATATCCACCAAACTGGCGCGGCGTTTTATCGCCGATGAGCCGCCGCAAGCGTTGATCGAAAAAGCCACGCAAACATTTCTTGCGACTCAGGGCGATATCAAATCTGTCTTGCGCGTCATTCTGTTGGACGGTCTGCCGCTGGCGCAGCCAAAATATAAACGCCCTGCGAATTTTATTCTTTCGGCATTGCGTATGCTCAATGCCGAGACCGACGCGGCTGCCTTGCATGAGCACCTGCTGCGTATGGGTCAACTCTATTTCAACTGTCCCACGCCTGATGGCTATCCCGATCGCAGCGCCGCCTGGCAGGGCAATCTCATGCCGCGTTGGCAATTTGCGTTTGCGTTCATTCGCAACGAGCTCAAAAACACAAAACATAACCTCACTACTTTATTGGATGTCTCCTCGACTGGCATTCTGCAAGACGATATGGATGCGCTCGCATCACTATTATTGGGCGCCCCGCTAGAACGCCTCGCACGTGACGAGTTGATTGCTTCCGTCCGAACAGCCGGTGCCACCCCCGCAGAGACTCTACAGATCATCGCCGCGAGTCTCATCTCGTCCCCTGCGTTTCAATGGCGTTAACTCTTTGATGGTCGAGTAGGGCGAGTGTTTTTCTCGCCCGTATCGAGACCACTGCTTACAAGTAAAAGAAGTAATTGCATGATGTGGTCTCGATACATTCCTCGCTACCGCTCGGAACTACTCGACCACCATATGTAATGGAGAAAATTAATGTTATCTACCCTCACCCAAACCATCCCCACCTGGATGCCGCGCCTCTCTTTCGCGCCAGCCAATACCGCGCCGCGCGGTGACACTTTAGTTGTTGTCTTTCTGCGCGGTGCTGCGGACGTGCTCAATATGGTCGTGCCGCATGGCGAAGATGCGTACTATCAATTACGTCCGTCGCTTGGCATCGCCCGCCCCGATGATTCGAACGCAAAAAAAGCAGACCGCGCTGTTGATCTCGATGGCTTCTTCGGTCTGCACCCGAACATGCAAACCTTGATGGAAGCCTGGCAAAGTAAACAGCTTGCCATCATCCATGCGTGTGGTGCGCCGGATGAGTCGCGCAGTCACTTCAAAGCCATGGAGTTAATGGAGCGCGGCGTGGATGATGAACGTGGTCCCGCATCAGGCTGGATCGGTCGGCATCTCGCCACGTTGAACACGGGCAACTCGTCACCTCTGCGCGCGGTGGGGATGGGGACTCGTCCGCAACGGAGTTTGAGTGGTAGTGTGCCGGTCTCGGCATTGAGGTCGATCGCAGATTTTCATCTCGGTGGTGATGCGCGTGCCTTGCAAAAAATGCGACTGGCGCTAAACACAGTCTACAAGGATGATGTTTTGGGACAGGATACACTTTCGATCATGGATACCTTGGAAGCGCTTGACCCTCTGACGTATACCGCCTCACGAAATGCGAAATATCCCGACACCGAATTTGGACTCGCGCTCAAACAAACTGCCATGCTCATCAAAGCCGAGGTGGGGCTTGAAGTCTCTGCAATCGATGTGGGCGGCTGGGATACGCACTTCGCTCAAGGTTCAGCCAGTGGACAGATGCCAAACCTGATGAAAGACCTGGCTGATGGATTAGCTGTATTTCATGAGGATATGTACGAGCACATGAATCGACTGACGACAGTGACCATGTCAGAGTTTGGGCGGCGGGCTTCTGAAAATGGAAGTCTCGGCACGGATCATGGTCACGGCAGTATGATGATGGTGTTGGGCGGGAATGTGAATGGCGGCAAGGTCCACGGCGAATGGCCCGGGCTGGGAGAAGGTCAATTGATCGGACCAGGCGATCTAGCCGTCACGACCGATTATCGCGATGTGCTGTCAGAGATTCTGGCGAAGCGTTTGAATAATCCCGCAACTGCCGAAATATTTCCGAATTACAAATCGCGCTGGCATGACTTGATAAAGTGATTTATGGATTAGAATCCCTCGCATTCATATGCGTCCATCCAATAAACTTCTTTCCACGTTCGATAAATTCCTGCTGGGCGGCTTGGGCTGCGGGGTGGTGGTTTTATGTATTCTAGGCAGCTGGATCTATTACATCGCCAATAATTTACCAGCTTCACGAGCTGTGGCGACGCAAGCTGCAAGCCATGACTTTCCCACCGTCACCATCATTGTCCCCAGCGTTGAAACTCCCACTTCGATTCCAACAGTATTCCCCACAGTGGATACTGCGCTGATCCCTTCGCCCATTCCCAGCAGTTTTGATGGAACGCCGCCCATCGGCAAAATTGCCCTTGCGTGTTACATCAAACAGATCGATCAAATCTGCCTTATGAACGCGGACGGGACTGGACGCCAGCAACTCACTGATTTTCAAGCCACTGCTTTTTATCCCTCCATCTCGCCGGATGGCCAGACGATCTTTTTCTCCTCCAGACAAAACGGAGGCTTTGATATTTATTCAATGAACATCAATGGGGGAGATTTGAAGCAACTGACGAAAAACATCGGCAGTCTTTACGCGCCCGAACTTTCGCCAGATGGCGAACGGATTCTTTTCACCAATGATGGCAATGGATTGTGGGTGATGAAACCCGATGGCAAGAATCCACATCCGATCTCGAACAAAGATGATATTGATCCAACCTGGTCGCCGGATGGTTCAAAGATCTCATTTGCTTCTTCGCGGGCTGGAGCGCGTCAGTTGTTCGTGATGGATGCAGACGGATCGAACATCCAGCAAGTGACTGATCTTAATAATATGGGTGGACGCAGCACCTGGTCACCCGATGGGACAAGACTCGCATTCTATCGCGGACCCGCTGGCGATCACAATATTTTCATTATCAACGTGGACGGCACCGGTTTGGTGCAACTCACGAATGGCGGCGATAATCTAGGTCCCAGTTGGTCACTGGATGGGAACTGGATCGCGTTCACATCTTTTCGCGATGGCAACAATGAAATCTATATCATCCATCCCGATGGGACGGGCGTCACGCGCCTAACGAATAATTCCGTTTCAGACTGGCAGCCAAGGTGGGGGAGATGATTTACGGTCCACCCATATCGACAGTCCAATAGCTGCCGAACGAACTAAACTTTGAATAAACATAGCCCACGCCGATCTCGGTCACGCGTGAGTTGAGTAGGGCGTCCCAATGGTCTTTGTCATTGCGCCATTGGTTCATCGCATCCTGTGCCAGACCGATGGCGAGTACCTCAAGATAATAAGTATTGGGATACCCGGCTTGCGCTATGCGGTCGCCGATCCATGAACCGTCTGTGCCGCTGTGATGCAGGAAGTTGTTGCAAGCCATATCCAAACTGTGACCTTGCGCGGCATTCATCAATTGCTGGTTGACCGTGAGCGGGGCGCGTCCGACATCTGACCGGGCTTGATTGATGAGCCCGATCAGTGTTTGGACATAACTGTCGTTCGTTGTATACGTGCAATTGCCAACTTGCGAGACGATGGGCGTGCCAACAATGTTGGATGTTCCACCGCCCGTTCCCACAACGATCTTGACCCAGAAAATTGATTCAATCCCGATCAGCATGGATTTGCCTTCGGCGTTGCGTAACTCGAAGTTCCCCAAATAATTTCCGTCCGTTGTGGGCGCGACGAGATCGATCGAAACATCCACAGGTTTGCCTGCTTCGGTTTCAGAGACCGGTGCCGTATCGGGTGCTGACATGCGGTCACCGGATACGAAGGCGATGGTATAGCCGGTCCATTTGCAGCGACCGGTGTTTTGCAGTTTCCAGGTCTTGGTGAATTTTTCGCCAGCGGGAACAACCGTGTTATCGGGATAGGTCACATCTTCGACGAGGATGGCAGCGTCGGTGCATTTGGGTGTGGCCGAGGTCGGTTGTGGCGTCAAGGGATCTGGTGTTGCGGTTACCGGGACCAGAGTCGCTGTCGGCAAAGTAATGCCAGGTTTGGTGGGGGGCAGGGTCGAGGTCACGAAAAGAGGCGGGGCTTCCGTCGGCGCTGAATCTGGAGAGAGAGTAACGCAGGCGTTAAGTACAAATCCAAAGAGGATAAATGTCAAAATGATTTTTTTGTTCATGGGTAAAAGTATAACGTATGGAGGGATGTCCCCGTTCCCGGGTGTTTAGAGATCGTCAAACTCGTCGTCGAACTCATCGTCCATTTCTGTAGAATTGAAGGGTGGTTCGTTGGGGTCGTACATTTTCGGTGCGGTTGGCGGCGGGATGTTGCGGGTCCATTTGTGGATGCGCTGCATTTCGGCGAGCATTTCCCGGCTATCGGGCTCATCCTTGTAATGTTCGAGACGCTTTAGTTCTTTCTTGACCCACTCGGCAGGTTCACCGGTTTGACCATCATCAGCATCGAGAAAACTCCAATCCACGATGGTGGCGGCGGGTGTTTCTTTTTTATCAGGTATCGAACGGTCGAACAGCTTTGCGAGCTGCGTATTGATACTGGGACGATAGGGCGCGATGCGTTCCTTTTGATTCTCGTTGCGCACTTCACGAACATAATCTTTGGTCTTTGGCGCGGTGGGATCAATGACCTCCATCATGCGGTCGTAGCGGGAACCATCACCAGCCGGAGGGATCCACGGGATGCGATGGGCGTTATCGCGCCACCAGATAACCTCGGCGAGCAACCTTCTGGCTTCGGCATTGTTGAAGCGTGAACACAATTCGCCCAGCGCTTCCGCCGCATCGGCGAAGAAGCCCAGATCGGCGTAGATCTTGCCGATCCAGAACAGGGTCATGTGCGGGTCTTTGGCTTTGTGGATCGCATCTGCAAAAATAGACCAGGCGTAATCGGTACATTCCTCATCACCGAGACAGTATGCGCCGAGTAGTTCCATTCTGCCATCTTCGAGTATCTTTTTCACATCGGGCGGTCCCTCGCGCCCATCAGCATATTTTCCCTCCCAGCGGCTCATGAAGCGAAATGATAACGCCAGCCTGCGGCGTTGCTGCCAGGGTTGGTCATCCCATTCATCGATATGTTGTTGGACGGCGACGCGGTTATCGTAGATCGTCCATTCATCGCAAAAGAGTTCGTAGACGAGTTCCTCGGCTTCTGTGCAATCCGGGAAGAGCGCCAGCACATCGAAGCATAACGCGGCGGCATCGGACTGTCCGCAATACCATTGACCGATATCACGGGCGCGGGCGAGGGTTTGGTGGACGTAGTCTGGGTAGGCGGGCATATTACAGTTTTAGTTGATTCAACTCATCCTGCAAGGCAGGAAGTTTTTTATACCGTTCGCGAATGTCTGCAATGAGCTTATCCCAGGATTGTGTCTCTTTCAATGCGTGGTAGACATCGCGTATCTCGCGCAAACATAATGCGGCTTGTGAATAATTGTCGCGGCTGCGGTAATTGATGAAACGCTCGGCTTCATTTACGAACAATTGAACCGCTTCCTGCGGATATTGCTTCTTTGCCGCCCGCGCAACTTCGATACGTAATGAATAATCTCCCCATTGAGGATTTAATTTTTCCAGAGTTATCAGTGCCAGCCCAGCTTCTTTTTCGAGAAGGTAAATTCTTGTAAGAAAATTATAGTCTTTTTTATTTTCAAGTTCGGTGATGATGTGAGTATGAAAATCGCCCCAGCGGTTAAGTTGTTTTGCCAGTTTGCGAAGTTTTTCGTATTTCTCAATATTGGGGTATTTCCAGAATAGAAGTTCTTCCAATTCCAGTGAACCAGCCAGATCGCCGCGCTCTTTGAGTCTGTTTGCAAGCCATTCTAATAAGCGGTCATCCTTGATTTTTGTCAATCTTTCTGTGACAAGTTTTTCGGCAAGGTCGACATGCTCATTTTGAGAAAAAATATCGAGCGCTTTAAAAAGTGGATATTCCTCCGCTTCTCGCGCCGCATCTTCTGCTTCGTTAATTCTTTTGAGTTTGAGCAGACGCTCAATCAAGTCGTTTAAGCGTCCTGTTTGGCGGCAAATTTTCAAATAGGCTTCGTCGTCGAGGGTATCTGCTTCAAGGTCGAGCAACAGCCTGCCAAGGACTTCGCGGTGATAGCCATCGCTCCACTCTTTGCCTTTCGGCATGATTTCGCGCGTCCATTTTGCGATTTCGCTTCGTTCTTCGGGCGTGGTCTGCGATGTAAGAATCTCCGGCACACAATCCGCCGCGCCGATGCCGCCCATTTTGATGGAATCCCATTGATAGGCGCTGAATAGGATTTGCAGAATCTCATTCCGCTTTTTCGAGTTGGTGATTGTAGTCAGACAATTACCAAGCGCTTCGGCGCAATCATAGATCACTTTCAGCAATTCTCCCTCTTCATCTCCGAGGGCGGCATTTTCGTTATCCATGATGGTTTCGATAACTGTCTCATATATCAGAGCGGAATTCTCGGCATCATTACGGGACAAATAGCCTGCCGCGAGTTTCAGAAGCGGATTCAAATCCCGTTTTATTTCACCTGCATATCCCCATTCATAATCCACTTCTTGAAAGGCTCGATTTGCCTGCTGGCGGATTGCTTTCATGTTGAGTGGTTTGCTTTCCCCGCCAGCCAACGGAAGTTCGAGCAGGGATTCGAGGTCTGGTTCCTGTTCAAGCATTTGCTTAATTAAAGCAATCAATTCAGGTTTGGACAGTTTTTCAAGAACTACATCAAGAGATTCGGATTCTCGAAATGAATCAGGATCATTTACCCAAGTGAGGAGTAAGGCAACCGTATGTTTGCAGTGACCGCCATCGCCAACAGGACATGAACATTCTGCGGATTCGATCCCTTTGTTGTTGAACAACACTTCCTGACGATAGAACGGCGCCTGCGACCCAGAGCATTTGGATTTGAGCGTCAACCCTTGTTGCTGTTGGTCGTAGATGGATCCCTGCTCATAATATTTTTGTCCCCGTTGGAAATAAACATCATCTGTCCAATGTTTTATATCAGATTTTGTGATGCGTGAAATGGATGACATAGTGCCTTTCCCGTGAAAGATATGCTTGCATTATACAGCTTGTCTTACATAAAACAAAATCGCCCTGCCAGAAATCCGGCAGGGCGAAAGGATGGTTAGAACACATTATGCAACTGCGAGTCGAGGTCGAAACTTATACCCATATACGATCAATCCGCGTTCGTCGCCGTCGTTGCGCATCTTGCGGGTGACCATTTCGACGGGCATGCCGATCTCGACGGCGTTGTTGTCCACGTCAGTGAGTTGGGCGGTGATCATGGGACCTTCGTCCAGTTTGACCAAAGCGACGGTGTAAGGGGCGTTGGCATCGTAGCCGCTGGGGGCTTCGTAGACGGTGGTGTAGGAATAAACCTCGCCTTTGCCGCTAAATGCAAATTGTTCCTTGGCTTCGTCGCCGCAGTTCGGGCAGACATCGCGCGGGGGGAAGATCTTGTAGTCGCAGTGGGGGCAGACTTCGCCGACCAGTCCGTAGCGTTGTTTCTTGAGTCTCCAATGTCGTGGGATTTCCATAGGGTTAAGTTCCTTTCTAAACTTGCTTTCTATAACCCTAATTCTATCTGGCAAGACTCTCAAAGACTCTCAGGATGCTTTCTTTGCGGAAACGCAATTCAAAGGGGTAGCTGGAGAATATGAGACAGGTTTGATGCACGCATATAAAAACAGCGTGGATTTGAAAAAATCCACGCTGTTTCATTCGTATTACTGTTGAAGGCTTAGTCTAATAGATCCTTCGGGATGTTGCCGCCGTTGTTGGCAATCTCCTTCAAGACTGTTTTGTGAAGCCAGGTGTTCATTTTGGCAGAGTCGCCCATCAGTTCAGCGGGGCAGCCAAGTTCAACAGCCATTTCCTTGCGTGCTTCAAAGCTGCTTTCCAGATCAAGCAATTTCAGAAGGTCGACGATCGAGACCTTCCAATCAAGCTTGGCGGGATTCGCTTTGGCGAGACCCTCAAGTTTGGTGACCACGTCCACTTCAGAGATCGGAGCGGGAGCCTGAGAGACATGCATGTGTTGTTGCGCTTGTTCCTTTTCAGCTTCTGTAGAAAACTTCGGGGCGCCAGCGGCGTGTGCAACAATTGGCTTGGGTGCGGGAGCAGCGACCGGTTTCGGAGCAGCTTCTTCCTTTATGATGCCCAACTTGGTAAGAATTTTTGAGAAGAGACCCATGGTGATTCCTTTCTTGAATCAGGTAAGACATAAAATTCATGTGTGATTTTTTCATGAACTCTTGTTTACTCATTACATATTACATTACCAATATTTATTGTTTAATTTTTGTTAATATATGCGAGATCATGCCGCACGCCGGTGATTGAATGGCGAAGATATTTACAGATGAGAAAATGTCTTTCGCAGCGCAGCAGGCTCCGGCTGGTTTCGATGCGGACTGTCGTCCTACTCAACCACCAGCGAAGAAGGCGGCTGAAAGTTCATCCCATCGAATATAATGACTGCAATGAAGATCCTGTTGATCAATCAAGCTTTTGTTTCGCCCGATGAGCCGGGACACACACGCCATTTTGAGATGGCGAAATTCTTGCAGGTGCGCGGCCACGAGTTAGTCATTGTTGCCAGCGATCTGAATTATCAAACCGGCGAGCGGACGGTGGCGCGCAAGGGGATTTTTGCCGAGCAGAATTTTAACGGCGTGCGCGTGCTGCGTTCGTATATTTACCCGGCGCTGCATCGCAGTTATTTTTGGCGCATCATTTCATTTTTTAGCTTTATGTTTAGCTCGGTGTGGACAGCCTTACAGGTGCGCGATGTGGACCTGGTGCTGGGCACGACGCCGCCGATCTTTCAAGCGGTCTCCGCGTGGTTCGTGGCATGGATGCGGCGCAAGCCGTTCTTGCTGGAGGTGCGTGACCTGTGGCCCGAGTTTGGCGTGAGCATGGGTGTGCTGACGAATCCTGCTTTGATTTGGCTGGGTCGCTGGCTCGAGAAATTTTTATATACGCGTGCGACGCATATCTTGGTGAACTCACCCGCGTATAAAGAGTATATGATCGTCAAAGGCGTCTCGGAAAAGAAGATCACGTACATCGCCTACGGCACGGACGTGGACATGTTCAACCCGCAAGTGGACGGCTCGTCGATTCGCGCTGAGTTGGGATTGCAAAATAAATTTGTCGTGTTGTATGCCGGTGCGCTGGGACAGGCGAACGATATCGATACGATCCTGCGTGCGGCTCAGCGATTAAAAAGTAACGACAAAATTTATTTTGTCCTATTCGGTGACGGGAAGGAGCGCACACGATTGCAATCCGAAGCGGAGCGGATGAAATTGTCGAATGTGATTTTTGCGGGTGTGCGCGCTAAAAAAGAAATGCCGCGCGTTGTCGCCTCTGCGGACGTGTGCCTCGCTATCTTGCAGGATATTCCGATGTTTCGCACGACATATCCGAATAAAGTTTTTGATTACATGGCGGCGGGATGTGCGACCGTGCTGGTCATTGACGGTGTCTCTCGTCAGTTGATCGAGTCGTCGAATGGGGGAGTGTATATTCAACCTGGTGATGATGAAATGCTTGCGCAGAAAATTCTTGAACTCTCGCAAGACACGAAGCGCATTCAGCAAATGGGACAGAATGCCCGCGAGTATTTAGTCAAACACCTCGACCGCCGCGATAAGTTGAATGAAACGCTTGAGTTGCTTGAAATATTGGTTAAGGGATAATGTCATGCTGAGCGAAGCGAAGCATCTCTACGACAATCCCAAAGATTCTTTGCCACGGATTTACCCTTCGGGCACGATGTCACTGATTCGCACGAATTTTAAAAAATTATTCCGTGTAAATTCGTGTAATCCGTGGCTAATAGTTTTTTCGTCACGGTATAAATAGGAAACCATGAAAGTCTTTGTTACAGGCGCGACGGGTTTTACGGGGTCGCGTGTCATCCCTCTCTTACTCAAAAGCGGATACGAAGTCCGTTGTCTTTATCGCGTTTCCAGCGACCGTTCGCCGCTGGCTGGTCTTGATGTGGAATGGGAATTAGGAGATGTATCCGACTCGCAATCATTAGCCGCCGCCATGCAAGAGACAAATGCCCTCGTCAACATAGCCTCTCTCGGCTTTGGTCACGCGGACTCGATCATCCGCGCGGCGCAAAATGCAGGGATCAAGCGCGCGGTCTTCATCAGCACGACCGCCATTTTCACACAGTTGAACGTGCCGAGCAAGAAAGTTCGTGTGGCGGCGGAACTTGCCATCGAAACAAGCGGATTGGACCACACCATCCTGCGCCCGACGATGATCTACGGCAGTGACCGTGACCGTAACATGTGGCGGCTGATTGGTTTTATGCGTGTTTCTCCGATTGTTCCGGTCTTCGGCGACGGTGAATATTTACAACAGCCCATCTACGTGGACGATGTCGCACAGGCGCTGGTGAGTTGCCTATTGAACGATAAGACGATTGGCAAGAGTTACAACATCGCGGGGAAACAGGCACTGGCATACAATGATGTCATTGATACGATTGCAGAAGGGATGCACAAGCGCATATGGAAAATCCATGTTCCATCGAAACCGGTCGTCTCCCTGCTGGGACTCTTTGAGCGGATGCGGATTCCCTTCCCCATCAAAGCGGAGCAAGTCTTGCGGCTGAACGAGAACAAGGATTTCAGTTACGCCGAAGCGCAGAGGGATTTTGGATTCAGTCCGTTGTCGTTTGAGGAAGGGATAGGGCTTGAATTAAATTCCCGGTAACTTTAATGGGATTATCTATTTCCTCTTTGCGCAATAAAGGTTACAATCAGTTTTATAAATGACTACAAAGTTTGCTACCGAGGAAAATGAATTCGTAATCTTCTTGCTCATAAAATAAGTTTGCTCTGAATATTCAGTGATTTCCAAGGACCATCCGGCATGAATTCTCTTTACTCAGACGCCCCTAATTTTTTATGAAAAAGAGCCAACGAAACCAGAAAGAATCGCTGTATCAAACCATCTTTGATGCGATGGCAGATGGGGTAATCATCCAGGATGCGTCAACAGGCTTGGTGGTGCAATCTAATCCGTCTGTGGCAAAAATGCACGGTTATACCTGCGAGGAATTTGTTGGTATTCCCCTCGCCAAGTTTATCCATCCTGAAAGCCAGCATTTGTTAACCCTCTACGCTGAGACAGTTCAAGCCGGAAATATATTTGAAGTACTGGCAGTTCACATGCGCCAAGACGGCTCGTCGTTTAACGCCGAATGGCGCGGAACAGCGTTCACTTATCAGGGTCAGCAATATTGGCTTTGCACTTTTCGTGATGTTAGTCAACGTATTGATGAAGATGTGATTCGTAGAATAGTTCAGGAACGGACCAATGAACAATCTGCATTGCTGAAAATATCTGAAGCTTTTGCATCTGCACTTGAAGTTAAGCCAAGCTTTATTCTCGAACAGTTCCAGGGGATCATAGAATATGCACATGCCGGGCTCTTCGCTGTGGAAGAATCCAAC
>JAYUGV010000369.1:0-2963 GCA_043767565.1 Anaerolineales bacterium
CATGGTGTAATCGCTCTTGACGGGAATCTTGCGCAGGCTATCACTGCCCATGCCAAACAATTCCAACGCCTTCTGACTACAACTGTGCACTTCCACCGAAGCATAGACCGTCAGCGGTTGAGGCGAGCCCTGCATCCCCAATTTACGGATGTCGAAGCCTGCCTTGGTGTTGCGCGCCACCGCCAACCCAACCAGGTTCGCCATCGATCCGCCGCTGACCAGCAAGCCGCTGGCATCTTCTGGAAAGCCGATCATTTCCTTGACCCAATCGATGACTTGTTCCTCAACCAGATTCGCAACATGATTCCCACCGCCCATATTGGGATTCATGATCGCCGCCATAAAATCACTCAACGCGCCGAAGACTGTCCCAGTGCCCATATACCAACCCCAAAAACGCGGATGGATATTGCCCATCGGATACGGCAGGATGTTTTCTTTGAATTCCTCATACGCAGCCTCGGCTCCCTCCGGACTATGGGGAGCTGGTTCATCAAACCGAGCCGCGACCGCCTCTGGAACCTGTTGCCAAACGGGACGTTCACGCACCGTCTCAAGATACGTGATCGCATCATCCACCATGCGGTGAGCGAGTGCGCGCATCTCATCCCAGTTTTGGGGATCGAGGGTTTCGTAGTTTTGGGGTTCAGCCATTCGAGTCTCCTTGGTTATTTTTAAAAGATTTGACGACAACAAATATAACATCGATTTTAAAAATAAAATCCTATCCTGTGCTTAACAAAAAACTCCCACCGACCTTTCGAATCGAGTGGGGTTGGGAATATAAGATCAATGGTTGCCGTTGCGCGCAGTGTGGGGCAGCCTGCATTGCCTCAGCCTACGTGTTTTGGTTTTGCTAGCAATTCTCCTTGACCGGACTCCAGGTCTGCTACGAAGCCTCGCCATCCGCCGCTTACTCCTTTTCTGACAGGAGAGGTAACGACAATAAGCCGAACCAGAGTATCGCTGAGAATTGTATAACTGTGTTCGATGCCACATGGCAGAAAGATGAACCCCCCTTTTTCCAAGTCAAAAGATTCTGCACCACATTGAAATGAGATGGCACCTTCAAGTACGTAGAACATTTCGTCTTCCGTGTCGTGGCTATGGCTAGGTGGCTCCTCGCCCTTTCGCGTTACATATTCTAGGAAAGCAGCGCCGCTGCCTGTCTCAACCTCGCTGCTTTTTACCGTAAAGTCGACACCGAACCGATAGGTCCAGCCTTCGCCAGGTTTAAGTGCATAAGGTCGTAGCCGATTGTCCTGTTTGTCCATAGCTTCTTTTCTCCACTAATTTATTTTGGATTCATATCCTGATAATACCAGATGCGTAATCCATCCGGGTCGTCGATACCGAAACTGCGATGACCCCAGGGATTGTCCACCAACCCGCGGGCGATGGGAATGCCGCGTTGGATCAATTCAGCATGCCATGCGTCCACGTTGTCCACTTCGATGCTGAGCACAACATTGACTGGTTTTACTGCAGGCACGGCTTCATTTCCCAATTCAATGACTTCGATCACCGTGTTATCTGCTTTCCCGCCGAAGGCAAGCAGCGTGCCGCGGTTGTTAGGATGATCCCAGGATTGTTTGATGTTCATTTGGAGTCCATTACGATAAAACTTGACCAGCGCTTCATAGTTATGGGTATGACGCACAATGCTGACTTGAAAGATTTCGCTCATATAGTCCTTCCTTGTTGGTGTGGTGATAAACAATCTTGTTGCTTCGACATGCTGATGAGAATAAATATTTCGATGTATAAGAAAAACCCCTCGCCAGAGGGGTGTGGAAGCACAATTGATTTTGCTTTAAAGCAAAAACTCCCGCTGACCTTTCGAGTCAGGCGGGAGTTGCTGATTACTATTTACTGGTCACTGATTACTGGCATTTTTCCATACAACTTGCGATGCACCACGCTCATGAAGCTTGTGCCTCTCCACCTGCCAACAAACCTGCAACAGAGATGTCTTCGTCTATTTCCTCCCAGTGTAAACTCATGCCGCCGCCGCCGATTTCATAGTGTTCTCTTTGTTCTGTTGACGCTTCATGCAATAAGGGAAACCAGATCACAGGCACACCGATAATACGCCCATCTGTCAGATAAACTTCCATCATTTCGTCTTTAAATTTCACAGTCTTTGCCAGTGCCGTTGTTGGGCGAAATGCTTTTCGGGAATTTGGTTTTTGTTTGTTATCAGCTAGGGCGCTCATTCCATGCCTCCATTAATTCGTTTTTATGCTGCTGGATGATTCTTTCAATCTCGTTCAACTCATGCGCTCTGAAACCGTAGCTCGATGCAAGGCTTATCGGGTCAAGCCAAAATTTGGCTTGGTCGCTTTCGGCTTTCACATGGATGTGCGGTGGTTCATTGTCTTCGTTGCTGAAAAAGAAAAAGCGATAGCGACCGACTCGTAAAACTGTTGGCATAAAGTTTGTCCACCTTGTAAAAATAGATAGCATGAATTGCTCTTACGAATTTGTTGCATCTCCGTAAAGTTTTCGATGCACCACACTCAATGCGCGCACCTGATCCGCCGCATGATAAGACGACCGCACCAGCGGATTCGACTCGACCCATTTGAAGCCGATCTCTTTGCCGTAGTCGCGCAGTTCGGCGAATTCTTCCATGGTGTAATAGCGGTCCATGGGCATGTGTTTTTTGCTGGGTTGCAGATATTGACCGATGGTCAGAATGTCCACGCCCCAGGAGCGTTGGTCGCGCATCACGGCTTTGACTTCGTCCATGGTTTCGCCGAGCCCCAGCATGATGCCAGATTTGGTCAACACATCCGGGTCAAGTTTTTTAGCGTTCGATAATGTCGCAGCCGCCCACTCGTAATTATCCTGCGGTTGGACGGTCTTGAATAAGCGCGGCACAGTTTCTACATTGTGATTCAGAATTTCAGGTCGCGCTTCCATCACGATTTGCAAAGCTTCGAGTGAGCCTTTGAAATCGG
>JAYUGV010000370.1:0-2956 GCA_043767565.1 Anaerolineales bacterium
TTTCCGCGCTGGCACCCCTACTACAATTTGGCTGTCCACTTTCATGTAAAGCCTGAGGAGGAGATCGGCGCGCAGCTAAAACAAAAAGGCATCAATTCAAAAGATGTGACCAAAGTCCTTTTGACTCACATGCATACGGATCATGCTGGTGGGCTGCATGACTTTCCCAACAGCGTGATTCATGTGAATATGCCGGAATACAAACGCACACGCGGCTTCCAAGGACAAATCGATGGCTACCTGCCGCATCGCTTCCCGAAGTGGCTTTCTCCGCAGCCGATTGAATTTGATGGCGGCGGGTTTGGTTCTTTCAACAAATCATGGAACGTCACCGCAAAAGGTGATGTGAAAGTTGTGCCTACCTACGGTCATACTCCCGCCCATGTTTCCGTGATCGTTACTTTGGAAGATATCAACTATTTTCTGGCAGGTGACACAAGTTACTCAGAAGAAAATTTGCTCCGAAAAATCCCTGATGGAGTCAGCCCTGACCCAAATCAGGCGGTGGCTACCATGCAAAATATTTTGAGTTTCTCCAAAGAGCGACCAACTGTATATTTGCCCAGTCACGACCCGAATTCGGAGTTACGATTGAATAACAGGCAGACTCTCTCTGTTGGTTGATGAAATTGGATTTCATATGCCCGACATCCATAATTGGCATGAGGATGAGTGAAGATGTCTAAGAAAAAGTTTTGGAAAGATTGCGAAAGGCTATAAAATGAACAAGAATTGCTACATTGTCTTTATAGATGAAACAGGTTTTATGCTTAATCCAATAATCCGACGATCTTGGTCTCCTCGTGGACAAACACCTATAATAAAAATATCAAATTCACGTCATGATCGCATATCGGTTATAGGTGCTTTGACAATTAGTCTGGAAACAAAGCAGTTTGGTTGGTTGTTTCATCTCTCGCAAGATAACACTAACTTTCTAGGAAAGACTATAGTACCTTTTCTTGATCATATACACAACAAACTTCAGGGTGAGATTAGGGTGGTCTGGGATTCGATCAAAATTCATACTGCCGAGCCAGTGAGTAACTATATTGCTTTTCATCCAGAAATTAGAGAGTTTTTCTTTCCAGAATATGCGCCAGAGTTGAATCCGGTTGATAATGTTTGGGGATATATCAAACACGACCGTTTAGCCAATTTCTGCCCCCATAATCTTGAAGAACTTCGCAGACGTATCAGAGCCGAGTTGTTCAGAGTACAAAAAATGCCAAACTTATTAGAGTCTCTGTTTTGCCATACAGGTCTTTATATCTAGCGCCGCCTTTTTATGTGCGACCAAATATATCTTTTCCAATGTTGTATAGCTTCATCATCTCGCTGTATCGCTTGTCGCCTAGGGCGCTGGTTACTCCAACCCATATTCTTCATGATATGCCATACTGCGCTAGGATGATATTGCACCTTAAATTTATCCCAAATCAAACTGACGATGCGATCCAATGTCCAATAAGCCTCTATATATCCGTGAGCAATTGCACCTTGCATTAATTCTTTACTCAATTCAGCCAATTGATCGTTTGACAGTCGCCTTGGACGTCCTATCGGGCGACGATCACTTTTATCAGGCGGTTCTTTTTCATCTATCTTCCAACGATAAACGCTACGTTCAGTGACGCCTATGATTTTCGATACTTCCTTTATCCGCTTTCCACTATCAATAAGTTCCAGGGCGCGCCTACGTCGTTTTGCTAGTTGCTCACTATTACCATACGATCTCATGTATTTATTATGACACATTTCATCATTTGATTCCTTAGAATTAGTAATCTCGAAGAATATAACCACTGAAGGATTGTAGAGTATATAATGAAATTTGAAACAGAATCAGCCTCACCCGTAGAAAGAGTCCGAGCGGAGAAATGTTGAAGCGTAGAACCATGTGATTAAACGGGATTCCGTTGCCAGCGTGCAAGCAGAGTCTCGATGGTCTCGATACGTGGCGCAACGAACAGCGCCACTACTCGACCACCGAACCAAAACTATAAGACTAGAAGACTAACAAACAAGGAGACTAAACGTATGCCAACTTCATCCACCAACCCTCATCTACCGTTCGGCGAAAATAAAAACGCCGAGTGGTATGGCAAGGACATTATTTCCGTCAAGCAGTTCGAGCGGGACGACCTGGAGTACGTCTTCGGCGTGGCGCACGAAATGCGCGGCATGGTCGAGCGCGTGGGGACGTTCGATCTGCTCAAGGGCAAAATTCTTGCCAATCTTTTTTATGAACCGTCCACGCGTACATCGTCGTCGTTCACGGCGGCGATGGAACGGCTCGGCGGCTCGGTCATCCCGATCAGTGAGGTGAAATATTCGTCGGTGTCGAAGGGCGAGAGCCTGCCCGATACCATCCGCACGCTCGAATGTTATGCCGATGTGATTGTACTGCGCCATCCCGAAACGGGTTCGGCGGCGATCGCGGCGAAGGCGGCGAAGAAACCGGTCATCAACGCGGGCGACGGTGTGGGCGAACATCCCACGCAGGCGCTGCTCGATACGTTCACCATCATGGAAGAGTTGGGGCGGCTCGATAATCTCACCGTCACCATGCTCGGCGATCTGAAATATGGACGCACCGTCCACTCGCTGGCGCGGCTGCTCTCGCAGTTCACCAACATCAAGTTGAATTATGTCTCGCCTGATATTCTGCGCATGCCCAAGGAAGTGATGGATGAGGTCGCGGAGAAAGGCGTGCCGCAAGCCGAGTTCAGTTCGCTCGAAACGGTGCTGCCTGAGACCGATATACTCTATGTCACGCGCGTGCAGAAGGAACGCTTCGAAGACCCCGCCGATTATGAAAAGGTCAAGGGCGCGTATGTGATCGACCCCGAGATCATGAAAGCCGCCAAGCAGGATATGGCGGTCATGCATCCGCTCCCGCGCGTCGGCGAGATCAGCGTGGACTTCGATGACGATCCGCGCGCCGCATACTTCC
>JAYUGV010000371.1:0-2953 GCA_043767565.1 Anaerolineales bacterium
TTATGTGGATAAACACATCCCGCGCGTCTTGTTGACGAAAGCCATCACCCCATTTTGGAAGGGCTTCGTCTGGACGCCTCTTTCCTCAGCCAAAGCGGGGGCGCTGCCCGATCTGCCTTTACCCGGCTTACGCTGGCTCTGCGTAAAAAACCTTGCCTGCGGAATCTGCGCCACCGACTTATCGTTGCTCTTCATGACAGCGAATCCATCCGTTGCTCCTGCCGCCCTGCCCGGACTCCAACGCTTCCATCTGGGACACGAGGCTGTTTCGGTGGTCACCGAAGTTGGTTCCGGCGTAACGAATTTCAAAGTCGGTGACCGTGTCATCATGGACAAACATTTCTACGGCGCGAATTGTTTGAATCTCGAATTGGAGAATCTCTGTGAAATGTGCGCGCAACAGGAATACAACTTTTGCTTGAATAAATCTGATCATCCCTATCTCGGCATGGGCGGCGGATTTGGCGATAGTTATGTCACACACGAGACTGGTGTATTTCTTTGCCCACCAGAGTTGACTCTCGACCAAGCTGTGTTGATTGAACCAATTGGCATAGGGACACATACTGTCTTGCGTCACCCACCCAAGGCCGGTGCGAAGGTATTAGTCATCGGCGCAGGCATGATCGGCCTGGCAGTTTTGATGGCAGTCAAAGCCGCACAGCCTGATTGCGAAGTGACAGTCTTATCGCGTTATGATTTCCAATCGCAAATGGCAGACCAACTCGGCGCAAAAAATATTTTGCACAGTGCTGAGTATCAGGGAATCGCAAAGGCTTCAGGCGGAAAATTCTTCTCCGCACCTTTGAACAAAGGCATCGTTGTTGGCGGCTTCGACATCATCTATGACTGCGTTGGAGATTCAAATACGCTGAATGATTGCCTGCGCTGGGTCAAAGCCAACGGTAAAGTCGTGCTGGTCGGCGCACACATGCAGCCCATGACCAAAGTAGATATGGTCGCCATCTGGTATCACCAAATCGAACTGGTCGGCGTCGTTGCACACGGGCACGAACATCATCATGGCGAATACAAACACACCTATGAATGGGTTATTGAATTTATGAAACAGGGATTATATAAAACTGACGGCCTTATCACGCATCGATTCCCCTATAAAGATTATAAAGAAGCTATTGAGTTAACTTATGGTTCAAAAAGCAAATCCCAGGCGATCAAAGTGATCCTGCAAGAAACGTAACGCAACATTTATGTCGCTCTTACAAGATAATGCGAGATAAATCTCGCGTTACAAAATCTTTTCGACCGCATCTTTCGCCAGCGCGTGCAACTCACGATCTGCGCGGTTCGCCATGATAGCTTGCAAAGCAGGCAGAGTTCGCTGATCCCTCAACTCCCCCATTGCTACGATGACATGCCGCTGTACTTCACGTTCATTATCTTTCAACATCTCAAGCAGCACAAGTGCAACGCGCGGCTCGGTGATCTTTGGAAGTACATCCACCGAATGGATGCGGATCCACATTTCGGGATGGTCCAACGCTTCGACCAGGATCTCGAAACTGCGCACGCCAAATTTGACCAGTGCCTCCGCTGACACCTGTCCTACATCGTGATGCAGATCGTATAACGCCGCACCTAACGGTTCGACCGCGCGTATATCCCCGATGCGACCGAGCAAAGCCGCCGCATACTTGCGGACAGTCCCTTCGGGATCCTTCAAGGCAATGATCAAAGGTTCAACTGCCACTGCGCCCATCTTTTCGATCGCGTTGAAAAGGTCGCCAGCCTGCACTTCGCGTTCATACCACCAGAACGGATCACGCAGAGCTTCCATCAAATAGGGCAATGCGGCAGGATGCTGGGTATATCCCAACGCTTTCGCTGCGGCTTGGCGGACTTCGATCTTCAGATCGTCGAGCAGTATGTTCGTGATCTCGTCAAAGGTAGAGGGGTCTTTGTAAAGTCCCAGCGCGAGACACGCCGCAATACGGACTTCATCTTCGGGGTCTTTCAGGATCTTGAGGATGGGTTGAATGGCTTTTGGTTCGCCAATTTTCGCCAATGCCAATACCGCGCGCGCACGGACGGTATAGTATTCGCCGCTCAGCGCATCTAACAGCGCGGGCACGGCGGCTTTATCCTTGCTGATGGCAAACACATCCACAACCCGCGCACGGATGATCGGATGTGCGGTAGTGAGTAACTTTACCAGCGTGGGAGAGGCGGAAGGGATGCGGGCAAGAATCTGCTCATAGATCGGGAGCAGGCTCAAGTCTTTGGTTTGAAGCGCGTCCAACAATAGAGGCACGGCATCCGTGTCAAGTCCGATTAAGTCGCGTGCGGCTTGATCACGTTTGGTCGCATCCGCAAGTTGAGCAATCAGTCTTTTTGCTTCACCTTGAGCACCACCTGTAAGCCAATTCATACTTTGATTGTAACTTAAAAAGAAACTCCCGCGCTGCGGCGGGAGTTAAAAATTCATCGGCAAAATATTTTTAGAGGCCTTTGACAAAAAGGGCGACCACCAATAAAGCGAAGCCGATAAACAAAAGCCAGAAGGCTTTAATCGGCAGCAGTGTAAAAACACCGAGGAAGCTAAGTAGGGCAAGCAAGCCCAATACGACAGCAATCCAGAAGGTAATTTCCTTGGGCGGGGTGAGTTTAAGATTCATGAACATTCTCCTTGAGATAATAGATATGATTTTTTTACTTTTTGCCACAGAGCAGAAGTTAATCTCATTTTAATGTAAACAATCGCCGCCCATACCCGCCAATTGGGGGATTTATATATCACCCACTTGGGGGAGCCTTTGTATTTCACTTCAAAATAATTTACATCCACCACACTTGCCCTGGCATTTATAGACTCTCAAAGCCCATTGAAATTAAAAAAATGGTAACAGTTCACAGCGAGGCAGATGGTGACAGGAAATGTAAGACGGGAGTACCCATCAAACACACCAATTTTTGAAAAGCACTCTGTCCATTG
>JAYUGV010000372.1:0-2952 GCA_043767565.1 Anaerolineales bacterium
AACATGCGAAAGGATCTGAACATGCCAAAGCATGATATGACCAAGATGGACGATTCGAAAGCAAGTAAGAAAGACTCAATGGCAATGGACATGAGCGGATCTTCCAAAAATGACGGTATGACAAAGCATGATATGTCAAAGATGGACGATGCGAACTCAGGCAATCATGACTCAATGGGGATGAATATGAGCGGGCCTGACCAGGACAATGATCGTGTGCATTCTATCGAGTTGCAGCTTGAACAGATGCGCATGCAGCAAGCGCAGTTGGCGCAGGCCCATCAACGAGAAAAGGATGCTCAGAAAAAAGAAGACGCCAAAGCGCATACGCTGATGGAGCAAGACCCGCGTGCGCACATTGTAATGATGAAGATGGAACAGGAACACCGGCAGTTGGCGCTTGAACTCCCACGCCTGTTGCTGCAACATGAAGCGCACATCTATCAGGAATTGCAAAGTGCGCAGGCTGCAGCCCAAGCCAAAATGCCTGAGACCGGCAAAATGATGATGGAGATGGTTGGAATGACGCGCTGGTCGCAGATTCCACTGCTTGTGCTAGGCTTATGGTTGATCGTCAGCCCATTCTCACTTGGCTATCGCAGTGTGCCATTGATCTGGAGCGACGTAATCAGTGGGATTCTGGTGACAGTTTTGGCAGTGATTGCTTTTCGCACGAAGCGCGTCTGGGCTGCCTGGGCAAATACGTTCGTGGGCTTTATGGCTGGCTTTCGCTCCGATCGCTTTTTGGGCGCCAGATGCCGCCGCGTATGCAAACGATACTTTGATGGGCATGCTGGTGATTACATTTGCCGTGCTCATCCCGATGATGATGACAATGCCGGGACCCGAAGTTCCGCTTGGGTGGTCGTACAACCCGGCCTCATGGCAACAGCGCGCGCCTATTCTGGCTCTCGCTCTCTTGAGTTTTTTCCTGGCGCGCTACATGACCGCGTTTCAATTAGGCCATATCTCCTGGGTATGGGATCCGATTTTTGGTGACGGCACTGTTAAGGTTCTCGGTTCCGATCTCTCTAAATCATTTCCCATCTCAGATGGCGGGCTGGGCGCGTTCGTTTATCTTGTCGAACTCCTCTCGGGTTTTATGGGCGACCCGCGCCGCTGGCGCACCATGCCGTGGATGGTGGCGCTCTTTGGTTTTATGGTGATACCGCTTGGTGTCGTCAGTGTCGTGCTGATTATGTTGCAGCCGATCATTATCGGTGCGTGGTGTACGGTGTGTCTCCTCTCTGCGCTGTTTATGTTGATCATGATCGCGCTCTCGCTCGACGAAGTGATTGCCATGCTCCAGTTCCTGGTACAGACTCACCACGCTGGTAAATCAGTTTGGCGCGCGTTCTGGCTTGGCGGCGATGCGCTGGGGGATAACTTGACACCTCAACGCCCACGGACAGATTATGCAAGTCAGATGTTCTGGGGCATAACGGTTCCGTGGAATCTGCTTGTGACCGCAGCGCTGGGCGCGTGGCTGATGTTTGCACCCGACTTCTTTCAAACCCAGGGTCAGGCAGCAGACAGCGATCACATTCTTGGCGCGCTGGTTGTGACGGTCGCCATCGTCGCCTTTGCGGAAGTGGCACGTGCCGCTCGTTTTATCAACATCGCGCTGGCACTTGCCATCATCATACTGCCGTGGGTATTCGGTGAAGCAACGTTCGCTTCAGGCATTAATGATCTGATCATCGGTGTGCTGATCATCGCGTTAAGTATTTCACCTGGCAAAATCAAGAATACATATGGCGATTGGAATGCACTGATCGTGTGAGGTGCGCAGATGTCTTTCATCCTGATATTGAATGGAGACAAACGCGATGAAGCGAACAGACAACGTTGCTTTCACACTCGCGATTTGAAAGGAAATAGAACAATGGCAATACATCCAACACTGAACGCGGTTGACCCGGCCACTGGAATGACGAAATGACTTAGGGCAGGCTGCAGTTCTGTCCGATATGTCACTTAAAATTCTCAGCCGGTGTGGAACAGGTCTCCTGTAGACCTGAGAAGGAACATGGAAAACGATGGTTACCATTGAAATGAAAGAAACACTTCCCCTATCCGCGGAAGAATTGCGACAGATGAACGCCTACTGGTACGCTGCGAACTATCTCTCCGTTGGGCAGATTTACCTGTACGACAATCCACTCTTGCGCGAGCCGTTGAAGCTCGAACACGTCAAGCCCAGACTGCTCGGCCATTGGGGGACGACGCCGGGGCTCAATTTTATCTACCTGCATCTCAATCGCCTTATCAAGCTGCATGATTTGAACGCAATCTTTCTGGCCGGTCCCGGACACGGCGGTCCCGGTATCGTTGCAAATACCTATCTTGAAGGAACCTACAGCGAGTTCTATCCCGATATCTCGCAGGATACCCAAGGCTTGAAGAAGCTATTCAAACAGTTCTCATTTCCCGGCGGTATCCCTAGCCATGTCGCTCCAGAGACGCCCGGCTCGATTAACGAAGGGGGCGAATTAGGTTACTCGTTGATGCACGCTTATGGAGCAGTCTTCGACAATCCAGACTTGCTCGCCGTCTGTGTTGTCGGCGACGGTGAGGCGGAAACGGGACCGCTGGCAACTAGCTGGCACTCCAATAAATTTCTGAATCCGGTGCACGACGGCGCCGTGCTGCCGATCCTACATCTGAACGGCTACAAAATCGCCAACCCAACAGTACTGGCGCGAATCAGCCATGACGAACTGGTGAGCCTCTTTGTCGGCTATGGCTACAAACCCTACTTCGTGGAGGGCGATGATCCCGAAACGATGCACCAGCTCATGGCGGCAACGCTTGATACCGTGATCGCCGAGATTAAGGCAATTCAGAAAGATGCGCGCGAGATTGGCTTTTCACATCGTCCGCAGTTTCCGATGATTATCTTGCGCTCTCCGAAAGGCTGGACGGGACCGAAGTTTGTAGATGGTCTGCCGA
>JAYUGV010000373.1:0-18811 GCA_043767565.1 Anaerolineales bacterium
GCAAGTTTGCCAGTCATGGATGATCCTTCGTTGGTGAGCAAGGCGATGTAGCCTGGGGCGAGAGGCGCTTCGAGCATATCGGGATCGGGCAGACTCTTAAGCCGTACGACACTGCGTGCCACCCGCTGCGCTTCTGGAAGTGGGGCTTGGTCCAGATATACATCAATAGGTGACTCAACTGATGCAGACGCCGCTGTTGAAGCACCGAGTTTGCCGCCCATGTGTCCGACGATTTGTCCAAGTGTACGCAGCTCGGCAAGCTCTTCGGGTTTGAGTCTGGGCAAGTCAGGGAAACGTACTTGCATGGCGCCCAGGATCTCAACGCGTTTAATCGAGTCGATGCCGAGATCAGATTCCATATCCATGGCGGGTTCGAGTGTTTCAACGGGATAGCCAGTCTTTTCGCTGACGACTTCCATCAGGGTTTGTGTAAGTTTGTCGAAGTCGATTCCGGATGCAGGTGCAGGTGTGATAATCGTAGCCTGAGGCGGAAGTGATACTGATGGAACTGGAGCAACCACAGGCGTCGAAGCTGGAGCGGATGCCCCGAGTTTGCCGCCCATGTGCTCGACGATTTGTCCAAGTGTACGCAGCTCGGCAAGTTCTTCTGGTTTGAGTCGCGGCAAGTCAGGGAAGCGAACTTGCATCGCGCCCAGGATCTCAACGCGTTTGATCGAGTCGATGCCAAGATCGGATTCCATATCCATGGCGGGTTCGAGTGTTTCAACCGGGTAGCCGGTCTTTTCACTGACGACTTCCATCAGAGTTTGGGTGAGCTTGTCGAAGTCGAATCCAGATGCGGGTGTGATGGTCGCGGTTTGGGGTGGAAGTGATATCGATGGAATAGGAGCAACCGCAGGCGTCGAAGCCGGAGCGGATGCCCCGAGTTTGCTGCCCATGTGTTCGACGATCTGTCCGAGCGTGCGCAGTTCGGCAAGTTCTTCGGGTTTGAGGCGCGGCAAGTCAGGGAAGCGAACTTGCATGGCGCCCAAGATCTCAACGCGTTTGATCGAGTCGATACCGAGATCGGATTCCATATCCATGGTGGGTTCGAGTGTTTCAACTGGATAGCCGGTCTTTTCACTAACGACTTCCATCAGGGTTTGTGTAAGTTTATCGAAATCGAATTCGTGTGCGATAGTCGCGGTTTGGAGTGGAAGTGATATCGATGGAATAGGAGCAACCACAGGCGTCGAAACCGGAGCGGATGCACCGAGTTTGCTTCCCATGTGCTCGACGATCTGTCCAAGCGTGCGCAGTTCGGCAAGTTCTTCTGGTTTGAGCCGTGGCAAATCAGGGAAACGCACTTGCATGGCGCCGAGGATTTCAACGCGTTTGATCGAGTCGATGCCAAGGTCTGATTCCATATCCATGGCGGGTTCGAGTGTTTCAACAGGGTAGCCAGTCTTTTCACTGACGACTTCCATCAGGGTTTGTGTGAGCTTGTCGAAATCGAATCCAGGTGTGGGTGCGATGGTTGCGATCTGAACAGGGACGGCAGTTTGTGTCACAGTTGGTTCCATGATCGGTGACGGAACAGGTGCTGTAAAAATAACTGTAGGGCTTGGCTTGGGTGATAGTGATTGGATATTTGCGCGGGCGGACGCTTCGGTTGCGAACGAGCTTTCACTGCCCAGCAATTTTAATAAAGCCTGTGTAGATTCAGCATTTTGGCGCAAGTACTGTTCATGCAGGCGCGTGGTTTCGGCTTGTTGCTGTATCAATTGTGCCAACAACTCCGTCGAAACAGTTGGTATAACTGGTGATGCTGGTTGAGATTGCAATACTTCTGGTTCGACTGGGGTTGAAATGGGCTTGACTATCGCAGGTACTGTAACGACAGTAGTCACAGGGTGTGACTCATTCGGAGCAGATTGGAGTAAGGCTGCATCGAATGCGGCACGTGTCTTTTCACTCACGTAGTTGGCGCCGTTGAGCATGATCTTGAGCCCGCTTTTGGATTTGCTTTCGGCGGGCTTGGCTGCGACCGCCCAACGATCGATCTCACCAAGTTGCAGACCGATCACACGCAACTGTGCGATCGCTTCACGCAAATAACGGTCACTGTCTTTTTGCTTACCGGCGTTGAGCGCCACGGCTACATGCGGGCGGGCGGCTAGAATGTTTTTAACAAGATTGGTCAGGATATTGCGCGGTCCGAATTCGATAAAGACCGTGCCGCCAGCCGCATACAGATTTTCGATCTGCTGTGTGAACAACACTGGTTGAAGCAGATGTTGGGATAACTGTTTCTGAATGGCATCTGGAGCGGCGGGATAAGGCTGAGCCGTCGCATTTGCGTAAACCGGCAAGCTCGGCGAATGAAACGTCGCAGAGTGGATGACTTTGGCAAACGGTTGCTGCGCGTGTTTAACTAGCGGGGTATGAAAGGCTGCCGCGACAGGCAGACGAGTCACGCTGTAGCCCCTAGCCTGCAACGCAGATTGAGCCGCTTCGATCTCTGGAGTGGAACCTGCTACCACAACCTGATTATGCGAGTTCCAATTTGCCAAATGCACACCAGGCAGGCTTGGCAGTTCAGCCAGGATCTGTGCATGCGAACATGTCACTGCCAGCATCGCACCGGCATCGAAACCTGACTGAGCAGGCGGAGCCATACTCGCGCCTCGTGCTTTCACTAGTTTAAAGTAAGTCTCTTCATTCATTACACCGGCTGCCCACAAAGCAGTCAGTTCTCCAAAGCTGTGACCTGCCACGAAATCGGGCTTGAAGCCTGCTTTGGAAAATAATTGATATAACCCAACGCTGATCGCGCCAATAGCAGGTTGGGCGTAGTCAGTCCGTTGCAGGGCGTCAGTCTGTTCAGCTTGCACATCTTTGCCAGATACAGGAGCTGGAAATACGACATTGGATACCGGCGTCTGCCCATTGGCGCGGAATAGCTCATCGACCTTGCGGAAAGATTCGTGCACCGCCGGGAAATTGAGCAGCAGCTCGCGTCCCATTTCGATGTGTTGCGCGCCCTGCCCAGAGAACAGCGCTACGACTTTACCTTCAAATGCCTGACGCCGGTAGAAGATCCCTTTGGGATGCTGCCATTCATTTTCGCCGGGTTTGGCTTGGAGTTGTTCAACCGCCAGGGTGAGCAACTCGCGAGTTTCCGCTATCGAATCAGCGACAAACGCCAAGCGTGCTGCGGAGGCTGGGATATTGCCGGTACTTTCAGCGATCGCACGCGCGTACGTGTTTTTGGCGTCGGCTGTCTGAAGTTGTGTTTGAAGTTCGATGACGCGGATGCGCAGATCAGTAGGAGTGGGCGCATGCAGTACGAGCGTTTGTGCGTGACTATGCAAGCGATAGGCTTTACCTTGTTCTGCCTGGTACTCTTCCACTACAACATGGAAATTCGTTCCGCCAAAACCGAACGAACTGACCCCGGCACGGCGCGGATGTTCACCACGTATCCAGGGACGCGTTTCCGTATTCAAATAAAATGGTGAATTCTCAAGACTCAATTGGGAGTTTGGCTGCTGAATGTTGATGGTGGGCGGCAATATCTTATGATGCAGTGCCAACGCTACCTTGATCATGCTGGCTGCTCCAGCTGCCGATTTTGTATGTCCAATTTGCGATTTAACGCTCCCGAGCGCGATCGATCGAGGTTGCGCGTTGTTTTCACTAAATACCTGGTTGAGCGTGGTCGACTCGCACAGATCGCCAGCGACAGTCCCGGTGCCGTGACCTTCGATCAGTCCCACTGTGGATGGTTCAAATCCTGCTGATTCATATGCCCGCTGAAGTGCCAATACCTGTCCATCTGAGCGCGGCGCATAAATACTTTTATAGCGTCCATCGCTGGATGCGCCCAGCCCTTTGATGACCGCGTAGATTCGATCACCATCGCGTTCTGCATCAGCCAGGCGTTTGAGCACCATGATCCCGATGCCCTCGCCGATCAGCATGCCATCTGACTCGGCATCGAAAGGTTTGATCTCGTTTTTTTGTGAGAAAGCCGGGGTCTTGCTGAAACTCATATACATGAAAATAGAATTATCAGTGTCCACGCCGCCGGTCAGCATCATATCGGTACGACCAGCACTAAGTTCGCTCACTGCCATTTGGAGCGCACTGAGCGAGCTGGCGCACGCCGCATCCACCACGCAATTGATCCCGCCCAGGTCCAACCGGTTAGCCACTCGGCCGGCAATGACATTGCCCAACATGCCAGGGAATGAGTTTTCTTCCCACGGAATGTAAGCCAGCTTCATGCGTTCAACGGCGGCCTGGATCATTTCCTCGCCTAACCCCAGACTGCGCAGGGTTTTTTCCCAAACGGGATACTGCAAACGGGAGGTGAGTGGGGTGATCAGTTTTTGCCCGCCGCCAACACCGAGGATTACACCAGTGCGTTGACGTACGGCTTCACTGGCTGCGCCATACCCGGCGTCACTCAAAGCATCTTTGCAGATCATTAGTGTCAGTAGTTGTGAAACGTCAGTAACCTCGAGAATATTCGGTGGCAGACCAAATTCCATTGGGTCAAAAGGCATATCCGGCATAAAGCCGCCGCGCTTACAGTACGTTTTGTCCGGCTGGCTGGGGTCTGCATCGTAATAGTCGGCGAGATCCCAACGCGAGAGTGGTACGTCCGTAATGCAATCTATCTTTTTGACGATATTATCCCAGTATTCTGACAGGTTCGCTGCTTTGGCGAAAAGCGCTGAGAGACCTACGATGGCGATTGGTGTAACAGGACTGGTGGTGGAAGGTTTTTTTATTGGCATAGTTTTTATTGGTTTTGGGGGTGTGTTTTTTCGCTGTTAATGCGGAGGCTCATTCAATTCTTATCTTAAGCGAATTTTTACGATCTTGGATACAAAGCATAAACACTCTTTTCGGTTTTTAGATACGATAAATATGTTTGAGATGTTATTATAATAGCTATATGGCATCACTCAAAAAACACTTCCTGCTTGACCCGACCGTTACGTTTTTAAATCATGGCTCCTTTGGCGCAACGCCGAAACCTGTCTATCGTGAATATCAACGCTGGCAGCGTGAGATGGAAAAACAGCCCGTTGAATTCCTGGGGCGGCGCATCACGCAATTACTAGCCGACTCGCGCGCTGAATTGGGAAAATATCTCGGTACACATGGTAATGATCTGATCTACACCCAGAACGTGACCGTCTCACTCAATATTGTTGCGCGCTCGCTTGAATTGGGCGTTGGCGACGAAGTTCTAACTACAAACCATGAGTACGGCGCAGTGGACCGCACCTGGCGTTTCCTTTCCAAAGAACGCGGTTTCACATACATCAATCAGTCAATTACAACTCCATTGACCACTGAGGAAAAATTTGTCGAAGATGTGTGGCGGGGTGTTACCCCACGCACGCGTGTCATCTGCCTGAGTCACATCACCTCACCAACCGCCATTATATTTCCTGTTAAAGAGATCATCCGTCGCGCCCGCGAAAAAGGGATCATCACCATTATTGATGGCGCGCATGTGGCGGGGCAGATCCCATTGCATCTCGATTCATTGGGCGCCGATTTTTATGGCGGCAACCTTCATAAATGGTTGTGTGCGCCGAAGGGTGCGGGCTTTTTGTATGCGCGCCCAGAAATGCAGCACCTGCTCAAACCCTTGATCGTTTCGTGGGGCTACGAATCCATTACGCCAGGCGGCTCGAATTTTATTGATCACAATGATTGGTGGGGCACACGTGACCACTCCGCGTTTTTAGCTGTTCCTGCGGCCATCCAATTTCAACAGGAACATCACTGGGACAAAGTGCGCGAGTCCTGCCATCAACTTGTATCCAATGCCCAGACTCGTATCTGCGAATTAACCGGGCTTGCACCGCTTCATCCCTCGACTGGAAGTTGGTTCGCCCAAATGGCTGCCGCGCCCCTCCCAGCGGATACTGACCTCGTCGCCCTCAAAACACGACTCTACGATGAATATCGGATCGAGGTCCCCATGGTTGAATGGAATGGGAACAAATTGGTCAGAATCTCCGTTCAAGGATATAACACTAAACGCGACGTCAACAAACTGATTGACGCCCTGGCTGTTATCTTGAACGAGTGAAGCAGTATATTTAAAACTTTCGCTCGCAGGCGGTCTGTGACCGCCGTTTCGCCACTAAAGCGACGGTCACAGACCGTCTTGGAGCAGTGCAAGCGAAAGTCCTGATATTAACAAAGCTTCATAAGGAGCATCGGTATTGCTATTTTTGTTCTTATCTGCCTGTACTTCAACAGCGACGCCAACTCATGAAGTGACACCTCAATTGCTCGAGCCAACTCAAGCTGAAGTAGCGCCAGTTTTGAAATATCATTCACTGGATACAAAGATGCTGTCTATCAAGTTTCAGATGCAGCCTATTCTGAAGAGAGTTTTCCCGCTGGCAAATATGGCATCATGCTCGTGGCTCCCGATAATTTTCCGGGAATTGTGTTACAAGTAAAGGCTGGGCGAATTGTTCGGACCGATTATATTTTTGATCGTTCCTTTTTTGATGTAATCCTTCAGCGTGACGCATCTATGGTTCTCCTGAAGCCCAATTCAAAATAAAGTTTAAAAAATAGAACCTCTCGAAAGGAAAATATGTCCGTAAATAAAAAAATTCTCATTGTTGTTTTGTTTGCCAGTATTGTTTTGTCTGCTTGCGGTGCACAGACTGGCACCGAAGTCCCTACGTTGGATGTCAATGCCATCATGACTGCCGGGGTAGGGACGTTTATCGCAAACATGCACCAGACTCAAACAGCGCAGGCTCTGCTGATCACAAATACCGCCAGCCCTACGATTACAAGCTCTCCCATCAGTCTGATGACCACTACGCCGCCACCCACCTGGACACAAGGTGCGGTATTGAATCCGATTCTGCCTGCGGTATTTAAATCTCCTACTGCCACAGGCACACAATTTACACCAACAGCGAACCCGGCCTTGTTAGGATCAGGTTGTAATAACCTGCGTCTAATTCGGGATGAAAGTATCCCGGATGGTTCGGTGATAAAGCCGGGCGAATCCTTTACGAAGATCTGGAAGGTTGAAAATAATGGCACCTGCAATTGGGTCTTCTTATATCGCTTGGTCTTCATCGGTGGAGACCGTATGGGCGGAGAACCATCCGGCTTGGGTAAGATCATTGTGCCCAACAAATGGACCGACTTGGCGATCACGTTCACAGCCCCAAACAAGGCAGGTAAATATACAGGGACCTGGCGCATGGGCACACAATCTGGAACCCCATTCGGGTCGACGCTAACAGTCTCGATCGTTGTGGGCAGTCCCACCGATACCCCTCAGCCAACTTCCACGACGATTCCGCCTACATCTACGCCAACCCCAAGCAACACACCTGTCACGCCAGCTTATCCATAAACTTCGATAATGCAACGAGGCTTTAATCACATCCTGACGAATGTTACTTTCGTCAGGATGTTTTATTTTATGGTATCCTAAAAGCCCGCCTATGAAACATTTACTCCGCACCCGCATCTTCCTCAAGCCGTATTTCTGGCAAATACTGGCAACGTTGCTTATGCTGTTGACTCTTACCGGACTCAATCTCATCGTCCCGCGCATCATTCAGACGGTGATCGATAAGGGACTCGTTGCAGGCGAGTCCACTTCCTTGATCCGATCCGCGCTTCTTTTGCTCTTACTTGGGCTTGGTTCAGCGATATTGAATCTGGGTAATCGCTATGGGTCTGAGTGGGTCGCGGCGCGTGTGGGCTACGATTTGCGCAATCGCATGTATGACCACATTCAGCATTTACCATTCACCTATCACGACCATGTCCAAAGCGGACAGCTTATTTCGCGTTGTATTGAAGACGTCCGCGCGATTGAACGATTCGCAGGTGGCTCACTGAGTGATCTGATTCGATTCATCGTGCTGACACTGGGGATTCTTTATATTATGCTCTCAGCGAACATCTCGCTGGCTTTGATCGCGTTATTGCCGATGATCCCCTTGATCATGATGACTGCGGTTTTTGGCACCAAGATCGGTGCGCTGTTCTTTGCAGTGGATGTGGCTGTCGGTGATGTTTCCAACCGCCTGCAGGAAAATGTAGTGGGTGTGCAGGTCGTACGCGCCTTTGCGCGAGAAGATCATGAGATCAAACGTTTTACCGATGCGAATCAAGTGGTCTTCAAGACCTGGGTCAAGGTGATCGATGAATGGTCTAAGATCATGCCAACCACTGGCTGGTTGACTTCGATCAGTGTGATCTTGATCCTTTGGTTTGGCGGACAAATGGTGATCGCTGGGACGCTTACCATCGGTGCGCTTGTAGCATTCAACGCTTATATTTTGATGTTGGCTGAACCCGCTCAACAGTTGACGGGACTCGTCAATGCAGGCGGCGAAGCTGCGGCGGGCGCGCAGCGTGTATTTGAAGTGCTGGATACCGAACCCGCGATCCGATCTTCCGCTGATGCTGTGAAGTTGGAGACATTGCGCGGAGAAGTTGAGTTTCGCGAGGTGGCGTTGAAATATACAGATGAGAAAACAGCCTCACTAAACGGAATCAGTGTACGGGTCGAACCGAATCGCATTGTCGCATTGATCGGGCAAACGGGATCAGGCAAAACGTCGTTCGTGAATCTTATCCCGCGTTTTTATGATGCTACCGAAGGTAGTGTGCTGGTGGACGGCGTGAATGTGCGCAAGATGGATCTGGTTTCGCTGCGGTCGCAGATCGGGATTGTTTTGCAGACCTCGCTGTTGTTTTCGGATACGATCAAGGGCAACATTGCGTATGGGCGCCCGGATGCGACGATGGATGAAGTGATTGCCGCAGCGAAAGCCGCGCAGGCGCATGAGTTCATTGAAGGTTTTACACATGGATACGACACGGTTGTCGGTGAACGTGGCGTGACGCTTTCAGGCGGACAACGCCAACGCGTGGCGATCGCGCGCGCGTTGTTGATGAACCCGCGCATTTTGATCCTCGATGATTCGACATCCTCAGTGGATACTCAAACCGAGAAATTGATCCAAGCCGCGTTGGATGCATTGATGGAAGGGCGTACGACTTTTGTGATCGCGCATCGTCTTTCCACCGTTCGCCGCGCGGACATGATCCTGGTGATGGATAAGGGTCAGATCGTGGAGCGCGGCACGCATCACGAATTGCTCGCGCGCGGCGGCTTGTATAAAGAGATCCATGACTTGCAGTTGATCGATCATGCACAGTTTTCTGAAGAGATGGAAGAGATTCATGAAGACCTTCGCGCTGAGCGGAACGAGCCGATAGGCGAGTGAAGACGAAGCGTGAATAATCAAAGTAGTTAAATCTTTCATGATGCCTGCGCTTCGTCTGCGAGACGGAAGAACACCGTCTCTCCGCTCAGCGCGAGAAAATTGTTTATGCCATACGCAATCTATATCCTCAAATGTTCTGACGGCACCTATTACACTGGCTCAACCAAAGACTTGGATGCCCGCCTCCAAGAACATCAAACTGGCGCGCACACTGATGCGTATACTTTCAGTCGTCGCCCTGTTAAACTTGTTTGGAACGAAGTAGTTGAAACCTATCAAGAAGCATTTCAATGGGAGCATCAAATCAAAGGCTGGAGCAGAGCAAAGAAGAAAGCCTTGATCCGTGGTGATATCGAAGGTATTCATCAAATTGTAAAGACAGAGAGAAAACGAAGAGATAAAAATAAGAAAGATACTCGCGCTGAGCGGAGAGACGAGCGATAGCGAGGAACGTAGACGAAGCGTGAATTTCATGTAACCGTAATCTAACTTGAAACCTGCGCTTCGTCTGCGTTCGACCCGAAGAGCGCGGGTCTCACTCCGCTCAGCGCGAGAAAAAAGATAATATGACAACAAAAATTATCCCTCCACCATTTATCACCCAATCAGAAGAAGCCTACGATAAGGGGTATGACCCCAACGTGGCGCGCGGGCTTTTGCGTTTTGCGAAGCCGTATACCGGGCAGATGCTCTTTGCGTTGTTTCTCATGATCATCGTGACCATTGCGGCAGTATCGGGTCCATACTTTGTCAAACTTGCGATCGATGAAGGTATAGGCAAAAAAGATATCAACGCGTTGAAGAATATCGTGTTGACATATCTCGCTGTAGCTTGTGTTCAACTTGTGACAAACTTCTTCCGCGTGCGGATCATGTCGCGGGTGGGACAGCATGTGTTGTACGATGTGCGCATGGCGATGTTCCACCATTTGCAGAAACTCTCGTTGAGTTTTTATAATCGTTATAGTGTGGGACGTGTCATCACACGCGTCATCAATGATGTGGGAACCTTACGCGAGTTCATTACCTGGGCGGTGTTGGCGATTGTCCGTAACTTGCTGGGCATTGTTGGCACACTGCTTGCCATGCTCACTTTGAATCTGCGCTTGTCCTTGCTGACTTTCGCAGTTCTGCCGTTAATGGTGTGGGCGACGGTGGCATTTCGGAAAGCGGCGCGTCAGAATTACCGCAAGGTGCGCGCGGCTGTTTCATGGACCAACTCCGTGCTGGCGGAAAATGTCAATGGGGTGCGCGTGGTGCAGGCGTTTTCACGTCAGGAACATAATCATCTGAATTTTCAGAATTATGTCAATCGTTATTATCTCGAAACAAGTCTCGATGCCGCGAAAACCGCATCCGTCTTCACCCCTGTCGTGGATGTGCTGGGCGCTCTGGCGACGGCAGTCGTTGTGTATGTCGGCGGCAGGTTTGTGTTAGGTGAGAGTATTACGCCCGGTGTGTTGGTCGCGTTCGTTTTATATATCGATCGTTTCTTCGAGCCGATCCGCGATCTGAGTCGGCGCTTCGATACGCTCCAATCCACGATGGCGGGCGGTGAACGGATTCTCGAGTTGCTCAATACGCCAGTCGAGGTTCAGGATGCGGCAGATGCTATCGAGATGGAACCAATTACCGGCGACGTCCGATTCGAAGATGTCTCTTTTTATTATAAGGATGATCAGGCGCGTCCTTTGTCTGCGGGACTGACGAGCACCAGTCCCTCCGCTCAGGACGAAAGCCTTGTCCTGAATCAAATTAATTTAAATGCGGATGCGGGGCAGACGGTCGCGTTGGTGGGGGAGACGGGCGCGGGCAAGACGACGATCATCAAATTGTTGACGCGCTTCCATGACCCGACTGCGGGCTGCGTGCGCGTGGACGGCGTTGACTTGCGGACGGTGACTCAGCAAAGCCTGCGGCGGCAGATGGGCATGGTGTTGCAGGACCCGTTCCTGTTCAATGGCACGGTGAAGGAAAATATTTTGTTCGGGCGGCTGGATGCGAGCGATGCGGATGTGATCTCTGCGGCGCAGGCGGTGGGTGCGCATGACTTTATCATGAGCCTGAAGAATGGCTATGAAACTTCGGTGGAAGAAGGCGGCGCGACGTTGAGCGTGGGACAACGTCAGTTGATCTCGTTCGCGCGTGCCTTGCTTGCCGACCCGCGTATTTTGATTCTGGATGAAGCGACATCTTCTGTGGATACACAGACTGAACAGATCATTCAACGCGCACTCGCGACTCTCTTAAAGGGACGCACATCCTTTGTGATCGCGCATCGCCTTTCGACGATCACAAGCGCGGATAAGATCGTCGTCATTCACGATGGGAAGATCATCGAGCAGGGAACGCATTCCGAGTTGCTGGCGAATCAGGGGATGTATTATGAACTTTATAGAACAGGTTTCCAAGAATAAAAAGTAAAAAACCTGACAGGCGATGTACTGAGCTTGTCGAAGTATTTCCTGCGCGTCTTGATTTATCGTGTCGTCTGCGTGGACGCAGATTCTGTTGGGGCTCGATTCCACGAAAACCTGTCAGGTTTGGTGTATTGTGTATTATGAGTTGTATCGGACGGGGTTTCAAGAGTAGGCATGCTATAATTTGCATGTGAGGTAAATATGGCTACACCTAGAATTCTTCAAGATATCGAGACTCTTCCTCCCGAAGCGCAGAAGCAGGTTTCTGATTTTGTGGCGTTTCTAAAAACGCGTTATGGGATCTTACCCCGCAAAAAGACCAAGCGCGGAAAACTCAAAGACGAGCCGTTTTTCGGCATGTGGAAAGACCGTGAGGATATGCGCGACAGCACAACATGGGTGCGTGAACTTCGCCAGCGTGAGTGGGGACGGAAATGAGTCTGGTTCTTGTTGATACCGATATTTTGATCGACTTTGCTGGACAAGTACAGGATGCAAGTGACGTCTTGACTGTTATTGAGCGACATTCTACTTTGGCTGTTTCTGCTATCACCGAATTGGAACTGCTGGTTGGCTGCCGCAATAAAGTTGAGTTACAAAAAACGGATCGACTTCTCGAAAGATTTCAGGTCATCCCATTAAATGAGCAAGTTTCAAATCTTGCTACCTCTCTAATTCGTAAATATCGTCTGAGTCACGGGCTTTTGCTTGCTGATGCATTGATTGCGGCAACGGCGCTCAATTTAAGCTGTGAGTTTATTACCAAAAATCAGAGGGATTATCGGTTTGTGGATGGACTTGATCTTTTGTCCTATCCTTTAAAGTAAGATTGCTTTCTGGTCAGAAAGCAATCGTCCATTGAACAATCCCAAAACCATCTTCCGCGTCCATGCCGTTCAACGCATGTTTGAGCGTGGAATTTCCGCGAAGAAGCTAAAAACCCGACAGGTTTGGATGGATGATGAGCAATAAGGGAGAGTATACTTGGGACAAATGGATGTCCGTTTCAGAAACGCCTCTATAAAAACAGCCGATAATCTTAAGACCACAGCGCAGTCGCAGCTCATGCGCGACCTGTCGCGTTTGTCGCTGCCTGAAATTGAAACGATCACAAACCTGGTCGCGAAGATAATTCCGGCTGGTAATGTGCCCGGCGCCATTTTGAGCGGCTTGGCACGTCTGCCCGGGCATCGTCCGCCGCCCAAAACCATCCGGCGGGATATCGATCTGCTCTTCCGCGGCGTGGAACAAATCCTTGATGGAGCGGTGTATACCGCGTTCTTTATGGGTCCTGCCGCGGTGATTTGGGGCTATCAGAACCTGCTTAAGTTGGCGGGCAAAGATCCTGAAGATTCATTTCCAGAAGGCACCTGGCAGTTCTATGTGGATTATGCCTTACGGGAAGACACTGCCCGGCATGCCAATGAAACGCATGGCTTCGATACATTGCTCGCGCAGTATCAGCTTCACTTGAGCGAAGTTGACCGCGTCGTTGCCTGGGTCATGGCGGTCATTCACTGTCTGCATCAATTCGATGAACTGCTTGCCAATGAGTGGCGTGAGCGCGTGCATACGACGCTCCTGAGTGAAGTGACAGACGGAATGCCCGAAGCGGAACGGTACGCCAAACTGTACCGTGATTGGGAACTGCAGCGACCTTATGCGCGCGGACAGGATTCGCGTGCGGATGAAACATATCCCGCCTATCGGCGCGCCAAATTTGACAAGTTCATCGAAAATAATGTACGTGAATTACCAGAAGATGTACGCCATGCATGGGAAGCTAAAGTACGTGACGCCGAAGCGGATAGGTTACCGGCTTATCAACGGCAGATGTCCATTTTGGCGTATCTTGATCCCGGCGCGTATGGCGAGGCGCGTGTAGCTGTTGCACTTGATCAAATCCATGTTGGTCTCATTTACAAAGGGCGTTATCACCTCATCCCAATCTGTGCGCCCGGAACGAACCGTCCCTTGGATGTGGCGACTCTGCGCTCGCAAATCGCAAGCTTGATGACTTCTCCGCCAAATAGCCCAGCGGCTCAACTTGCTCAATTGGCAGGAGTGAAGCGCACCGCACTGACGGGTCTGCGCGGAAAATTTTCTGCCGAGCTGAATCACGAACTCAACCTGCTGCGCTCAACGCCGATCCTGCTGAACGTTGATCAACGTCCGCGTACAATGCCGCTCTCTGAACTGCGTCAGGTGGAGCGCGGCATTGGCGATCATGCGTTGACCATTTTCAGCACAGGTCAAACGTTTGTCTTTGACCAATCTCATATCTTTTTTGATGGAGCTTGGGGCGCGGCTCTCGCCGAAATTCTGACGAACGAAGCTTTGTCGTGGGCGGTCTATCTTAACTCGCAGCCTCCGGCACAGTCCGCGCCGCAGGCGATCTATGCTGCACCTGCTTTTCAATTTCAACCGCAAGAATCGAATCTGATCACACAAGCTCCGCATGTCACGCCGGAAGTCGGCGTTGAGTCGGACGCCGCGAATCTCAAAGCCATACTGAACCTGCGCAAACTCTTCAAACGTCGCAGTGACTTATTGCAATTGACCGTCAATGACCTGCTTGTGCTCTATCGCGCGATCCATGCAGTGACTTACAAAGCTGATCCAATACTGGTGGGTGAGTTGAAAAAACTACTAGGCGATAACAAAGCGAAATCCGCAGCGCAAGCCGCGCTCGATGAACTTGAAACGGCGCGAAGATCGAATCCGGCGATTCTGATTCCCATCGATGCCAGTCAGCACTCGCCGCGTGAGCGTCTTTATCCGATGAGTTTTGAAGTCCCATTGAACGACCTCGATTTTGTTGCGCTCCATGCCAGGACGCTCCATGCGCTGGTCTCTTATGAAATGGGGAGCGGCGACCGTACGTCACTGTATGCAGAGTTTGATCGGCTTCAAAGAGAATATCTTGCGGTGCTGGCGGGATTTGGTACTGTGTTAACCAAAGCCAAAGAGGTCGCCATTCAAGGCAAGAGTACCAGCGTGGGCAGTATCAAAATGCTGGCGTTTATGCCCGTGCCTTTGCAACGTCTGCTCGATGATATCCCCGGGCGCTTCGACGTGTTGAATGACATTATCAAAGGTCGTGAGGTGTTTTCAAATGTCGGTGCGGTTGCGAAGAACAGCACGCTTACACGTTTTATTACAGCCAAGGATGATAACGAGAAGAAAACGCTTGCCTGGGGAGTCATCACTGATGCGCAGGGTACGATGCGCGTGACATTGCGTGATTTCCGTCCGCATGTGGCTATGTTGGAAAATGTCAGGCAGGGCAGACTTGCCAAGCGCCTGGCTGACGATTATCTGGCAGCCTATGTGCGCGGCTTGAATACGTATGTTCAGGAACTGCGGCGCATAACGATGTCGAGCCGCGAGACTCGTTTCGCTAAAGAAGAGGATCTGCATGACTGACGATCCGTTGATCGGAAAGCAGCTTGCCAACTATCGTTTGGAACGTATCCTCGGGCGTGGGGGCATGGCTCAAGTCTATTATGGGACGGATGTAAAACTGCAGCGTCCAGTGGCGGTCAAAGTGATCGATGCCCGCTTCCGCGATAACCCGGCGTATGCCGAACGTTTCGTGCGTGAAGCGCGGGCGGTTGCCACCTGGCGTCACGAAAATATTGCCCAGATCTATTATGCCGATGAAGAGGGTGACCTCTATTACTTCGCCATGGAGTATATTGATGGCGTTGACCTTGGGCAATTATTGTCTCAGTTTGTCGCGAAAGATGAACTCATGCCGCAAGCCGACGTCTTGCGAATTGGATGGGCGATCGCCAGCGCGCTTGATTACGCTCATACGAAGAATGTCATTCACCGCGATGTCAAACCTTCCAATGTGCTGATTGCACGCGATGGTCGTGTGGTGCTGACTGATTTCGGTTTGGCGATGGATGTCCAACAGGGATCGGTGGGTGAGGTCTTCGGCTCTGCTCACTATATTGCGCCGGAACAGGCTCGGCAGTCGTCCAAGGCGGTGCCGCAATCCGATCTGTATTCGCTCGCGATTTTATTGTATGAAATGCTCACCGGCATGGTGCCCTTTGATGACCCATCCCCGACTTCTGTTGCGCTGCAGCACATTACGCAGCCGCCGCCAGCGCCGCGAACGCTGAATCCAGATCTCAGCAAAGAAGTCGAAGATGTTTTGTTGAAGTCATTAAGTAAACCTCCACAGGACCGCTATGCCACAGGCGCTGAGTTCCTAAACGCATTGGAGGACGCGTTCAAGACTGACATCACAGCGGATCGATCAATCCCCTTGCCTCCGCCGCCAGCTGGGATGTCGGTTCCATCCACACCCGCGCCTGCTCCGCCTCCGATTGACAAAGCACCATCTGTTACCAAACCCAAAACAACCAGTCCGCAGCCTCAACGCTCCCCGACGCTTTGGTGGGGGCTGGGAGGTTGTGCAATCGTTCTTGTTTTTGGTTTAGTGATTGCGGGTCTTTGGTTTTCAAGACTCTCCCAGAATGCTGCGAGTTTTACTACTACAGAAATAAATCCTGCGCTTACCAGCCCCGCTCTGCCAGTGGATGTTCAGTCAACAGATTCGTCTGTAGCGGTTCAATCCACCGAGTCCCCAACACTTTCAACCGCTGTATCAGAGCCAATTGTGAAATATCCAAATGGAAAGCATTTTAAAATACTTTACGATAACAATAGTCTCTATCTGCTAAATCTTTCTGAAAGCACCATCTCAATCCGCTTGATTTCCTTTGAGCGCCTCAGCAATGATGATACGCCATCGAATCGCTTTGATGGCACAGGCTGGGCGAAGTTTTATGAAGATAGTCTTCCAAATAGATGTGATGCCATCCGAATATTAGACAGCCCGCCCTATCTCGACCCGCCCGTTTGTGGTGATAATTACTTCCTGAGTTTGGTAACGCCTGTGCGTGCAAATCCATACGTGTTTTGGACTACGCTGGAGGGAAGCCACGAATTCCGCGTGTTATCGCGCAAAGATGGTAACGATGAAGAAGTTGCCCGCTGCGAGATCAGTGCAGGGATATGTGAGGTTTATCTGCCATGACCGAAGATGTATTGATCGGAAAACAACTCGGTGAATACCGCCTTGAGACGTTCCTTGCCCAAGGCGGCATGGCGCGCGTGTATATCGCTGTAGATGTGCGCCTCAATCGTAATGTGGTGGTAAAGGTAATCGACCCGGCATTACACACCGATCCTGATTACATCGTCCGCTTTGAGCGTGAAGCGCAGGCTATTGCGCGGCTTGATCATCCCAACATCGTGAAGTTGTACCGCTTCGATGAGCAGGATGGCTGGCTCTATATGGCGATGCAGTATGTGCAAGGCGTGGATTTGGGAAATGTGCTGGCTGGCTACCGCGCTGACAATGAATTTATTGAACCTGAGGATGCCCGCCGAATCATCGGTGAAATCTGCGCCGCATTGGATTACGCCCATCAGAAGGGCATCATCCATCGTGACGTTAAACCTGCCAACATCCTGCTTGATCGTCAGGGACGCGCTTTTCTAACAGACTTCGGTCTGGCTCTCGTCACCGATATCGGTACGCGTGGCGAGATTTTCGGATCTCCCCATTACATTGCACCCGAGCAGGCAATGTCATCAGCGAAGGCAGTACCGCAAAGCGACCTCTACGCTATCGGCGTGATTCTGTTTGAAATGTTCACAGGTATCGTCCCCTTTGATGCACCTCAGCCTTTGGACATCGCGCTCCTGCATATGGGTGAACCTCCGCCTGCGCCTCGCGAACTGCGGTCTGAAATTAACCCAGAGTTGGAAGCGGTTATCCTGAAAGCTCTGTCGAAAGACCAAAAGGATCGCTATCCCACCGGTGCAGCACTTGCTGAGGCGTTGGATCAGTCTTTGAAAGCCCGCTCAGCTCTGACCTTGGTCAGACCGCCATCTTCGACGCCGCGTCATACCATCCCGGAGCGAGTCGCGCAAAACCTGGGCGAGCCTGCGTTGCCGCCTATCCCTGCAGTTGTGGCAGTTCCTACGCCTGAACCTGTTGAAGAAGTGCCGCCTGTCAAATCAAATATAGCTCCCACGCGGAAGCAGGCGAGAATGTTTGCAGATATCGCGCTCGGTATCGGACTTTTGCTGCTAGCGTTCGTGTGTTTGGCGGCGCTAACTATTCCGTCACTTATCAACCGCTTTAACCAAAATGGAGTTATTCCAACCAATCAACAAATGACCTCAACGCTGCTCGCTTCATCCCTTGCCTCTGCTGAATCTTTGTCAACAGCTTTGATTCTTCAGCCTGAAGCAACTCTGGCATCTGCACCGGTTTTCACAGAGACACCATCCAGCTATCAGATCCTGATTATCAGATCTTCAGACGGTAACAGCATGTTCATTGTCAACCAGTCCCAGCAGGATTTCCCATTGTCGCAATTACAATTGAAGGCTGGTAAGATTACTTTTGTTGGGACAACCTGGGGCGTGGACGTCCTTGCGAGTGGCGCATGTGTAGGACTCTGGAAAGAGAAAGAGGGCTTCAACAAGCCATCAGAAATCAACTGTCAGTTGGTTGGCGCAAAACTTGAGCAAAAGAAAAAAGATTTCTTTGGAAGCAATACAATCGAAATTTCTTTTGATGGGCAGCAGCTTCGTAAATGCGATAAAAAAGACGGGCAGTGTCTGGTTAGCATTACACCCTAAAAGAACGCCGTGAATCTTGAACAGTCGTAAAATTATCTTTCGCATCCACGCCGTTCAACGCATGTTTGAGCGTGGAATTTCCGCGAAGAAGGTATGCGGTGCTTTGGAAACAGGCGAGACCATTGAAGATTACTCCTCTGAAATGCCTGAGCCGAGCCGGTTGATTTTGGGTTTTCAGGGGAAACGTCCGTTTCATGTGGTGACTTCGGAAAATCTACAAGCAAACGAAATTACCGTGATCACGGTTTATATTCCCGACCCCAACAAATGGAAAAAAGATTTCAGGAGCCGAAAGTGAAAATTCTTCACCACGAAGGGTCACTAAGTGTCACTAAAGAAAAACAAAGAAAACCTTTGTGCACCTTCGTGACACTAAGAACCTATCCGAAAATTATGATATTGAGCAAGATATGAGCACAAGCCATATGAACAAAAGCGAGCCAGTTCTGCGATTTCTTACACCAGCGC
>JAYUGV010000374.1:0-2939 GCA_043767565.1 Anaerolineales bacterium
TCTTTTTCATCCGGCAATCGAATTGGTTCCATGAACTTGATTGTCTCTGGCTTTCTCGTTTTTGGCAACCCTTCAAGTAAAATTCACTGTGTAGTTACAATTTTTTAGTGTTTTATGATAAAACGGATGTGGAGAAAATCCCATGCGAAAAAATATTCTGAATATTTTGATGATCTGCGCGATATTACTCGCGTCTTTCTCACCCCTGTTTGCTTCCACAGCCCAGGCCCAATCTACGCCCAATCCTGATTCGGTCAACATCCCCGGCACACACCAGGACGAGTTGGGCTGCCCCGGCGATTGGCAGCCAGACTGTGAAAACACCAAACTGACCTATGACATCGAAGATGATGTCTGGCAGGGCGCATTTGAAATTCAACCCAATAATGACAGCGACAAAAAAGGACCGCGGTACAAAGCCGCACTCAACGGCAAATGGGACGAAAACTACGGCGTCAATGCCACTCGCGGCGGCGCGGATATTCCCCTGCTGGTCACTGCGCCAACGCAGGTCAAGTTTTATTATGACCATAAGACTCATTGGATGGCGGATAGCTTCAACAAAAAGATCATCGTTGCGGCGGGGGATTTTCAATCACAGCTTGGCTGTGCCAAGGATAACGATGCAGGCTGCCTGCGTTCGTGGTTGGAAGACCCTGAAGGTGACGGGTTATATGCTTTTGCCACGCATGCCCTCAAAGCAGGGACCTATACAGTCACACTGACTCTTAATGAAGATGCCGCCCAACCTCTAGGCGAGGCACAGCAATTCACCGTTGCCAATGACGGCGACGAAATCTATTTTGGATATGACGAAGTGAAAAAACAAACCATCATCAGCACTACCGGCGCGCCGAAAGGCAGCCTCTCCAAGCTCAAAGCCATATGGGTAAATCAAGACACGCTCATGTGGAACGTGGTTGGCTCACCCAAATATTCGTATTCCATTTTTTATTCACCCGATGCCACGCTGAACCTCACCGCAGACGGCGTGCAGAACGGGACGGAGATTCCGCTGACGTTCAGCAAATCTGGTCCAGGTGACGATGTCTTACAACGCAATCCTTATTTGAACGGCTATAGCGCTTTCAAGATCGACGCCAAAGATTTCGCAAAGATTCCCGATGCCGTGAAAGGACAAGTCGCCAGCGTGGTGCGCGATGCCACAGGCAAGGTTGTGGATGTAACCGGAGTCCAACTGTGGGGTGTGCTCGATGTGTTCTATCCGTATGCAGGGTCGCTTGGTGTCACTTGGGCTGGCGACAAACCCACGTTACAAGTTTGGGCACCGACTGCTCAAACCGTGAACTTGAATCTTTTTGATGCAAGTGATTCGTCCAATCCGCAAAAGCTCCCTATGCAATGGGATTTGCAAACCGGCGTATGGAGCATCGTTGGCAAAGCAGACTGGAAGAACAAATTCTATTTGTATGAAGTGAACGTCTATGTGCCGTCCACTGGCAAGATCGAAACCAATCTCGTCACCGATCCGTATTCATTGAGTCTATCGATGAATAGCAAGCGCAGTCAGATCGCCGACTTGAATGATGCCGCGCTCAAACCACAAGGCTGGGATACAGTCGCAAAACCCGCGCTTGCCGCGCCCGAGGATATTGTCCTCTACGAATTGCACATCCGCGATTTCAGCATCAGTGATGAAACCGTCCCTGCGGAATTGCGCGGAACATATAAAGCATTCACAGTCAAAGATTCCGATGGCATGCAACATCTCACAGCGCTGGCGCAAGCCGGATTGACTCACATTCATCTCTTGCCCGCGTTCGATATCGCCAGTGTCAATGAAGACGCGTCCACCTGGCAAAGTGTGGATGAAGCGCAACTCAAATCCTACCCGCCCGATTCTGATGAGCAGGCGAAAGCTGTTAGCGCCATTACCGGCTCAGACGGTTTCAACTGGGGCTATGACCCGCTCCATTACACCACGCCCGAAGGCAGTTACGCCACCGACCCGAATGGCACGCCGCGCATTATCGAATTCCGCGAGATGGTGCAAGCCCTCAACCAAAGCGGATTACGCGTCGTGATGGATGTGGTCTACAACCACACCAACGCCAGCGGACAGAATCCAAACTCTGTTTTAGATCGCGTCGTGCCCGGTTACTATCATCGTCTCAACGCCGAAGGCAACGTGGAAAAATCTACCTGTTGCGAAAACACCGCCACCGAACACAACATGATGCGTAAGCTGATGGTTGACTCCGTTGTCACCTGGGCGAAGGAATATAAAGTAGACGGCTTCCGCTTCGACCTGATGGGGCATCACATGCTCGAAGATATGAAAGCTGTCCGTGCCGCGCTCGATGCGCTCACGCTCGAAAAAGATGGCGTGGATGGCAAGTCCATTTATGTGTATGGCGAAGGTTGGAATTTCGGCGAAGTTGCCAACAATGCCCGCGGCAAAAACGCCACGCAACTCAATATCGCGGGCACAGGCATCGGCGTATTCAATGATCGCTTGCGTGATGCTGTGCGCGGCGGCAGTCCATTTAGCGATGTCCGCGATCAGGGTTTTGCTACTGGTCTCGCCCTCACGGACAATGTCAATGAAAAGCGCAAAGTTGAAGATCAACAGACCCAACTCAACAATTACACCGATTGGATCCGTCTCGGTCTTGCGGGCAATCTCGCAAGTTACGAACTCACCCGCGCCGATGGCAAGACCGTTCCCGGTCGCCTCATTTCATACAACAGCGCACCCGCCGGTTACACTGCTGACCCGCAGGAAAACATCGTCTACGTTTCTGCGCACGATAATCAAACGCTCTTCGATACCGTTCAAATCAAAGCGCCTGCTGAAGCCACCCTCGCTGATCGCATCCGCATGAACAACCTCGCCCTCAGCCTCGTCATGTTCAGCCAGGGCGTGCCCTTCTTCCACGCGGGCGACGACATCCTGCGCTCCAAATCCTTCGACCCCA
>JAYUGV010000375.1:0-18683 GCA_043767565.1 Anaerolineales bacterium
TATCTGTGATGAAGTTGCAGTAAAATTACCCCAATGCAAAACTTAAGATCAATTCTCTATATGGCGTCTGGTGTGTTGTTCGGCTTGTTCATTGCCGTACTGGTGTGGGTGGTTGCCCGCAACCCGAGTGGGCAGGCAGTGACGCTGCGCCCGGTGCCGACTGAAAAGCCGATTGTTGTCCAGATTTCGGGGGCGGTGCCGCGACCAGGCGTGTATGCGCTTGGTCAAGGTTCGCGCGTACAGGATGCCATTTCAGCGGCGGGTGGTTTTTTAGCCGAGGCTAATAAGACGGGTATCAATCTGGCGCGCGCACTGGAAGACGGCGAGCAATTGGATGTCCCTTATATGGAGGGTGGTTCTCCGGTGATTCAAGATGTGTCCACTGCCGTAGCAACAGCAGCTTCAAACGCCGAGTTGATTAATATTAACATTGCTTCGCAAGCTGAACTTGAATCTCTGCCGGGTATTGGTCCGACCACTGCCAAGAAGATCATCCAATACCGTGAGCAAAATGGACCATTCCTGACGGCTGAAGATATTATCAACGTTTCGGGCATTGGTCCCGGTACGTATGAGCGCATTAAGGATCTGATTACGGTTGGTCCATAGCTTGGAATTTTTCCGGTATAAAATTTAAAAACAATAAAGCTCACCCGCGAATGTTTCTTTCGGGTGAGCTTTATTGTTTAAAACGTATTAATTAATGCTCAAATCATTAATTGAACTGTTAGGAGTAATAATTGAAGTCGTAATCAAACGAATCACAATAATTTCCGGTTATCTTATAGGTGATCCCATAAGCTGCCCAATACTCAAACAACCCTTGCGATGCTACATAATCCCATTCTGCCTGAGTAGCCTCCCCGGAGGCTACAAGCTCACCATCTTCAAACACATCAATATTGATCCATGGGACGCACGCAGCCTGTGGTACATTACCATAAAATAAAAAGCCATGTAAACTGGCAGTAAAACTTTCACCTGCAAGGTTAGAGAGATCCTTTGACACCAAACAGCGCACATCGGTCGTGTCGTCAATAAAATCGCACTCCATATTATAGGAATTAGATGCGATTTTGAAAAAATTGTCGTTGAGATCTTTTTTTGTTAACCCGCTGGTGCTGAACTTTAGAACAACGCCGCTGCCATTGAAAGTGACAGACTTCAAGCTGATGCTGGCATTGGCGGCGGGAGCAGCAAATGCCGTGGATGCAAAGATTGCCATGACGATGAGCATAACGAATACGATTGAAAGATACTTCTTCATTCCTAAACTCCTGTATAAAAAATAATGCTTAACCCACGGTCAAGTTAAATAAATTATATGGAAAATAGTAAGGTGAACAATGCAAAATATTTTCAAGTTTGAAAGTATTGCCGCCAATTTTCATAATTGATAGAACTAACGAACAGCCCGATGTTTTGAAACATCGGGCTGTATTTCTATTCCTTACGTCCGTCCCACGTGGACCATTTTCGTTCATCGCGTGAAAGCAAGTCATCTGCTTCGGCGGGTCCCCATGAGCCGGGTTCGTATTCTGCCAGCGGGTGTTTGTGAGCTTCCCAGGTTGCCATAATGGGATCGATCAAACTCCAGGCAGTCTCCACTTCATCAGCACGGGTGAACAGGGATGCATCGCCGGTGAGCGTATCCAGCAGGAGGCGTTCGTAGGATTCGGGGATCGCGGTCTTGCCGAACGAGTCGGCGTAATGGAATTCCATATCCACAGAACGAAGTTTGGCAATGGTATCAGGCACTTTGGCTTCAAAGCGCCAATGCACGCCTTCGTCTGGCTGCAAGTAGAGCACCAACATGTTGGGCGTGATATGTTCTTTCGTGTTCGGAAAGAGCAGGTGCGGCGGTTCTTTGAACTCGATCGTGATCTGGGAAAGTTTTTCCTTCAACTTTTTCCCCGACCGCAAATAGAACGGGACGCCCTGCCAGCGCCAATTATCAATCTGGAGTTTGACCGCGGCAAACGTCGGGGTGGTTGATTCGGCATCGACGCCTTCCTCTGCGCGATAGCCTTTATACTGCGCCCGCACGGTGTTGTGAATCACAGCCTCCGCCTGCATCGGGCGGATGGAACTTAATACCTTTACTTTTTCATTACGAAGCGCTGTTGAGTCAAATGAGGCGGGTGGTTCCATAGCAACGAGTGTCATCAGTTGCAGTAAATGGTTTTGAAACATATCGCGTACTACGCCAATGCCATCATAGAAGCGGGCGCGATGTTCCACGCCGACTTGTTCCGCAACTGTGATCTCTACATGATCGATATAGTTCCGATTCCACAACGGCTCAAAGATCGTGTTGGCAAAACGGGTTACCAAGATGTTCTGCACGGTCTCTTTACCGAGATAATGGTCAATACGGTAGATCTGGTTTTCGTTGAGCGTTTTATGAATCTGCGCGTTCAAACTGTGCGCGGACTCAAGATCCGTGCCGAACGGTTTTTCGATGACGACCCGCCGCCAGCCGTTGTATTCCGTGAGTTGATCGGTCAGCCCGAGCAGATCGATGATATTGGGGAAGACACCGGGCGGGGTTGCCATGTAGTAGATGCGGTTACCCGAATTGATCTCCCAGTTTTTCAGGAGCGTGCCAAGCTTTTTGAAATCCGCCAGATCGGTGTAGCGACCTTGTTGATACACAAGATTGGATGCGAAGGCTGACCATTCGTCTGCGTTGAACTCGAAGGGCGCGAACTGCTTCATGCCTGCTTCCAATTGCGCGCGGAATTGTTCATCGGTAAAGGCGGTGTTGCCGTAACCGATGATGCGGAACTGCTTCGGCATGCGTCCCTTGCGAAATAAATTGAACAACGAAGGTACAAGTTTGCGTTGTGTCAGATCGCCCGACGCGCCGAAAATTACAATAGAAGTTGGTAAGCCATTATCCATAATCATCTCATTTTGCCGCAGAGTCGCGGAGCCACTGAGAAAAGATAAAATAAAATCTCTGTGACTCAGTGGCTAAGTTACTCAGCCTTTTTTATTGCGTGCCCGCCAAATTGATTGCGCAAGGCAGACAGCATACGCGCGGAATAATTTTCTGTGTCGCGGCTGGCGAAACGCATTTGTAAAGCCAGCGTAATGATGGGTGCGGGAACATCCAGGTCAATAGCTTCGAATACAGTCCAACGGCCTTCGCCTGAATCCGCCACCCAGGGTTTGATGTCTGTAAGCTGCGTGTCTTCATCCAGTGCGTTTGCGGCGAGATCCAAGAGCCACGAGCGCACCACACTGCCATGCTGCCAGACGTGCGAAATCTGAGCGAGGTCGAGTCCAAATTCTTCTTTGGCTTTCATAATGCTGAAGCCTTCTGCGAAAGCCTGCATCATGCCGTATTCGATGCCGTTGTGAATCATTTTGACAAAATGTCCCGCGCCGTGCGGACCCATGCGCCCCCAGCCTTTATCTGCCGCTGGAGCCAGCGTCTCGAAAACAGGACGCATCTTTTCTGCCACTTCAGCCTGACCGCCGATCATCAAGCTATAGCCTTCCGTCAAGCCCCAGATGCCGCCACTGGTGCCGCAATCCAGAAAATCGATGTCTTTGGGCGCGAGTTGTGCGGCGTGACGTGCGGAATCTTTATAGTTTGAATTTCCGCCGTCAATGATGATGTCGCCCTTGCTCAATAAATTTGACAGTTGGTCGATGGTGTCGTCGGTTGCTTTACCTGCGGGCACCATCACCCAAACAATACGCGGCGCATTGAGTTTGCTGACTGCTTCTTCCAGTGAATGTGCGCCCTCTGCGCCAAGTTTGATGGCTTCATCGACAGTAGCGGCGGTGCGTGCATACCCGACCACACGATGTCCGCCGCGCACGAGACGCGTTGCCATGTTCATTCCCATCTTGCCTAAACCGACTATTGCTAATTCCATATATGTGCCTCCAAAAATTTCGCCCTGAGCGGAGTGACGAGCGACAGCGAGGAGCGCAGTCGAAGGGCGCTTCGTCTGCGGTTTCGGTTTGCACTCAGCCTCCGCTCAGCGCGAGGGTGATTTATCCTTCACAAAATTTAGTTATTAAATTTCTCGGCAATTTGCTTGCCGCGTCTTCATCTACGAGCCAGATCAATTCGCCATCTTTGGGTTCGATGCGTTGAACGGGATATAGTTCTGGATTATATCTGTTGCTCAATACTTCTGCCAAAGTGATGGCTTTCTTTTCGCCGGTTGCCATGAAGACAACCATGTGCGCTTGGTTGAACACGAGCTGTGTCAGTGTGACACGATTTGCCGGGCGATCTTGATAATGTGCGGTGACCGGCAGTGTTGACTCGGTAACATCAACTGGCGAGCCGGGAAATAGCGAGGCAGTGTGTCCGTCTTCGCCCATGCCGAGGTAGACCAAGTCAAAGCGCGGCACAGCGAGCGGGGGTGAGGCGAATCCGCTCAGGGTGAGGGCATAGTCTCTCGAGGCCTCGGCAGGTCCGAGGTCGGTTTGGACGCGGTGGATGTTTGAGTCCGGTATGGGAACGTGACTCAATAACAAGTCCCGCGCCTGTCCGTAACTTGAGCCTGCGTCATCCGGCGGGACACAACGTTCGTCGCCCCAGAAGATGTGGACTTTGTTCCAATCCATTTTGTCTTTATAGTCACTGGCGAGTAGTTGAAAGAGGCGGGTGGGTGTGCCGCCGCCGTTGAGCGCCACCAGGAAACGATCACGTTCCTTGATAGCTTGTGCGGCTTGTTCGACAAAAATTTGTGCCGCGTGCTGGCTGAGTTTTTCAGAGTCTTTGAAGATGTTGAGTTGGGGATTCATACTTGCCCCGTTAGTGTGGAATGTCACTTTGACAATTCATATGAGTTCTTTTACAATCATGCGACTAGCTTTATATCCTACTGAATGGGAAGGGCTTTTTCATGAAAGAGTATACCACCGAGTTTCTTCGCAACATCGCGCTGGTCTCACATGGCGGCGCGGGGAAGACAATGTTAGCGGAGGCATTTCTGCATGTTTCGGGGGCGACCACCCGCCTGGGCAAGGTTGAGGACGGGACGACGGCTTCAGATTATGATGATGAGGAACACCGTCGTAAGATCTCCATTTATTCCAGTGTAATTCCCATAGAGCACCGCGACCATAAGATCAATGTTATCGACGCGCCAGGCTACACCGATTTCGTGGGTGAGATGATCTCGGCCCTGAGTGTAGCTGATGGCGCGCTTATTGTAGTGGATGCCGTTGCCGGTATTGAAGTGGGCACCGAACTTGCCTGGCGTTACGCCGATGAGTTCAACCTGCCGCGTTTCTTTGTGATCAATAAAATGGACCGTGAGAACGCGGACTTTGAAAAGACCTATGCTGCCATCGAAGAATTCGTGGTGGCGCATGGCAAGCGTGTGGTCAATGTCCATCTGCCGATCGGGGAGAAGCAGAACTTCAAAGGCGTGGTGGATATTATCGGCATGAAAGCCTATATGGGCGATGGTAAAACAATTGCCGAGATACCAGCCGAGATGATGGATGCGGCAAAGGCAGCGCATTTTGCGATGGTGGAGGATGCGGCGGAGGGTGAAGATGAGTTGATGGAGAAGTACCTCGAGAACGGTTCACTCACCGACGCCGAAATGGTCCGTGGACTAGAAGACGTGGTCTACGCTGGACAATTTGTCCCCATCTTTTGTGCGGCGGGTGCGCGTGAGATCGGCACGATTGCGCTGCTCAATGACATCATTGACTTGATCCCCTCCCCGTTGAATGCTCCCAAGCGCGTGGCGCAGGGCAAGAACGGTGAAGAGACTTTGAAACCATCAGACAACGAACCATTAGCGGCATATGTATGGAAGACCACTGCGGACCCGTTCGTGGGTAGGATGTCGTATTTCCGGGTGATCTCTGGTTCGGTACAAGCCGATGCGCATGTTTGGAATCAGACCAAAGGCGCGGATGAGCGCATGTCTGGTATGCATTTCCAACGTGGGAAGGAAGTGATTCCTGCCAAGACCATCCATGCCGGTGACATTGCCTCCGTTTCCAAATTGGCTTCAACTTCAACCGGCGATACTTTCTGCGATAAAGGACATCCGCTGACTTTTGAAAAACCAAAATTCCCAGCTGCGTTGTACCGTGTGGCGATCACGCCCAAGAGCCAGGCAGATGCTGCGAAGATCTCACCGACGCTGACCAAGTTGAGCGATGAAGATATGACCCTCACCTGGCAGAACGATCCCATTACGCATGAGACGGTTTTGCAGGGGATGGGCGATCAGCACATCGATGTTGCCATCAACCGCGCGCAGAATAAGTTCCAGGTGGGTTTGTTGACTCATCAGCCGCGCATCCCCTATCGCGAAGGCATCACGCGCAAGGCAAGTGGTCAATATCGTCATAAAAAACAATCGGGCGGTTCGGGTCAGTTTGGTGAAGTGCATTTGCGGATCGAGCCTTTACCGGAAGCTGATTTTGAATTTGACGATGAACTCGTGGGCATGAACCTCTCCAAGTCCTATTTGCCGCCGATTGAAAAAGGCATCAAAGCGACCATGGAACGCGGCGCGTTCGCGGGTTACCCGATGAGCAATGTGAAAGTCATTGTGTTCGATGGCAAGGAACATGAAGTCGATTCAAAGCCGTTGGCGTTCGAGATCGCCGGACGTGAAGCCTTCAAGCTGGCGGTGCAGGAGGCGGGTCCCGTGTTGTTCGAGCCGATCATGAACATCCGCGTGACCGTCCCCGACGCGAACATGGGCGATGTGATGAGCGACCTCAACACCCGCCGCGGACGTGTGCAGGGCACAGACTCAGAACGCGGCAATACGGTCATTGTGGCGCATGTGCCGATGGCGGAAATGACGCGCTACACCACCCAGCTCCGCTCGATCACCGGCGGACGCGGTTACTTCGCCATGGAGTTCGATCACTACGATGTGGTGCCGAGTCATATTGCTGGAACGCTTATCGAAGCGCACAAGAAGGAAATGGAAGCGAAGAAGGAAGAGTAGTCTTCCATTACGAGCGTAGCGAAGCAATCTATATACAACAAAAAACGTCCTTGCGAAAAGGGCGTTTTTTGTTTTTGCAAACATCTACGTATTTTGAAGTTGCTGACGAATCAATGTGCTTAACTTTTGCACGACTTCATTATAGACAGCAGGTGGTAGCTTGCAACTGAATTTTGCATTCCTTACTTTCCAATCGAGGCTTTTTACCTGGTCGGATAAAACTACGCCGCCTACCTCTAGACCCTCCGGTATTTTGACTTCAAAAGGATATCCTTTGACCTGACTTGTAATAGGGCAGAGGATGGCTAAACCAGTTTTGCTGTTATAACCCTTTGGGGACAAAACCAATGCTGGTCTATGGCCCGCCTGTTCATGCCCTGTTTGCGGATTGAACATGATCCAAACGATGTCGCCGCTATCAGGAATATATGCCATGGGTTCTTACCAAACTTCATTTCCTACGGCAGAGCCAGTATCAACTTCGTGATGAAGGTTGTTTTTGTTGATACCTGCTAGTAATTCTTCAAGTGTCCAGGTTTGTGCAACCACCGGAGTAACAATGATTTGACCTTCGATCATGCTTATCTCTACAAAGGAATCATTTTTCAATTGGGCATGCAGCGCAAAGGCTTTTGGTATTCGTAGGGCAAGACTGTTGCCCCATTTCTGAACTTTTGTGAGCATAAGGTTATCTCCTGTTGGTATCTACAACAAAGATACACCTTTTTACCCGATTAATCAAGTTCTTTTTGTTGTGCAAGGAGACCGTCCAACTCCGTTCCATCACCGGCGGACGCGGTTACTTCGCCATGGATTTCGATCACTATGATGTTGTGCCGAGTCACATTGCCGGTACGCTCATCGAAGCGCACAAGAAGGAATTGGAAGCGAAGAAGGAAGAGTAATACGTACTACGTATTGCGTAATGAGAGACTTCGGCTTTGTGTCGAAGTCTCTTTTTTTGAGTACAATCAAGCTATGCCAACCCTCCGCGTTCCGAACGTCATCAGCTATTACACAGATAAACAAACTCACTTTGAAGTCTCCGGCTCCACTGCGTTAGAAGCTGTGCAGAGCGCAGTCGAAAAATTCCCGGCGCTCAAATTCCATGTGTTCGATGGTGAAGGAAATTTACGCAGGCATATTTATTTATTTGTGAACGACGTCAACGTGAAAGAGTTGAATGGAAATGAGACAACAGTGGGGGAGCAGGATGTTGTCCGCATTCTCGCGGCGGCGGCGGGAGGGTAGAGTAAAAAACCTGACATGTCTCCGCGAGGGCTTTATCGATTATAATTATTGTCCACGCGAACGTTCTGTCGGGTAATGATGTGCATAAGACATGTCAGTTTTGGGGATCGGGATATTTGCCTTGACAATTCGGGTAAGAAATGTAAAATAGCCGTCATCTTGGTAGATAACTTATGAAAACATATAACTATTGCTTGTGTATATGGCGGGGCTCGTAGCCACCGCCTGAGAACACTCTCCCTTCGGGACAGTCAACGGAATCAGACGGTTGGACGACCCCCGCGTGCAAATCTTTGCAGCGTGTGTGGCGTTTGTTCGCCGTCTTTTTGTTTACCCGTTGGCTGTTTTGTTTTAAAAGGATGCTATGACTTTATTGGATTATCGATTAACTGAATCGAATACGATTTATTTGGATGGACTCACCTCTCACGTGGGGAACACGCCGCTGCTCCCGCTTCGCCGTCTCAGCCCTTCGTCTTCGCTCAGGACAAGCCGGAACCTGTCGCCTCGTACCCAGGTCTTTGCCAAAGCTGAATGGTTCAACCCGGGCGGCTCCGTCAAAGATAGACCCGCGCTCAACATTATCCAAACCGCGCTCGCCAATGGTGAATTGCTCCTGTCGCCGTCCTCGGCGGCGGGGACATCGCCAAGAGCATATAAACGCCTGCTTGACTCAACCTCTGGCAATATGGGAATCTCATATGCGACTTTTGGTGCGGCATTGGGCATTCCGGTGACGCTTGCCATTCCAGCGAGCGCCAGCTCGGAACGGATGTCCATTCTCAAAGCGCTCGGCGCCGAATTGATTCTCACCGATCCACTCGAAGGTTCGGACGGTGCGATTCTCAAAGCACGTGAACTTGCCGCTGAACAACCTGATGTCTATTGGTACGCGAATCAATATAACAACGACGCCAATTGGCAAGCGCATTACAAATCCACGGGACCGGAGATCGAAGCACAAACGAATGGGCAAGTAACTCATTTTGTTGCCGGTCTTGGTACATCAGGCACATTGATGGGTACGGGGCGTTATCTGCGCGAGCAACTTCCGCAGGTGAAGATCATATCCTTTCAGCCCGATGATTCATTCCATGGACTCGAAGGGCTCAAGCATATGCCTAGTGCGATCAAGCCTGGGTTCTATGAAGAGTCCTTTGCGGATGAGCAGCTTGAAGTGAAGACTGAAGCGGCGCATGAGATGGTCAAACGTCTGGCGCGCGAAGAAGGTTTGTTTGTGGGAATCTCCTCTGGCGCGGCAGCAGTCGCAGCTCTACGTCTAGCCAGTGAATTAGATGAAGGCGTCGTTGTCACGGTTTTCCCCGATGCCGGGTATAAATATTTGAGCGATAAAAATCTATGGCAGTCTTCTTCCCTTCGCGCTGAGCGGACACTGAGCGAGCGACAGCGAGACGAAGTGGAAGTCGAAGCGGGGTGAGGGCATGTTGAAGATTTCAAGTGAGTTGACCGCGCGCATCAACGCGCATTTGGAGAAAGCCTATCCGGGCGAAGGTGCGGGATTTTTGCTGGGCACGGATAGTGATGTGAAAGAAGTGTTGTCTTTGGAAAACGCGCGCGAAGATGAAGCGCGCCATAATCGCTTTTTGCTGACGCCCGAAGATTATCTCAAGGCAGAAATGAAAGCCATGGAATTGGGCGTGGATTTGATCGGTGTTTTTCATTCGCATCCCGATTGCCCGAACGTCCCCTCTGAATATGACCGTGAGTGGGCACAGCCGTTTTTTTCGTACATTATCACGCGTGTGGACAACGGCAAGGTAGTCAACCACCGCTCGTGGAAGTTGTTGGAAGACCGCACGAAATACGAAGAAGAAGAAATAGAAATCATTTAATTCAGGAGATATATATGAACGATATTGAAGTGATCAAAGAGGATGCATTGTTGGATTGCACCGGCATGCTCTGTCCGATGCCGATCGTGAAGACCTCCAAGGCGATCAAGGGATTAGAGTCAGGTCAGATCTTGAAGATGATCTCCACTGATGCCGGTTCGCCGCCAGACATCGCCGCATGGAGCCGCCAGACCGGTAATGAGTTATTGCTTTCAACCACCGAAGGCGAAAAATTTATTTTCTTTTTGAAAAAGAGTTAAATTTTTTACCACGAAGGACACAACACTTGCACCAGCACGCAAGTGCAGGTGAGGTCACTAAGGTTGGACGAGTGACGAGCGAATAGCCTTCCCGTAGATTTTCCTTTGTGTGCTTGGTGCCCTTTGTGGTTAATGCTTTTTAGGAGAACATCATAATGTCTAAATCGAATCCGAATGCCCCAAAAAGGCTTGCGCTTATTTCCAGCAAAGGGACGCTGGATTGGGCTTACCCTCCGTTCATCCTTGGCAGTGCCGCAGCCGCCATGGGCTGGGAAGTGGGGATCTTCTTTACCTTTTATGGGTTGACTCTGCTCAAGCCTGAATTGACTGCCGCAGTTTCTCCGCTTGGCAACCCAGCCATGCCGATGAAGATGCCCTTTGGTCCCGAAGGATTTCAAAACATCAATTGGGCGATGCCGAATTTACTCATGTCAAACGTGCCCGGTTTTGAAAGCATGGCAACCAGTTTGATGAAACAGACCTTCCACAACAAGGGCGTTGCCACTATCGAAGAATTACGCGATGCCTGTCTGGATCTGGATGTACGCCTGATCGGCTGCCAGATGACGATGGATGTCTTCGGCTTCAAAAAGGAAGACTTTATTCCGCAAGCCGAGATCGGTGGCGCGGCAACCTTCCTTGAATATGCCGCGGATGCTGATGTACAATTGTTTATATAGCCCATCAGTGAATTTGATGCCGTACAAAATTCACATAGGACGCTGAAAAACGCTGATCTCGCTGATAAAGAAGAAAAAATCTGCGTTTTTCAGCGTTCACACTTGCACCAGAAGCAAGTGCAGGTGTCAGCGTCCCAATTCTGAAATGATGGTAGAGAAACGGTAAATAAAAATACAACGAAACGAGAGAAAATAGAATCAATGACAATTTTGAGAATCCCAACACCTTTGCGCGCCTACACCAGCGGCAAAAGCGAAGTGACCGTAAGCGGCGCAAAAATTTCGGAGGCATTGACGGACTTAACAGGTCAATTCCCTGCCATCAAACCGCATATCTTCAACGAAGCCGGTGAACTGCGCCCGTTCGTGAATCTGTTCGTAGGCGAGAACAACATCAAAGACTTGCAGGGCGTGGATACGCCGATCAAGGACGGCGAAAAGATCATGTTGATCCCATCCATTGCGGGCGGAAAGATTTCTTAAACACAAAGGACACAATGGACACGAAGGTTTTAAAGGCTTTGCCTTTCCTTTGTGCGCTTCGTGTCCTTCGTGGTTGAAAAGGTAAATTATGATCGAAGAACTTACTCACAACCAAATCCTGCGCTACTCACGTCACCTGCTGATGCCTGAAGTCGGCTTGCAGGGACAGATTAAACTCAAGAACTCGTCCGTGCTCGTCATTGGCACCGGCGGACTCGGTTCACCCGTTGCGCTTTACTTAGCCGCGGCTGGCATCGGTCGCATCGGACTCGTTGATTACGATACGGTTGATTCATCCAACCTGCAGCGGCAGGTTATTCACGGCACATCCACGGTTGGCAAGTTGAAAGTAGAAAGCGCCCGCGACCGCCTCACCGATTTGAATCCCGATATTCAAATTGACGTTTACAACGAACCCTACACCTCCGAAAATGCCATGCGTATTGCGAAGGATTATGACATCATCATTGACGGCACTGATAATTTCCCGACCCGTTATCTCACCAACGATGTCGCTGTCTTTCTCGGCAAGCCGAACATTTACGGCTCCATCTTCCGTTTCGATGGACAGGTGAGTGTCTTTTATGCAAAGGAAGGTCCCTGCTATCGCTGTCTCTTCCCCGAGCCGCCGCCGCCCGGGCTTGTCCCTTCGTGTGCGGAGGGTGGTGTGCTCGGTGTTCTGCCCGGCACGATCGGTACATTGCAAGCCACCGAAGCTATCAAAATTTTGCTTGGCATCGGCGAACCACTGATCGGCAAACTGCTCTTGTATAACGCGCTCGATATGAGTTTTGATTTTGTCAAACTCAAGAAGAATCCTAACTGCCGTGTGTGCGGACCGAATGCCGACATCAAAGAGTTGATTGACTATGAAGAATTCTGTGGAGTCCCCGGTCATCATGCGGATGATACCTCCGCTGGCGCTGGTTGGGATATCACCCCGCAAGAGATGCAAGACCGCCTCAAACGTGACCCGAACCTGATTCTGCTCGATGTGCGTGAACCTCACGAGTTGGAGATCGCCGCCATCAAAGGCGCGAAAAATATCCCGCTCGGCGAAGTTGCCCAACGCATGTCCGAACTGGACTCCGCCGAAGAGATGATCGTCTTCTGCAAACGCGGATCACGTTCCGCGCGCGCGATTGAAATATTATCCAGCGCCGGTTTCAAGAAGATGAAAAACCTCAAAGGCGGTATCAACGCTTGGGCTGAGGAAGTGGATCCAAGTTTGCCGTTGTATTAGTAGAAAAGTAGAACTCCGAGTTTTTCAAAAACTCGGAGTTCTTTTTATGGGTACAGTAAAATACTCTTATACCAAAGGAGCGAGAATGACCTTACCAGCCTCGAACGAAAAGCGTGTCTACGATAATGTTTTGGGGGCAATGGGGAATACGCCGCTTGTAAAACTGTCGCGCATTGGGCGTGATTTGCCTGTGCCTTTATATGCAAAACTTGAATTCATGAATCCGGGGGGATCGGTAAAGGATCGAGTTGGAGCATTCATCATTGAGCAGGCTGAAAAGCGGGGAGAGCTTGTCCCTGGTGGGACTGTTGTCGAAGCAACATCAGGTAACACCGGCGTTGGTCTCGCCATTGCCGCGGCTCTCAAGGGATACAAGACCATCTTTGTCATGCCTGACAAGATGAGCAATGAAAAGATATTATTGTTACGTGCGTATGGTGCGAAGGTGGTCATTACGCCGACCGCAGTGGGTCCCGATGATCCGCGTTCGTATTATGAGGTGGCAAAGAAGTTTGCGCGTGAAACCCCGAATGCGATTCTCGCAAATCAATATCACAACCCGGATAACCCGAAAACGCATGAGCTGAGTACCGGTCCCGAGTTGTGGGAGCAGACCGATGGACGTCTGACCGATGTCATCATTGGCATTGGCACCGGCGGGACGATCAGCGGGGTGGGACGGTATCTCAAATCCAAGAATCCCAATATCCAAATTGTGGGTGTAGATATCGAAGGTTCGATTCTGACAGAGATCTGGCAGAACAAGGGTGTTATTCCTCCCGGCGCGTACCCGAAGACCTATAAAGTGGAAGGCATCGGCGAGGACTTTTTGCCGTCGGCGATGGACATCACGGTGGTGGATGCGATCGAGCGCGCGGGTGATCGCGAGTCCTTTTTGTGGGCGCGGCAATTGGTGCGGCAGGAGGGGATTTTTGCGGGCGGTTCATCTGGCTCGGCGATTGCAGGCGCGATCAAGTATTGCCGCAAACTCCCGGCAGGACGCATCCCGGTGGTCATCCTGCCTGATGCAGGTTCGCGCTATCTTTCGAAATTTTATGACGACAAGTGGATGCGCGAGTCTGGTTTCCTTTCGATGGAGTTTGGCGAGATGGCGCTCAGCGATCTGTTAATTGCGAAGCCCAACAAAATGTTGTACACGGCTGAGCTCGGCGATTCCATGCGCAAGGTGGTTTCGATGATGCATCAATACGGTGTCTCGCAAATGCCCGTGGTTGGCAAGGACGGTTCGCTGGTGGGCTTGATCGAAGAAGTGGATATGTTGAATCACATGATCGAGAAGCACGATCACAGCAACGAAGAAGTCATTGACCCGCTCGTGCAGAATGCTGATTCCGTTTTCCCGCCCGAAACGCCGCTCGAAGAAGCGATGAATTCGTTGAAGTCAGGCTACGCTTTGATCGTCGTGGAAAACAGCAGACCGATCGGGATATTGACCAAGATCGATGTGCTGGATTATGTGGCAGGGAAGATTTAATGCAATTTGTAGTATTATGGATACATCAAGTATGTCTGGAGGTGTTATGGCAAACCCAACGTTATCTGCAAACGAGGCTCATCTCGTTCAATCCGTAGAGAAGATCGTCTCGCCTCTCATTCGCGAAGGTGTGTTTGAGAACTTTGAACGCGCCTTGCGTGCCCTGTTATTGGATTATATTGACCGGCAAATTTCTGTTTACAAGGATAAGAATGCCGAGTTCGAGATGCGCTATAAACAAGACTTTGATTCATTCACTGTGTCCTTGAAAAATAATGCTACACCTGATCAAGAAGATATTTGGATGGATTGGGAAGCAGGGCTTGTGCTTCTCAGTAAATGGCAAACAATTCGCAGTCAAGTAATCGAAAATGACCCTGCTTGACAGTCTGCTCACGCGTATGCGCGCCACCCCGGAGTTGGGCGATATTCAAATTCTCGAAAACGAATCGGTGGATGATGAGACCTTTGTTTTCAAAGTCCGCGCCGTTATTGTTGCAAGTTTTCTACAGATCCGTTTTTTAGCCGATAAAGATCTCAAGCGATATTCCTTCCAGCTTTATAGTGACCGCCCTCTTCTGCGTTGGGACAATGCTCCTCACTATCCCAATCTATTAAATTCCCCTCACCACTTTCATGATCAGAACGGTCATGTTTCTTCATCTGCACTGAGCGGAGATTTGATGCCGATTATGATTTGGTAATAACCCTTGTGCTCGATTATGTGCCGGAAAAATATAAACAGTGTCGTTGATAATGGGTTACAAAAAGATCAGCCAACCTTTCACAGGTCGGCTGATCTTTTGATTCTCTTTTAGATGGCTACAAAATCCGCAACCATCCGTTTATCCGGTTCTATATCCGCTACTTATCTTCCGCAATTTTCTTGCCAGCATACTTCAACGCTGCATGTGACGCGGCAAGGCGTGCGACCGGCACGCGGAACGGCGAACAGGAAACATAGTTGTTGCCGATGATGTGACACCACTCAATCGAGTCAGGGTCGCCGCCGTGTTCACCGCAGATGCCCACTTCAAGGGTTGGGCGGGTCTTGCGTCCTTCGCCGATTGCCCAATCCATCAACTTGCCGACGCCGCCACGATCGATCGTCTGGAACGGATTCTTTTCGAGAATGCCCTGTTCCTGATAGGTGATGAGGAAGTTGCGCTCGGCATCATCGCGTGAGTAGCCGTAGGTCATTTGAGTCAGATCGTTGGTGCCGAAGGAGAAGAATTCGGCATGTTCCGCGATCTCAGCCGCTGTGACAGCCGCGCGTGGGATCTCGATCATGGTGCCAAATTTATATTCAAACTTGACCTTTTTCTCGTCCATTACTGCCGCCGCAATGCGGACGAGTCTCGGCTGGATCCATTCCAATTCCTTGACGGTGCCGGTGAGCGGGATCATCACTTCAGGTTTCACAACGATCTTGCGCAGGGTGCAGTCAGCCGCGGCTTCGAAGATGGCGCGGACTTGCATCTCCACGATCTCAGGCATGGAAATGCTTAATCGCACACCACGCATGCCCATCATGGGATTCGATTCGTGCATCCCTTTGATAGCGACGAGCAGATCTTCTTTGGCTTGCAGTCCATCTGTCTCGCCCTTCACGCGCATCGTGATGACTTCTTCGAGCAGCTTTTCTTCGTCGGGCATGAATTCATGCAACGGTGGGTCGATCAAGCGGATGATAACGGGGTAGCCATCCATCGCTTCGAAGAGACCGTCGAAATCCTTGCGCTGGTAGGGGAGCAGTACGTTGAGTGCGTTTGTGCGTTCTGCGCTAGTCTCTGAGAGGATCATGCGTTGAACGATGGGTAAGCGCTCGGGTTCAAAGAACATGTGCTCGGTGCGGCAGAGACCGATACCGACAGCGCCGTAGGAACGAGCGCGGCGCGCATCCTTAGGATAATCCGCATTTGCCCAAACTTGTAGACCGCGTGTCGGATAACCTTTGGGTCCAACACGTACGCCCTTGCGAGCGGAGATCTCATCTGCCCAGGTGAGCAGGGTCAGCAGGTCGGTTTGTTCTTCAAGTGAAGGAGCCGAAGTGGGGATCTTGCCAATGAACACTTTGCCGGTGTTGCCGTCGACGGAGATCCAGTCGCCTTCTTTGACGATGACATCGCCAACGGTCATATGGCGTTTCTCGAGATCGATCTTGATCATAGATGCGCCGACGACGCACGGAATACCGAACTGACGGGCAACGACTGCCGCATGGGAGGTCGCGCCGCCTTCGCTGGTGAGCACGCCTTGTGAAGCGATCATGCCATGCACATCGTCCGGCTTGGTGAACGGGCGCGCCATGATGGTGTCCTGTTTATGTTCCTTGGTCATACGTTCAGTTGTGTCGGCATCGAAATACACTTGTCCCACTGCGGCGCCGGGGGAGGCATTCACGCCCTTGGCATAGAATGTGCCTTCGTTTTCAGCCTTCTTCATTGCGGATTCATCGAACTGCGGATGCAGTAACGCGTCCACGTTTTCAGGCGTGACACGTAATACCGCTTCTTCCTTCGTGATCAGTTTTTCTTTTGCCATATCGACAGCGATCTTCACTGTTGATTTTGCCGTGCGCTTGCCGTTGCGGGTCTGGAGCATCCACAGTTTGCCGCGTTCAATGGTGAACTCGACATCCTGCATGTCCTTGTAATGCTTTTCTAGTTTTTTGGTGATGCCCATGAACTGTTTGTAAACGGCTGGCATGTTCTCGACGAGATGTTCAATTGGGTCGGCATTGCGAATGCCTGCTACTACATCTTCGCCCTGAGCATTGAGGAGATATTCGCCCATCATCTTCTGATCGCCGGTGGATGGGTTGCGGGTGAACGCTACACCTGTTCCGGAGTCATTGCCGGTATTGCCAAAGACCATCGTCTGAATGTTGACAGCGGTTCCGAGGGTATCTGAGATGTGGGTCGCGCGGCGATAATCCACGGCGCGTTTTCCGCTCCAGGATTCGAAGACAGCTTTGATGGCGAATTTGAGCTGTTCGTAAACATCCTGCGGGAAATCAAATCCAACGTTCTTGGTGAAAACTTCTTTGAATGTGGCGACCAATGCCTGCCAATCCTCGGCGGTCATTTCGGTGTCTACTTTGTAACCCTTGCTGGCTTTGTATTCCGCCATCGGGTGTTCGAAGACTTCGTCATCGAGATTGAATACGGTGGTGCCGAACATTTCGATGAGACGACGGTACAAGTCCCACACGAAGCGCGGGTTCTTTGTCATCTCGATCATGCCGTCCACAACCTTGTCGTTGAGACCGATGTTGAGGATGGTGTTCATCATACCGGGCATCGAGAACTTCGCGCCGGAGCGGCAGGAGACCAGTAGGGGATTCTTTGGGTCGCCGAATTTCTTGCCAGCCTGTTTCTCAACAGACTTCATGGAGACGAGCGCCTGTTCCCACATGCCAGCCGGGAATTTTTCCGATTTACGGAACTCGTTACAAGCCTCGGTCGAGACTGTAAATCCGGGCGGCACGGGTACACCCGCGCGAGTCATGTCTGCCAGACCTGAACCTTTACCGCCGAGCAGGCCACGGACACCTTCCCATGACCCGGCATATTTTTCCGCGGCTTTCACTTCGCCAAACAAATACACCCACTTCTTGCCTTTTGCGGATGCCTGCACTGGTTTTACCTTGCCACCAGCGTTTTTTGATTTAACTTTTGTTGCCATATTGCCTCCAATTAAAATATAATAGCGATTGATCGTGTGAAGTTTACCACAAAGAATTTATGACAAATGTGATGATTTTTCCGTTCATTTGTCAGTAATAATAAAAACCTGTTAGCACCTTGCAAAGTACAAAATCCGATAAATCGGTGATAATATGGCACTTAGGAAAAATAACTATGACAATAAAAATATTAGTGATTGACGACGACACAGCAGTAACCGACCTTCTCTCTGTACTATTGCGCTCGCAGGGTTTCGATGTGACCGCGACCAACAGCAGTTCAGATGGTCTGGGCTATGTGCGTGAGAACGAGCCAGACTTGATCATCCTTGATCTGATGATGCCCGATGTCGATGGCTGGGAAGTCTGCCGCTCGGTCCGCACATTCAGCCAGGTGCCGATCATTGTGCTATCTGCGCTCAACGATCCATCCATGGTTGCCAGCGTGCTCGATGCCGGTGCAGATGATTATCTAACCAAGCCCACGCCCAGCCGTGTTTTAGTGGCGCACATCAACCGCCTGATCAAACGCAACGAAACCAACAAAAATGAATTAAGGTCTGCAAATAATAATATATTGACAAGTCCCCTCGTGGCTTCATAAGGATTTCCCCGCGCTTCTTCATCAGCCGGAAACTGATACTGTAAAATAAAACATCCCGTCACCTCAGCAGTGACGGGATGTTCGTTTAACTCAGCATCAGTAATGCTTTTGCAGTTTCAGCGGGTGTTTCACACATGGGCATGTGACCAGCGCCCGGTATTTCAACGAGA
>JAYUGV010000376.1:0-7210 GCA_043767565.1 Anaerolineales bacterium
CCGCTCTCCACGCAGGATGATGTTGCCGCCGCATTGGTGAGTCAATTCGAAATCCCGGTCTTCGCCATTAAGGGTGAAGACAAAGTCACCTACTTCAAACATATCCGTGCCGCGTTGGAACATATGCCTCACATGACGCAGGATGACGGCGCCGACCTCGTATCATCCCTGTTCTTCATTGAGATGGGACGTTTCGAAAAGTTGGAGCCTTCTCTCGCTGCATGGGCAAAAGGCTTGAGCGATGAAGAGCGCAAGCAGATGCTCAAGAACGTCATCGGTGGCACGGAAGAAACCACCACGGGTGTGATCCGCTTGAAGGCTATGGAAGCGGACAAAGTTTTGAAATTCCCCGTTATCGCTGTGAACGACGCGCTGACCAAGCATCTCTTCGATAATCGCTATGGCACGGGTCAGTCCACGGTGGACGGCATCATTCGCGCCACGAATGTTTTGCTGGCAGGCAAAAATTTTGTAGTAGCAGGCTACGGGTGGTGCGGACGCGGTCTCGCATCCCGCGCGCGTGGTATGGGCGCACAGGTCATCGTCACCGAGACCGATCCGATGAAGGCGCTGGAAGCGGTCATGGACGGTTTCCAGGTGATGCCGATGCTGGATGCCGTCAAGATCGGCGATATCCTCTGCACCGTGACCGGCGATATCAACGTGATTGATGGGCATCATTTTGAAGTGATGAAAGACGGCGCGATCGTTGCCAACTCCGGTCACTTCAATGTCGAGATCAACATCCCCGCATTGGAGAAGATGTCGAAGGGTGAGCCGAAGCATGTGCGCGAGTTCGTGCATCAATACGAAACGAAAGATGGACGCAAGATTAACATCCTGGGTGAGGGACGCTTGATCAACCTCGCCTCTGCCGAAGGTCATCCTGCTTCCGTGATGGACATGTCTTTCGCCAACCAGGCTTTATCCGCCGAATACATGGCGAAGAACGCCGACAATTTGGAGAAGAAGGTCTACTCTGTACCGACCGATATTGACAACGAGATCGCCCGCCTCAAACTCGAAGCGATGGGCACCAAGATCGATATCCTGACCCCCGAGCAGACTCACTACCTGAGCTCCTGGGAAGAAGGAACGTAATTCGATTTCGGAATGATGAATGATGAATGATGAATGATGAAAGCCTCGCGGATGAAATGTCCGCGAGGCTTTTTTGTTTTTAAATCAGTCATGCGTCAAGATTGATTATTCCCCAGCGTTTTTTTCGTGCAAGAATTTTATATTGCGTTCAAACGCATCACTGTTATTCCAGCCTTCGGTGAAGGAGGGAGGTTGCAGGGCAATGGCGCTTTCGGCTGTGCCACCTTCAAGCCGATGCTGTTCTGCCATCTGCAACAGTTCATTGATATAGCGTTCCATCATTACCACATCAGCCAGTGTGCCGATTTCACCGTGACCGGGTATCAAACGGACAGGTTCAAGCGTTTTGATTTTCGCAAAGATATTTAGCCACTCATGCGGGTCGCCATACGTTAGATCAGGATGATTTTTGATAACCAACAGATCACCAGTAAAGATAATCCGTTCGGCGGGCAAATGCAAGAATGCGTCGCTGTCGGTGTGTCCGCCGCCATAGATGATGAACTCGACGGTGCGTTTGGTCCCTTTGAATTCCAATCGATCCGTGATCGTATGATCTGGCAAACGTAGTTCCAACTGTGGAAAGGTATCAATGATTGCCTTTGCAAACCGCACACCGTCTTCGTAATCCAACCGCTCGGTTTCATTTTGTGCGGATTTTGCTTGTTCTACCCATGTGTTCAATTGTTCGGGCCAATGTTGTTTGAATTCAACAATACCAGCCCCGGTCTTCTCAGTCATGATCTCGAGGGTGCGGGTAGTGGCATAGATCTCCGTCGCGGATTCAAAAATCGCATTTCCGAAAACATGATCGTTATGAAAATGACTGTTGAACACATAGGTTACAGCCCGCCCGGTGAGACTTTCTGCTACAGTCCGCAGTTCAGCCGCAGAGGCGGGCGAGAGGGTGGTGTCGAAGATCAGCGTGCGGTCGCCAAGATCTACGATGCCTGAGTTGCTTGCCGCCAGCCCAGTTGTTATCACGATTGCCGCCCATACGCCTTCAGTCAGTTTGTGATAAGTGAAGTGTTCGGAGTGGGGAAGTGTAGTGGTCATGTTAGCCTCTTATGAATCAGTTAGAAAGATGTTTGCCTTACGGCGAAGCAGGACACGCGTCCATGTGTAAATATTGTTGACACTCTTCCAAAGTCAATGTCCGAGTCAAGCGCGACTTCGCCAGCGGGATGATGTCCTTGGTTGGCAGCACATATACACGCACAGTGTTTTGTACTGCCGCATTTGCATCGAAGGCGCTGACCATCAAGCGCGTATCATCGGGACTGAATTGCATTCTGATATTCGTGGAAGCGTTGCCGAATGGCAATTGGAGCAACTCTTCATGAGTGTTCCAATCCCATACTTTAAGTGGTCCTGATTCTGAGCCGACAGCCACACGACTGCCATCATGGCTGAACCCAAAGCTGTTGACACAAGAAGTGAAGCCAGAAAGCGTGAATTTATTTTCTCCGGTAGCTACGTCCAACGCGTTCACAGTTCCCAAACAGGTACCTATCAGCAGGGACTTGCCATCCGGTGTGAACGCCATCATATTCGCTTCGGGGGCAGACCAAGTTTTGGATAAGTGACCCGTTGCCATATCCCAGATTTGCAAATTTTCCGTTGTAGCCACGGCGAGCGTGCTTCCGTCTGGGCTGAGGGTTTCGCTCCATAGATCTCCCAATTTACTTACTGCGAAGGTATTTATTTTTTTACTCGTACGCAGGTCAAACACATCTATATTCCCTTGAATATATCCAATGATTAGCAATTTCCCATCCGGGCTAACGTCTTGACCTTGAACCCACTTACCATCCACCTTGTCCGTCACGCTGGCACAACACGCGGTCGTCATTTCTTTTGCCTCACCGCTGCTCACATCCCAAATTTTGAAAAATTCATCAGTATCAACAAAAGTGGATGTCAGTAATTTGGCTGATTGAATTATCCGTAGACCCAGGGAAGCCGAGTCAACTTGGACGATAGACGAGAGGTAATTTGAGACTTGAAGTTTATCGATAGAGCCGCTTGTCAAGGCAGGTAGATCCCAGGATTGGACGATCCCCTGATAACCTCCTTGATCGAGCGGTAATTTGACGATGGTTGTCACGCGTGACCAATCCTTGTTGACAAAAAAATTACTGCCAGGCAGCGTTAGCAATTCCCCGCCACCAGGAGCAATATCCCAAATCTTAATGGTTTCATCAGCACCAGCGGTAGCCAGGCGCAAGCCACACCACACAAAGGCTGCGGCAGGCGGACTTACACAGCCTGGGCTCGCGCTCACCTGGAAAAGCGCTCCACGATGCCCGTTCAGCGTGAGCATTAATTTGCCGCTTGTCGCTTCCCGCATCTGCGCAGATCCATCTGCAGATGCCGTCAGAATATATTTTCCATCCGGGGTGAAAGCGAAACTGTTAAAGTAAGTGGGGGTACTTAATTGGTACAATTTTTTGCCGGTAATTGCATCCCATACTATCGAGGGTCCACCATCCGCTTGCACCTTGACGATGTATTTTCCATCAGGACTAAAGGCAAATCCTTGTGGGTAAAACCAGGTGTCAAAATTCTCCGGCAATATCAACAGGCGCTTGCGTGAAGGATAGTCCCAGACCTCTACTCTTCCTAAATTTTTATTCCCATCACTCCTTAAATCAATTGCCAGGCGCTTTCCATCGGCGCTAAAGACAGCAAAATTAACCCTGAGAGGTAAGTCGGGTCCACCATCAAGTCCTTTGTAAGTCCAATCTGGACTGCTGAGCGTGGAGTTCAACTGACCGGTAGTCGAGTCGAAAAATTCAATTTTCCCAGCTTCACCAAGCATTAGCTGTTCTTCCGGGCTGAAGTTCATACTCAACCAATCAGAACGGGCAACATCTTTGAGCGTTAACAACTTCTGTCCAGTCTGGGCATCCAATATTGAGACTCTGACCATTTGGTCTATTGCCTCAGCGTTTGCCAGTAAGCTGCCATCTGGACTGAAAACAAGCAAAAAACCTGGAACAGAAAACAATTCCTTTCCAGTAGCAGCATCCCACACTTTTGAGTTCTCGCTCGAGCTGACGAGACGTTTTCCATCCGGGCTGAAAGCCAAGTTATAGACTTGACCGGTGTGTTGTGTATTGATGGTCATCAACTCACGCGCCGCTTGTACAGCCTTGTGCAAGGCATTCTCGGCTTCGTGGGTGTAGACTTTATCAAGCCCAGCCAATGCCAATAATATACTGCGCTGGGTGTCTAGATTGAGATTGAGTTCGGATTGTACAGCCAACTCGCGCGAGAACGACTGCGCGGCAGATTGAATGGCATTGTTCTCGGCGGTGGCGCGAATGAGCGATTCGGTCTGAGCGGTTGCTTGTGCATTCACGGCTTGCGCGGCGTTGAACTGTGCGCTGACTGCATTCTGATTCGATTGAAACCCAAAGATGCCAGCTACCACTGCCAACACCAACGCGATTGCGCCAACTACACTGATGACGCGGTTGCGTATTCGCAAACGCATTTCAGATTGGCTCTTTGTTTCTGCAAGATGCTGTGCGGCTTCAAGCTCGCGCTGAATTTGTTCTTCACGTTCATTCTGTTCGTGTTGTGCCAACTCATTCGATGCTTCGATAAAAGTGCGCTCCCCTGTGTTCAGTGAATTCGGGTGCAAGATTGCCCATTCACGCGCCTGCGCAAGACGCGCACCGCGATAGACCGAACCAGCATCGCGTCCGAGTAATTCCCATTCATGCGCCGCCTCGGTGATCTGCCGATGTAACAGCAAGCCTTCCCGATCCTGCGTCAACCACTCGCGCAAGGTGGGCCACTCACGGATTAATGCCTCATGTGCGACCTCGACGGTATCTTCGCCCAGCGTGATCAGCCGCGCCTCAGCCAGCAAATTCAACACAGCTTGCACCTCGTTCGTATCATCGGTCTGCAATATCAATTCAGCCATCGAAGTTCGTCGCCGTGTATCTTCAGTCCCTTCGCCCAATTCGGTCAGCCTCAGGAAGATGTTGTGCGTGATTACCTGTTCAGCAGGTGAGAGATTTTGATACATACTCTCGGCGGTATGTGCAATCGCGCCATGCACGCCACCCGCATCGGCATAGCCTTTGAGTGTCAGTGTGTGACCGGCACGCCGCTTCCAAGTTTCGAGCAGGGCATGTGAAAGCAGAGGCAATGCACCGGGTTCATCGCCAACATCCCGCAGAATCAAATCCACCAGCCCCGGCTCAAACGCCCATTGACCGCGCCTGGCAGGTTCCTCGATGGCACGCCGCAATTCTTCCGTCGTCATGGGTCCGATATATTCCTGTTGCTTTGCCACGGCATCACGCAGTTCAGGATATTGTGCCAAGTGCGCATAAAAGTCTGCACGTAAGGTGAGGATGAGAGTGACGTGACCCTCACCCCGGCCCTCTCCCTGAAAGGGAGAGGGGGCAAGAGTTGAGAGCAAATTATCAATGAACGCCTCGCGTTCAAATTCATCACGGCAGAGCGTAAACAATTCTTCAAACTGATCGAGCACCAGCAGAGTATGTCCCTTTGGATATTTGCGAATTAGAAAAAGTGCCAGACTACGCGGGTCTTGCATCAGATCATCCATCAAGGTGGATGTAGCTGTGACTGATTCTGAATCACGCGTCAATTCGATTGCCAGGGCTTCGAGCGGATGCGCAGTAGGTGTGATGATGTGGACTCGCCATTCAGCACTACCCTCCGGCGGTTTTGTTCCATCCATCAACGTCTGCCCTTTTTTGAGCGAGGGAATTAATCCAGCTCGGACTAACGAGGATTTGCCACTGCCCGAGGCGCCTATGATCACCGATAGAAACTGCGAACTATTTAAACGATTGACTAACTTTGCAGTGAGCAGTTCGCGCCCATAAAATAAATCTGAATCGACTTCTTCGAAATATTGCAAGCCTTTGAACGGAGGCTCGCCCGCCGTCGGCGCTTCAGAGCCGGTGAACTTGGTGCGGATGGGTGGAAAATCATGCGATAGCCCGGGTACGATCAATTGATAGATCGGCGTGGGGAATTTTAAATCTTTGAGACGATGCTCACCCAGATCACGAATCGATAATTCCCTTGGAAGATCGTTGACCACCAATTCACGCGTCGTTTGGGATAACAACACTTGCCCGCCATGCGCTGCATCGCCAATACGCGCCGCACGGTGCACGTCCATGCCGACATAACCTGTAGAGGCAATGAGTGGTTCGCCAGTGTGCAAGCCCATCCGCACGCGTAAGGGTTTGCCATGCAGCCAGGGATGTGCATCGAGGGCGCGTTGCGCATCTGCCGCGCAGCGGATCGCATCCATCGCTCGCGCAAAGGTGACGAAGAAAGCATCGCCCTGTGTATCCACTTCATGCCCATTCCATTTTTGAATCGCGGCGCGCAAAATTTCATGATGTTCTGCCAACACGTTGGCGTATTGATCGCCCAGTTGATCGAGCAAGTTGGTGGACTCTTCAATATCGGTAAAGAGGAAGGTAACTGTGCCGGAGGTTTGTACTCCCGCAGAACGTGCCGGGGCATGCGTGCCTTTGAGCAAACCATCATATAAGGCACGCGTTTCAGCGGAAGGTTCAAGCCCAAACTGTTCACGGAGTTCCTCAATACAACGCTGGTAGGTAGAACTGACCTTTGCCATATCCCCACGCGCTCCGTATGCCAGCATGATAGCGCGATAAGCCGGTTCAAGGGTATGCCCTAATGCGAGCCAGCGTTCGCCCTGTTCCTGGACAGCCGTCCAGCGTTCAGCGGCTACGATTTGTTTCAGTAATTGTTCCATTTTGGTTTCAAAGATGGATTGGATGCGTTCACGTTCAAGCATGATCCAATCCTCATAGAAGCCGGGCAGGAGCTCGCCTTGATATAACGCCAGATTCGCGGTGAGCGATTCAAGCTCGATTTCGGGTCGCTCCAATTGGGAGACATCGAGCCAGTATTCAGAATTGCGATTAAAGGTCAGGGTTAATTCTTCAGCGAGCAGATACTCGTCGGTGCTGAATTGTTGTGCAGAGAAGGCTTTGCGGATCCGCCATAATTCCTGGCGTAGATTCTTGCGCGCATTTTCATCGGTGGTATCGGGCCAGAATGTCCCGGCTAATTTTTC